>NZ_JBSGJZ010000008.1:0-293928 GCF_053605825.1 Saccharopolyspora sp. NPDC003752 | reverse complement strand
ACCCCCCGGCTCCGGGTTTGGGCGTGTCCCCCGGTCGGCCCGGGCCGGGGGTGCCGGGGGGTGTTTTGCGCGAAAGCCGGTTCTCACCGGCCTTCGCGCTCACGACCCGGAGCGGCCGAAGTACAGGTCGCGCGGGCGCAGGGCCAGGGTGGCGGCGGCACCGATCGCGCCGGTGGACGCCAGGTAGGCGCAGGCCCACCACGGCGAACCGCCGCCGGCGGCCAGCAGCGCGGTGACGATCAGCGGGGTCAGGCCCGACGCGTAGATGCCGGAGAACTGGTACACGAACGACATCCCGGTGTAGCGGAGCCGGACCGGGGACAGCTGCGCGTACAGCGTCCCCTGGGGCGCGTAGAGGACCGCGTGGACGACGCCCAGCACCAGGACGATCACCAGGCCGATCAGCACCGGGTCGCGCGTCTGGAAGGCCAGGAACGCGGGGTATACCGACAGCGCGAATAGCGCCGCGCCGAAGGCGTAGGTCCGGCGCGGCGTCCACCGGTCGGCGAGGCGGCCGAACACCGGCAGCAGCACGGCCAGCGTGATCGCCGCCAGCATGACCGCGACCAGCACGTCGGTGCGCGGGAGCTTGAGCGTCGACGTCGCGTAGGCGAGGAAGAACACCGCCCAGGTGTTGAAAGCCGCGCCCTCGGCCCAGCGTGAGAGCAGGCCGAGCAGCGTGTTGCGCCGCGCCGTGCGGTCGCGGAAGAGGTCCAGGAAGGGCGCGCTGGAGGTGTCCCGGGCCGCCCGGACCTCCTCGAAGGCGGGCGTCTCGGCGACCTTCAACCGGATCACCAGCCCGATGACGACGAGCACGATGCTCAGCCCGAACGCGATCCGCCAGCCGTAGCCCAGGAACTGCTCGTCGTCCAGCAGGTTGCCGAGCAGGGCGAACAACCCGGTGCCCAGTCCGAGCCCCAGCGCGAGGCCGACCTGCGGCCAGGCCCCGTAGCGGGCCTGCTTGCCCGGCGGCGCGTACTCGACCGCCATCAGCACCGCGCCCGCCCACTCGCCGCCGATCGCCAGGCCCTGCACCACGCGCAACAGCACCAGCAGGATCGGTGCGAGCAGGCCGATCTCGGCGTACGTGGGCAGCGCGCCCATCGCGGCCGTGGCCAGACCCATCAGGACCATCGTGGTCACCAGGGTCCGCTTGCGCCCGATCCGGTCGCCGATGTGTCCGAAGAGGACACCACCGAGCGGGCGCGCGACGAAGCCGACGAAGAACGTGGCGAACGCCAGCACGGTCGACACGGTGGGGTTGTCGGTGGGGAAGAAGAGCTTGTCGAAGACCAGGCCGGCGGCCGTGCTGTAGAGGAAGAAGTCGTACCACTCCACGGTGGTGCCCATCAGGCTGGACACGATCACCGTGCGGACGTCCTTCTCCGACACCTGACGGGCTCCGGGCGCATCGACGTGCGTACCCGCGGTCATGCTGCTGCCTCCTGGGGGCGGTGCTTCCGGGTTCGGGCGGGTCAGGACGCCGAACACGCCGCCGAGGCCACCCGCAGCAGATCCACGTGGTGGCGATTGGTCAGCAGTACCGGTCGGAGCACGCGCCGACGCTATGGACGCGGTCGAGCACGTGTCAAGGAGATCGCGCGTCGGTCCGGCAGGTGAGATCGGTTGACACCCCGGGGGCCCTCTGCTGCCATTGCCGCGTGATGGTCGCGACGTGGTTCACCAGGCGGCGGCACGTGGATTTCCACCGCGTGTCGGCGCAGGCATGTCGCCGCTGACCTGACTTCCGCTCATCGCGGCCGGTCCCCGGCCGCATCTGTCCACGATGGACGTCCGTGGTCGGTTCCGATCACCGGCCTTCCCTGGAGTTGCGCATGTCTTTGACGTTCCACTGGTTCCTGCCCACTTACGGCGACAGCCGGTACCTCGTCGGCGGTGGCCACGGGGTGGCGACCACCAACACGGCGGCGGGAGCGCGCCCGGCGACGCTGGCCTACCTCGGCCAGATCGCGCGCAGCGCGGAGCAGCTCGGCTTCGAGGGCGCGCTGACGCCGACCGGTGCGTGGTGCGAGGACGCGTGGCTGTCGACGGCGATGCTGACGGAGGTCACCGAGCGGCTGAAGTTCCTGGTCGCGTTCCGGCCGGGCCTGCTGTCGCCGACGCTGGCCGCCCAGATGGCCGCGACGTTCCAGCGGCACAGCGGGCAGCGGCTGCTGCTCAACGTGGTCACCGGCGGCGAAAGTGCCGAGCAGCGCGCCTACGGCGACTTCCTGGACAAGGACGCCCGCTACGCGCGTTGCGACGAGTTCCTGCACGTCGTGCGGGCGTTGTGGCGGGGCGAGCGGGTCGACTTCGACGGCACCCACATCCGGGTCGAGGGAGCCGAGCTGGCGCGGACGCCGGACCCGGTGCCGGAGCTGTACTTCGGCGGTTCCTCGCCGGCGGCCGGCGTCGTCGCGGCCAACCACACCGACGTGTACCTGACCTGGGGCGAGCCGCCGCAGAAGGTCGCGGAGAAGATCCAGTGGATCCGCGGCCTCGCCGCCGAGCGGGGCCGCGCCCCGCGCTTCGGCATCCGGTTGCACGTGATCAGCCGCGACACCAGCGAGCAGGCGTGGGCGGAGGCGCAGCGGCTGCTGGACGCGCTCGACCCGGCGACCATCTCGCGGGTGCAGGAGGGGCTGGCGCGCAGCGAGTCCGAGGGCCAGCGGCGGATGCTGGACCTGCACGGCGGCTCGACCGCGGGCCTGGAGATCTACCCCAACCTGTGGGCCGGTGTCGGCCTGGTGCGCGGCGGCGCCGGGACGGCGCTGGTCGGCAGCCACGCGGAGGTGGCCGAGCGGATCGAGGAGTACCACGCGCTCGGCATCGACGAGTTCGTGCTCTCCGGCCACCCGCACCTGGAGGAGGCGTACTGGTTCGGCGAAGGCGTGCTGCCGATCCTGGAGCGCAAGGGGCTGTGGCGGCACCCGGCGGGCGCGGCGGAAGCCGTCCCGGCGAGCATCCCGTTCGCCGGCACTTCGAGGGAGCCCGCCGCCACCTCCTGACGTGCGGCGCTCGCCACCCGGCGAATCGGGGCCGTGAGTACTTTGTGCTGCTGTAGCGGCACAAAGCGCTCACGGCCCCTTAGTTGTCCAAAAGGGACACCTGATGAGGTGCGTCCGTCAGGTGGGAAGCATGGTGCGTCCGTTGACACGGGTGCCCGTTTTTGGTGGCATGAATACGTGCTCTCCGCAGACAGGCTCACGAAGCGCCGCCACGTCGACCTGGTTCGCGTCGGCGCGCAGGCCTGTCGCGACTTCTGATCTCCTCCCTTCTCCGCACCGGCGGAATTGCCCGCCGGTTCCCCTTTTTCGCACGAGGTGAATTGCGACCTCGTGCCCCGACGGCGCACGTCTGCGTGCGCTGCCGCGTCATGCGCGACAGGAGATGAGAATGTCCGACGCCGTTCCGGCCGAACCGCTGAAGTTCGCCTACTGGGTGCCCAACGTCAGCGGCGGCCTCGTCACCAGCAAGATCGAACAGCGCACCGATTTCGGTTTCGACTACAACAAGAAGCTCGCCGTGCTGGCCGAGAACAGCGGATTCGAGTACGCCCTGAGCCAGGTCCGCTACGCCTCCAGCTACGGCGCCGCCCAGCAGCACGACCCGGCGGCCTTCAGCCTCGGACTGCTGCTGGCCACCGAACGCCTGAAGCTGATCGTCGCCGCGCACCCGGGCCTGTGGCACCCGGCGATCCTCGCCAAGTTCGGCATCACCGCCGACGTCCTCTCCCAGGGCCGGTTCGCGGTGAACATCGTCAGCGGCTGGTTCAAGGACGAGTTCACCGGGCTCGGCGAGCCGTGGCTCGAACACGACGAACGCTACCGGCGCACGGAGGAGTTCATCCGGGTGCTGCGCGGCCTGTGGACGCGGCCGAACTTCGACCTCCACGGCGACTTCTACCGGATCAACGACTTCAGCCTCCGGCCGCAGCCCCACCAGGTGCCCGGACGCCCGCACCCGGAGATCTTCCAGGGCGGCAACTCCACCGCGGCCCGGCAGGTGGCGGGCCGCGTCTCGGACTGGTACTTCAGCAACGGCAAGGACTTCGACGGCTTCGAGGAACAGGTCAGCGACGTGCGAGCCGTCGCGGCGGAGCACGGGCGAACCGTGCGCTTCGGGCTCAACGGCTTCCTGATCGCGCGCGACACCGAGGCGCAGGCCCGCGAGGTGCTGCGGGAGATCGTGGACAAGGCCGACGCCGAAGCCGTCGAGGGCTTCCGGCGCGCCGTCCGGCAGGCCGGTAAGTCCACTTCGGACGGCAAGGGCATGTGGGCCGACTCGGAGTTCGCCGATCTCGTGCAGTACAACGACGGCTTCCGCACCAGCCTGATCGGCACCCCGGAGCAGATCGCGCACCGCATCGTCGAGTACAAGAAGCGCGGCGCGAACCTCATCCTGCTCGGTTTCCTGCACTACCTCGAAGACGTGGCGCACTTCGGCGAGCACGTGCTGCCGATCGTCCGCGACCTGGAAGCGGAACTGGACCGGACCGGCGACCCGATCGGCGTCGGCAACGCCCGTTGAGCGAAGGGGAAACGACCATGACCACGAACGAAACCCAACGCACCTTCAACGACGCCAGGCCCACCACCGCGGCGGGCTGGATCGAGCGCGCGAGCGAGGTCGCCGCCATCCTGGCCGAGGACGCCCTGGAGCGCGACCGCGCGAACCGGACCCCGTACGTCGAGGTGGGACTGCTCAAGGACGCCGGCCTGGTGACCCTCCTCGGCCCCCGCGAGCACGGTGGCGGCGGCCAGACCTGGGAGACGGCGTACCGGGTGGTCCGCGAGGTCGCCAAGGGCGACGGTTCGATCGGCCAGCTGCTCGGCTACCACTACCTCTGGGCGTGGGCCGCCCGCCTGATCGGCACCCCGGGGCAGATCGCGGCGGTGGAGGAGCTCTACACCGCGAACGACTACTTCTTCGGCGGCGCGGTCAACCCGCGCGACGACGACCTCGTCATCGCGGACGAAGGCGACACGCTGGTGTTCCGCGGGAAGAAGTCGTTCTCCACCGGCGGCAAGGTCTCCGACCTGACGGTGCTGGAGGGCGTGCTGGAGGGCACCGGCAAGCACATCTTCGCGATCGTGCCGTCCGCGCAGGACGGCATCTCGTACGGCGACGACTGGGACAACCTGGGCCAGCGGCTGACCGAATCGGGCAGCGTCGCGGTCGACGATGTCCGGGTCCCCTGGGCGTCGGCGGCCGGATACGTGGACAAGGAGTTCCAGCCCCTGACCTACAACACGCTGAACGTGCCGGTGATCCAGCTGGTGTTCGCCAACTTCTACCTGGGCATCGCCCAGGCAGCGCTGCAGGCGGGCATCTCGTACACCACGCAGCGCACCCGCCCCTGGCCCTACGGCGGGGACAACAAGGAATCGGCGACCGAGGAGTTCTACATCCTCGACGCGTTCGGCGATCTGCAGGCCAAGCTCTGGGCGGCCGAGGCGCTGATCGACAAGGCCGGCGCGGAGATCTCCGGGCTGCTGCACGCCGAGCGCGAATCGCTGACCGAGGAGCAGCGTGGCCGGGTCGCCGTGCTGATCGCGGCCGCCAAGCAGCGCATCATCGACACCGGCCTGGAGATCGGCACCCGCGTCTTCGAGGTGACCGGTGCGCGCGCGACGGCGAGTTCGGTGGGCCTGGACATCTACTGGCGCAACCTCCGCACGCACAGCCTGCACGACCCCGTGGCGTACAAGCGGGTCGAGGTCGGGCGCTACGCGCTGCTCGGCCGGCTCCCCGAACCCACTTGGTACACCTGACCGCTTCTCGGCGGCGCCTGCGCGACCGGGAGTGGCACCCGGTCGTGCAGGCGCGATCCGATTCGCACAACTCGAGGAGTTCTTGATGTCAGTCTCTCCGCCCGTCGGTGCCGAACCAGGCACTGCGGGCTTGGTGCGCGACGACGCCGAGGCGCTGGAATTGGCGGCGCGGCTAGCGCAGCGGTTCGCGACCGGTGCCGCCGAGCGCGACCGCGAACGGCTGATCCCGCACGAGGAGCTCGACGCACTGTCGGCGAGCGGCCTGCTGGGCATCACCGTGCCGCGCAGCCACGGCGGCGCCGACGTCGCGGCGCGGACCCTGGTCGAGGTCTTCCGATTGCTGGCCGCCGCCGACCCCAACATCGCGCAGATCCCGCAGAGCCACTTCGCCTACGTCAACGTGCTCCGGGAGAACGGCACCGCCGAGCAGCGGCAGTTCTTCTTCTCCGAGGTGCTGGCAGGCAAGCGGTTCGGCAACGCGCAGTCGGAGGCGGGCAGCCGCACGGTGCAGGAGATCCAGACCAGGTTGACGTCCGCAGTGGACGGTGGTTTCGTCCTGCAGGGCAAGAAGGCCTACTCGACCGGGGCCCTGCTGGCGCACTGGATCCCGGTGCTCGCCAAGGACGACCGGGACCGGCTGCAGGTGGCCTACGTGCCGCGGGACGCCGCCGGGGTCACCGTCGTCGACGACTGGGCGGGCATGGGCCAGCGGACCACCGCCAGCGGCACCGTCGAGCTCGACCAGGTCCGGGTTCCCGCGGACCGGATCGTCCCGCACCACCTGACGTTCGACCGCCCGCAACTGCACGGCGCGCTGGCGCAGGCCCTGCACGCCGCGATCGACGTCGGCATCGCCGGGGGAGCGCTCGCCGACGCGGCCGAGTTCGTGCGCACCCGCAGCCGTCCCTGGGGCGAAGCCGGAGTCCAGCGGGCGGCGGAGGATCCGCTCACCATCCAGCGCTTCGGCGAACTCGCGGTCCGGCTGCGCGCCGCCGAGGCGCTGCTGGAGGAGGCGGGTGCGGCGCTCGACGAGGCACGCGCCGACCTCGACGCCGACTCCGCGGCCGAGGCGTCGATCGCGGTGGCCACCGCGAAGGTGTTCGCCGACGGCGTCGCGGTCGAGCTGAGCAGCGCGTTGTTCGAGGTTTCCGGCACCAGGTCGAGCCTCGCGGAGACCAACCTGCACCGGCACTGGCGCAACGCCCGCACGCACACCCTGCACGACCCGGTCCGCTGGAAGGTCCAGCACATCGGCCGCTACGTCCTCAACGGCACCCGCCCTCCCCGGCACGGCCAGATCTGACGAAGAGAGCATCGAGAAAGTGTCCCAACCGCACCACAGTTCCCGCCCCACCCTCCGCGCGCTGCGGCTGATCCCGCTGATCGGGCTGCTGGTGGCGGCCCTGACCGGCTGCGGGCTCGCCGGCGGGTCCGCAGCCGACGACCGCACCATCACCATCGTCGCCACCGACAGCCCGCCGTACCACGAACCCCTCGAACTGGCCCGCAAGCAGCTCGAAGCCGGCGGCTGGCAGCTGGACGTGCGCTACGTGACCGACATCGTGCAGCCGAACCACGCGGTCAGCTCGGGAGAGGCGGACTTCAACTTCTTCCAGCACGGCGCCTACCTGCAGACCTTCAACCGAGACAACGGAACCGACGTCGTTCCGCTGTTCTACGTCGTCGGCTCCCCGGCCGGGCTGTACTCCACCCGCTACGACGACATCTCGCAACTGCCCGACGGCGCGCGGATCGCGCTGCCGGTGGACCCGGCGAACAACGGCCGGGCGCTGCACCTGCTGGCCGAGTCCGGCCGGCTGAAGCTGCGCGACGGCGCCCAGGTGGTCACCACCAGCCAGCGCGACATCGTGGACAACCCGCACCGCTACTCGTTCGTCGAGGTCGACCAGCAGACGCTCACCCAGACCCTGCCGGACGTCGACGCCGGATTCCTGTTCTCCCGCCAGGCGATCGAGATGAAGCTGGCCGTCGAAGACGACGCACTGCTGCGGGAGAAGGACGTCGACGCCATCCCGTACCGGATCGTCGTCGGCGGGCGCACGGACGAGGCCGGCTCCGAGAAGGCGCGGGCGCTGCAGGCCGCGTTGCAGAGCCCGCCGGTCCGCGACTTCTTCCTGAAGTTCTACGGCGACTGGGCGCCGCTGCCGTGGACCGAGGACCCGCGGGCCCAGCTCGGCCAGTGGTGGAAGGACGGCGGACGTTGATCACGCTGCGAGGTGTCACCAAGCGGTTCCCGGGCCCGGACGGCCCGCTGACCGCCGTCGACGACGTCGACCTGCACGTGCCGCGCGGCTCGGTGCAGGGCATCATCGGCTTCTCCGGCGCGGGCAAGTCGACGCTGGTCCGGCTGATCAACCTGCTGGAGCGGCCGGATTCCGGCGCGGTGCTGGTCGACGGCGAAGAGCTGACCACATTGGACGGGGAGGCGCTGCGCCGCAGGCGCACCAAGATCGGCATGATCTTCCAGCACTTCAACCTGCTGGCCAACCTCACCGCCGCCCAGAACATCGAGCTCGCCCTGCGCATCGCCGGAGTAGGCAAGGCGGCCCGCGCGGCCCGGGTCGCGGAGGCCCTCGCCGTGGTCGACCTCTCCGACAAGGCCGACGCGTACCCGGCGAAGCTCTCCGGCGGGCAGCAGCAGCGGGTGGCCATCGCGCGGGCGCTGGCCAACGAACCGTCGGTGCTGCTGTGCGACGAACCCACCAGCGCCGTCGACCCGCGCACCACGATCACGGTGCTGCGCTACCTCCAGGAGGTCAACGAGCGGCTCGGAATCACGATCGTGCTGGTCACCCACGAGATGAACGTGGTCCGGGCGATCGCCGACGACGTCGCGGTGATGGAGGGCGGCAAGGTCGTCGAGCACCTGCGGCTGGACGGCTCGCCGCTGCGGCCGCAGACCGAGATCGCCCGGTTCCTGCTGGACGACCGCATCCGGTTGCGGCCTGAACGGAGCCTGGAGGACAGCAATGCAGGCTGACAGCATCACCGCCGCCCTGCCCGAAATGCTGGAGGCGCTCGGCGAGACCGCCGTCATGCTGCTGATCACGGTGCCGATCGCGGTGCTCGCCGCCGTCCCGGTCGGCGTGCTGCTCTGGGCGAGCAGGCCGGGCGGCCTGCGCCCGGCGCCGCGGCTGCACCAGGTCGTGAACGCGGTGGTCAACCTGGTGCGCTCGTTCCCGTTCCTGATCCTGCTGATCGCGATGATCCCGGTCACCCGGCTGATCGTCGGCACGAGTGTCGGCACCGTCGCGGTGACCGTGCCGCTGTGCGTCAACGCCATCGCGTACCTGTCGCGGTTCGTCGAGCAGAACCTGCTGCAGATCGACCCCGGCGTGATAGAGGCCGCCCAGGCGATGGGTGCCTCGAAGTTGCGCACGATCTGGAGCGTGCTGCTGGTGGAAGCCCGGCCCGCGCTGGCCGGGTCCATCACGATCATGGTGGTCAGCTTCGTCTCGTACTCGGCGATCGCGGGCCTGGTCGGCGGCGGGGGCATCGGCGACTTCGCCATCCGCCACGGCTACTACCGGTACGAGACGGGCGTGATGATCGCCGCGGTGGTGGTCATGATCGTCCTGGTGCAGCTGATCCAGCTGACCGGCACGCTGACCGCGCGACGACTGGACAAGCGGCTGTGAGCGCCGGGAACCGCCGTCGCCTGCGGTTGAGCGCGTTCGTCATGGTGACCACCTCGCACATCCTGGAAGGCCAGTGGCGCCGCCCGGACGCCCAGCAGCACCGGTTCGACGAGCTGTCGCTGTGGACCGACCTGGCCCGCCGGTTGGAGGCGGCCAAGTTCGACGCGATGTTCTTCGCCGACGTCGTGGGGTTGTACGGCAACTACCGCGGAAACTGGGACATCTTCGCCACCGAGGGGCTGCAGATCCCGTCGCACGACCCGTCGGTGATGATCTCCGCCCTCGGCGCGGTGACCGAGCACCTGGGCCTGGCGTGGACCAGCTCGGTGATCCAGGAGCACCCGTTCACCTTCGCCCGCCGCGCCGCGACGCTCGACCACCTCACCGACGGCCGGACCGGCTGGAACATCGTCACCTCGGCCCTGGAGAACGCGCACCGCAACTACGGCCTGCCCGGGCTCACCCCGCACGACGAGCGCTACCGGTGGGCCGACGAGTACGTCGACGTCGTCTACAAGCTGCTGGAAGGCAGCTGGGAGGACGACGCGCTGCTGCGCGACAAGTCGGGCAGCCACGCGAACCCCGCCGGGATCCACAAGATCCACCACGAGGGGCCGCGGTATTCCGTCGAGGGACCGCACCTGGTGGCACCGTCGGCGCAGCGCACGCCCGTGCTGTTCCAGGCGGGAACCTCACCGGCGGGCATGGCGTTCGCGGCGCGCAACGCGGAGGCGGTGTTCATGTTCGCCGGTTCGCCGGGCAGCGCCCGGAAGGTCACCACCACGGTCCGCTCGCTGGCCGTCGAGCACGGCCGCAGGCCCGCGGACGTGCTGTTCTTCGCGGGACTGTCCTTCGTGGTCGGCAGCACCGAAGCCGAGGCCCGGCGGCGGAAAGCCGACTACGACGAGCACCTCTCGGTCGACGGCCTGGCCGCGCACATGCTCGGCGGGATGGGCGTCGACCTCGGCGACGCGCCGGTCGACACCCCGCTGAAGGACCTCGCGGTCGAGGGCGGGCGAGGGGTGCTGCAGGCCGTCATCGACTCGGTGCCGGGCGGCAATCCGACCATCGAGGACATGGTGCGCTACCGGGCGGAGCGGATGCGGCTGGTCGGCACGCCGGAGCAGATCGCCGACGAGCTGGAGCGCTGGCAGGACGCGGGAGTGGACGGGATCAACATCATCAACCACGTCATCCCGGGCAGCTATGAGGAGGTGATCGAGGGCCTGCTGCCCGAACTGCGCCGCCGCGGCCTGGCGCAGACCGAGTACCGGCCCGGAACGTTCCGCGACAAGCTGTTCGCGGACGTCGCCGAGCACCACGGGCGCCTGAACCCCCGCCACCCAGCGGCGGCGTACCGGGGCGCGTTCCGCAACGCGCCGCGCTGACCGCGCCGCGTTTCCGAGACCAGGGCGGCGACCGCGGGATCAGCCGCGATCGCGTGCCCCCCTCGTGGTGTTGGTCAGTCCTCGTCCGGCTTGGCGTGGTCGGGCACGCCCGGGTGCGGATCGCGGGACAGGTCGATCAGCGGGTGCACCCCGGCGCCTTCCGGCGCGGCGTGGCTGTGCCTCCCCGTCTCGGCCTCGTTGCTGGGACGGTCGGGTTCGGTGCTCATGCTTCCCTCCGGTCGGGATCTCAGGACAACATCAGCATGCCAACCGGATGTGCCCGGACGCCGGAGATCGGAGTGCGACGCGCGTCACCCGAAGACCGGGATCCGCCGTATCGTCGTGTTGATCAGCCAGCGCACCGCAGATTCCCGGAGGACTCCGTGCCCGCACCCACGGCCATCGACCTGACCCCGCGCAGCACCGCCCTCGGCGGTTCCCGGAAGCTGACCGGTCACCTCGCGAAGCCGGCCGGGCCCGGCCCGTGGCCCGGCGTGGTGGTCGTCCACGAGGCGTTCGGCGTCGACGACGTCATGCTGCGGCAGACCGAGCGGATGGCCGAGGCCGGCTACCTGGCGCTGCTGCCGGACCTGTTCACCGACGGAGGCACCCGGCGCTGCCTGATCCCGACCATGCGCGCGGCGCTGTCCGGCCGCGGCCGCGCCTACGCCGACCTGGAGGCGGCCCGCACCGAGCTGGCCGACCGGCCGGACTGCACCGGCAAGGTCGGCCTCATCGGCTTCTGCATGGGCGGCGCCTTCGCGCTGGTCGCCGCGGGCCGCGGCATCTACGACGCGGCCTCGGCGAACTACGGCCAGCTGCCCAAGGACATCGACCGCGCGCTCGCCGAGGCCTGCCCGGTCGTCGGCAGCTACGGCGGCCGGGACGGGATGCTGAAGGGCGCCGCGGCGAAGCTCGACGCCGCCCTCGAACGGGCCGGAATCCCGCACGACGTCAAGGAATACCCGGAAGCGGGCCACTCGTTCCTCAACGACGCGGAGAACGCGCCGAGGATCATGCGCCCGCTCCTGCGGATCTCCGGCGCCGGCCCGCACCCCGAATCCGCCGCCGACGCCTGGCGGCGGATCGAGGACTTCTTCGCCGAACACCTGAAGTCGTGAACCAGGTCAGGGGACGGCGATGGCGATCAGCTGGGTCTGCTGCCGGGCCGAGAAGTTGTTGTCGCTGACCACCAGCAGCACCCGCTCGCCGGTGGGCAGGCGCGGTCCCCAGCTGATGCCCTCCACGTTGTCGGTGTAGGGCAGCCCGATCTCGTCGAGGTCGACCAGCAGCTCCTTCCGCACGGGGCGGAACCCGCCGTCGGCCAGCGAGTGCCGGTCGATCACGTCGTCGGCGCCGTCGGTGCTGAACTCGAAGATGCGGCCCTTGGTGCCGACGCCGGCGGCGTAGCCGCGCTCCAGCGCGAGGAAGCGGCCCGGCTGCTCGTCGGCGAGCAGCGACGAGATCCCGTTGGTGTTCCAGTCGTTCGGCGGCTGCGGCTGCGCGAACAGCGGCTCCACCGGGTAGGCGTACTGGGCGATCGGGCGGCCCGCCCGGTCGTGCACCGTGATCCGGCTGAAGGCGCCGTGGTCGGCGTTGGCCGGCGGCCCGTCCTGCTCCAGCGGGCCTTCCAGCGCGGAGACGATCCGCATGCCGTCGGCGGTGTAGGCGAGGCCCTCGAAGGTCTCGTTGACGCGCGGGCCCGTTTCGCCCATCGTCATCTTCTCGTTCGGCGCGGTCGGCAGGTCCCGCACGTACCAGCCGTCGCGGTGCGAGATCCGCAGCGCCGGGTCGAGCAGCACCGTGCCGCGGGCCGAGCCGTCGGCCGGGACGTTGCGCTGCCCCTCGTTGGTCCAGGCGACGTCGCCGGAGAGCGGGTCGACCCGCAGTTCCTCCGGATCCACGGTGCCCATGACGTTCCGCAGGGCGCGCGGCGTCCGGTGCTGCTCCTCGCGCCAGGTGTCGATCGTCGGGTAGGTCGTGCCGCCCGGGCGGCGGAAGATCCGGGCGCCGGTGAACGTCACGTCGCCGACGCCGTCCTCGGTCACCGAGACGGTGGCGCGGTAGTAGCGGGCCGGGGCGTAGTCCGACCAGTCGTCGCTGACGAAGACGAAGTCCCCGCTGCGGCGGTCGTAGTCCACGGAGGACAGGCCGCCGACCGGGGTGCCGTCCACCTGCAGGCCGTGCGGCACCACGTAGGTGCCCAGCAGCCGGGCCGAGTCGGATTCCGCTGCCGCGGCGGGGAATGCGGCGGGGACGAGGCACAGCGCGGCGGCAGCGGCGAGCACCGCCGATGGGGTTCGGGTTCGCATGATCAGCAGCCAACAGGGCGCCCCTCGGCAGCGCCAGCTCGATCACTCCACCGGGCGAACCGCGCGGCGCGAGATCAACTCCGCCACCTGCTCGACGACCGGCCGGGTGCTCGCCTGCCACACCACCCAGGTGGTCAGCTCCAGCGGCGGGTCGACCAGCGGCACCCACGGCCAGCCGGGCAGCAGTCGCCGGGCGGAGTGCTCGGTGAGCAGCACCGCCTCGGCCTCGGTCGCCTCGGCGCAGGCCAGCGCGTGCTCGGAGAACTGAGCGAACCGCCACAGCGGGACGGCGCCCGCGTCGTGCGCCGCGACGATCAGCCGGTCGTGCGCGACCGGCACCTGCTCGCGGCCGTGCGCCAGGAGCCGCAGGTTGTCGAGATCCCGGACGCGGCAGGTGCTGCGCCCCGCCAGCCGGTGCCCGGCCCGCACCGCGATCCCGAAGGCATGGTCGAAGAGCCGGGTGCCGCGCAGCGCCAGCGGCCGCTCGTGCACCAGTCCCAGATCGAGCCGTCCCTCCCGGACCATGCGCAGCTGGTCGGTGCTGCTCGCCTCGGTCAGCGTCACCGACGCGTGCGGGATATCGGCGCGCAGCGCCGCCAGCGTCTCCAGGACCCAGTCGGCGGCCAGCCCCGGCGGGATGCCGATGTCGACGACTTCGCGGGTGTGCTCGCTCGCCGAATGCGCCGCGTCGCGGCTCGCATCGGCCAGGCGCAGCAGGAGCAGCGCGTGCTGGTGCAGGGCGATGCCCGCCGGGGTCAGGGTCGTGCCGGTCGGCGTGCGCTCGAACAACGTGACGCCCACGTCCCGTTCGAGCTGGCGGAGTTGCCTGCTCAGCGACGGTTGCGTCAGGTGCAGGCGCTCCGCGGCACGGGACATCGAGCGCTCGCTCGCGACGGCGACGAAGTACCGCAGATGGCGCAGTTCCATTTCACCTCCATGCAGTAGTCATGCCTGCGAAGCATGGCCTATCTGATTAGGTGGTATTGGACGTCACGCTGTCAAGAAGGTGTACTTCCCGAAGTCGCACGTCCTATCTGGAATCCTCGTCGGTGGCAGGGCGGCGCGCCAGTCTCGGTGTGCCGAACCTCTGCCTCATGAGCAGGACGTCGCAACCGGATCGCAGAAAGCGAGCGCTCAACGATGAGTCCCATCCCGACCGCCAGCGGAGTGCGCCACCCGTACCGGTGGGTCGTGCTCCTGTTGTCCTGGGCGGCGTTCACCATGACCGCGGTGGACCGTTCCACCTGGGGACCTGCGTCTGTCGCGGTCGGCGAGCACCTGGGGGTCTCGCTGGCCGGACTCGGCGTCTTCGCCACCGGTTACTACGTCGGCTACGTCATCTCCAACGCGGGCGGCGGCTTCCTCACCGACTGGCTCGGCGGGCGGATGGTCATCGCCTCCACCCTGTTCGTGGCCGGCGGGTTCATGATCCTGTTCGGCGAGACCACCTCGGTGGCGATGGGCATCGCGTTCCAGGCCTGCATCGGCGTGTTCGCCGGGTGCGACTACTCGGCAGGCGTGAAGCTGATCTCGCAGTGGTTCCCGGCCAAGGACCGCGGGCTGGCGATGGGCATCTTCATGACCGCCACCTCGCTGGGCACGGTGATCGCCAACGCGATCGTGCCGAGCCTCATCGAGTCCTCCGGCTGGCAGACCTCGTACCACGTGTTCGGCGCGGCCTCGATGGTCGTCGCGGTGCTGTGCTTCTTCTTGCTGCGCAACGGATCCGAGAGCGCCGAATCCTCGGCGCGGGAGGTGCCGAAGCTGGGTTCGCTGCTGCGCAACCGGGATCTCTTCCTGCTCGGGCTGGCCGGGTTCGGCGGGCTCTGGGGCACCTACGGCTTCATCACCTGGTCCAACGCCCTGATGATCAAGGGCAGTCACGTCTCCCCGGTGCAGGCCGGCGTGGTCGTCGCGATCTTCGGCATCGCGGCGGTGGTGGCCAAGCCGCTCATCGGCGTGATCAGCGACGTGTTCGGCGGCAAGCGCAAGGTCCTGACCATCATCGTGCTCGGCGCCTTCGTGGTCACCCTCCTGCTGTTCGGCACGGCGACCAACCTGACCGCGTTCATGTGGATCGCGCCGTTCCTCGGCATCGCCGCCTACGTCTACAGCCCGCTGATGGTCGCGCTCATCCCGAACCTCTCCGGGGTTCGGCTGGCCGGTTCGGCGGCCGGCGCCACCAACGCGTTCTGGCAGCTCGGCAGCACGATCGTGCCGGTGGTGCTCGGCGTCGTCTTCCAGGCCACCGGATCGTTCTTCCTGGCCTTCGCCACGCTCGCCGCCGGACCGCTGCTCGGCATGGTGCTGATGCTCGGGGTGCGGGAGCACGGCGCCGCCCCGCCGGCCGACGACAAGACAGGCGACACCGCCAAAGCTGTTGCTTGACGAGGAAAGTGGAGCGAACGTGACCCAGCACTACGACGTGATCGTGGCCGGCGGTGGATCCGGCGGGGTGGCCGCCGCGATCGGGGCCAGCCGCGCCGGTGCCCGGACCCTGCTGATCGAGCGCGGGCCGTGCCTCGGCGGCGCGGCGACCCTCCGCAACGTGGTGACCTACTGCGGCCTCTACACGCGCGACGACAAGCAGCAGGCCGTCTTCGGCGTCGCCGACGAGGTGATCACGGCGCTGCGCGCGATGGGCGCGATCAGCGAGCCGACCAGGTTCACCGCGGTGGCGGCGGTTTTCGACCCCGAGAGCGTCAAGCGCGTCTTCGACGAGCTGTGCGCGCAGGCCGGGGTCGACGTCCTGCTGCACACCCACGTGCTGGGCGCCGACCGCGAAGGTGACCGGATCACCGCGGTGCGCGTCGCCGACCACTCGGGGATCCACGAGTTCACCGCGACGGCCTTCGTGGACGCCACCGGCGAGGCCGACCTGGCCCACCACGCCGGGGCGGAGGTCCGCTACGGCAACGACGGCTGGGTGCAGAACGGCACGCTCGGGGTGCGCTTCGGCGGCATCCCCGTGGACGCCGAGGTCACCAGGGAGGCCATCGGCGCCGCGGTGCGCGCGGCGAAGAAGGCCGGCGCGCCCGACCTGACCGCGGAAAGCGGGCTCATCGCGCGGATGCCGATCTCCGGCGACCTCATCACCTACCTGGCCGACGAGGGCTACGACGCGCGCAGCGCGGCGGACACCACCCGCGCCGAGATCGGCGCCCGGCGGCAGGCGCAGGCGTACCTGCAGGTGGTTCGCTCGCTGCCCGGCTGCGGCGGGGCGTACATCGTCAGCACCGGGCCGGAGATGGGCACCCGCGAGTCCCGGCACCTCGTCGGCCGGTACCGGTTCACGGAGAAGGAGGTGCTCCAGCCCGGCCCGGTCGACGACGCGGTCGCGATCGGCGCCTGGCCGATCGAGTACCACCCGGGCCCGGGCATCCCGTCGGAGTGGAAATTCATCGGCGACCCCGGTTTCTACGGGATTCCGCTGGACGTCCTGCACAGCCGGGACACGCCGAACCTCTTCGCCGCCGGTCGCACCGTCGACGGCGACCGCGGCGCGGGCGCGTCGCTGCGCGCCATGGGCACGGCGTTCGCCACCGGGCACGCGGCCGGTGTCGCGGCCGCCTTCACCGCAGCCGGCGGCGACGCCGGCACCGAGGCGGTGCGGGCCGAGCTCAACCGCCAGGGTGCTCGGCTGCCCGAATGACTCAGCGGTTGCGCCGATCGCCCGGCGTGTGGCCGAAGGTGCGGCGGAACACCTCGATGAAGGCGCTCGTGGACGCCCAGCCCGTCCGGTGCGCCACCGTGGTGACAGCTTCGCCTTCGGCCAGCAGCCGCAGCCCGTGGTGGAGCCGCAACTGCGTCCGCCACTGCGGGAAGGTCATCCGCATCTCGGCCCGGAACAGGCGGCTGAGCGTGCGCTCGCTGGCCCCGACCTGCGCGCCCAGCGCGGCAAGCGTGCGCTGATCGGCCGGATCCCCGGCGAGGATCTCGCACACCGCGGCGAGCCTCGGGTCGCGCGCGGTCGGCAGGCGCACCGGCTGCTGCGGAGCCCGGCGCAGCTGATCGAGCAGCACCGAGCGCATGCGGTCCCGCTCGGCCGCGTCGTAGTCGTTCTCCCCGGTGTAGGCCAGGATCAGCTCGCGCAGCAGCGGACCGACGGCCAGCACCGCGGGCGAGGTCAGCCCCAGCGGGTTGTCGGTGGTGGGCAGGCCGACGGTGTGGAGGTCCGTTTCGCCGTAGGCGCGGTGTTCGTGCACCGTCCCCGCCGGAACCCACACCGCGCGGGTGCCGGGGGCGATCCAGCTGCCCGCGTCCGTCGTCACCGACAGGACGCCACGCCCGGCGTAGACGATCTGGTTGTCGTCGTGCCGGTGCGCATCCACTTCGGAGCCGGGCGGCAGGAACCGCAGCGCGGTGGGCGCCCGCGGCGTGTGGCGGATTCTCGACACAACATGGCAGTTTATCGGAAGCGGGACAACCGCCGCCTGCCGGACGATCGCACCGTGACGCGAGGAAGAACTCGATCTGTTGGTCTGCTGGCCGTCGGGCACGCAGGCGTGGACATCTACCAGGGGGCGGTGCCCGCCGTCGTCCCGTTCCTGGTGCTGGAGCGGCAGTACGGCTACGTCGCGGTGTCCGGCATCGTGCTGGCGGCGACGTTGCTGTCGTCCGTCGTGCAGCCGGTGTTCGGGGCGCTCACCGACCGGGTGCGGATGCCCTGGCTGATCCCGGTGAGCATGGTGACCGCGGGGCTGGGCGTGGCGCTGTGCGGGGTCGGCGACTCGTACGTCCTCACGTGGCTGGCGGTCGCGCTGTCCGGGCTGGGCGTGGCGGCCTACCACCCGGAGGCGGCCCGGCTCGCGCGCGCCGCCTCCGGCGGCGACCACCTGGCGATGAGCTGGTTCTCCCTCGGTGGCAACATCGGTTTCGCGCTAGCGCCGATCGTGGTGACCCCGGTCCTCGCCGCGGGCGGCCTGCCGGCCTCGCCGTGGCTGATCATCCCGGCCCTGCTCGGCGGGCTGGTGACCACCGCCGTGCTCCGCTCGCTGATCGCCGGTTCCGCGGCGACCGGCGGCGCCAAGGCCGATCGGGGCCGCGACGACTGGCCGGTCTTCGTCCGCCTGACGGGAATCGTCATCGCCCGGTCGATCGTCTACATCGGACTGAGCGCGTTCGTCGCGCTGTGGGTGCAGCAGCGCGTGGGCGGCGGCGAGACCGCGGGCGCGGCGGCGTTGTTCGTGCTGTTCGCCGGCGGAGCGGCGGGCACCGTGCTCGGCGGCAAGCTGGCCACGGTGTGGGGCCGCATCCGCGCCCTGCGGCTGTCGTACGCGGCGTCCATCCCCGCGGTCGCCGGTGTGGTCTACGCGCCCGGTGTCTCCGTGTACGTCTTCGTGGCGCTTGCCGCGGTCCTGCTGTACATCCCGTTCTCGCTGCACGTCACGCTGGGCCAGGACTACCTGCCGAACCGGGTCGGCACCGCCAGCGGTGTGACGCTCGGCCTCGCGGTGAGCGTCGGAGGCGTCGCCACGCCGGTGCTCGGCGCGATCGCCGAGGCGACGTCGCTGCAAACGGCGCTGACGACGCTGCTGGTGTTCCCGGTCATCGCGTGGCTGCTCGGGCGAACCCTGCACGAGCCGGCCGCCCTGGAGGTCGCGGCGGCCCGCTAGACCGGCGGCAGCCGCTGTTCGACGCCGAGGAGCGCGGAGAACGGGTCGCCGACCGTCGCGATCCGGTCCAGGACGGTGCGGATCGTCCAGCGGTCCGGGGCCAGGTCCGGGTCGTCGAGCTCGTCCCACTCCAGCGGCACGGACACCGGCGCGCCCGGCCGCGGGCGGGCGCTGTAGGGGGCGACGAGCGTCTTGTTGATGACGTTCTGGGTGTAGTCCAGCCGGGCCAGGCCGCGGCGGTCCTGCTTCGTCCACGCCCAGCTGACCAGCTCGGGGACGATGCCGCCGACGGCCTTGGACACCTTCTCCACCCAGGCCCGCGTCTCCGCGTAGGTGTAGCGCGGTTCGACCGGCACCCAGATCTGGATGCCGCGCTGCCCGGTCACCTTCGGGCGGGCCTCGACGCCGAGGTGCTCCATCGCGGTCCGGTGCAGGCGGGCGAGGACGAGCACCTCGTCGAACGTCGTCCGGCTGCCCGGGTCGATGTCGAACAGCGCCCAGGTCGGGTGGAGGACGTCGGCGGCGCGCGAGGTCCAGGCGTGCAGCTCCAGCGCCGCGTAGTTGGCCAGCCAGGCGAGCGCGGGAACGCTGTCCGGCACGAGGTACCACTGCGTGTCGCCGGGCTCGGCGCCCTCGTAGCGCCAGCGGCGGAGCCAGCCGGGCGCGTGGCTCGGGACTTCCTTGTGCCAGAAGCCGGGCTGGTCCACGCCGTTGGGGAAGCGGTGCGAGTTCAGCGGCCGGTCGGCGAGGTACGGCAGCATCACCGGGCCGATCAGCGCGTGGTACCGGATCAGGTCGCGCTTGGTCACGGGAGCCTCGCCGTCGTGGCCCGGGAACAGCACCTTGTCGAGGTTGGTCAGCGCGAGATCCCGCCCGGCCAGCCGCCAGCGGCCCTTGGCGCCGAGCTCGTCGAGCGCCGCCAGCTCGCCCGCGGTGGGCGGCTCCCACCGCTGCGCCGCGCGGGATGTGTTGGTGCCCAAGGGAATTTCGGCCTCCGATGGCGGGAGGTCGCTGCGCCACATCGCCTCCGGTGCGACGGCGACCTCCTCGTTGGTGCGCCCGCTCTTCACCGACCGCGGGTGGTCCTCCGGATCCCAGCCGGGTTCGGCGTGCTCGTCCTTCTTGTGCAGCAACAGCCACTGCTTCTCGCCGCGCCGCACCAGCACGAACCGGCCCGCCAGCTTCTCGCCGTGCAGGTCGAAGTGCAGCGTCCCGGCCTCGATCGCGGCGGCCGGATCCTCGTCCACGGAATCCCAGGTGCCCCGATCCCAGACGATGACGTCGCCGCCGCCGTACTCGCCGGCCGGAATGGTGCCCTCGAAATCGGCGTACTCCATCGGGTGGTCCTCGACCTGCACCGCCATGCGCCGCGCCGCCGGGTCCAGCGTCGGCCCCTTGGGCACGGCCCAGCTCACGAGCACGCCGTCGAGCTCCAGCCGCAGGTCGTAGTGCCGGCGGCGGGCCCGGTGCCGCTGCACGACGAACCGGTCACCGGTCGCGCGCACCTCGCCGTCGCCGCTCGGTTCGGCGGTGCGGGTGAAGTCGCGCATCTCCCGGTACTTCGCCAGCCGCTCGTCGGTCACGTCTCCCACATACCCGATATCGGGCGCGAGCAAAAATCGGGGACGGTCAGTCCAGCACCAGGACCTGGCCTTCGGCGGCGATCTCCGCGCCGGCCCCGTGCACGTCGGCGAGCTCCGGCGCGTCGGGGTGGGCCAGCGGGTTGGTGTTGTTGAGGTGGGTGAACAAGAAGCGCGTCGCCGGGTGGCGGGCGATCTCCGGCAGGGCGGCCCGGATCGGCAGGTGCCCCATGCTGCGGGCTGGTCGATCGCTGCCGGACGCGTGCGTCAGCTCGTCCTCGGTGTGGAAGGTGCCGTCCAGCAGCACGACGTCGGCGCCGTCAATGATCCGCTCGAACGCGTCGTTCCAGGTGGGCAGGCACGGCGCGTACACCAGGCTGCGGCCGGAGCCGGTGAACCGGTAGGCGACGGCCCAGTCGGTTCCGGGCAGCTCGCGGGCGTAGCGGGGGCGCTTGTCGCTGACGCCGACGGCCTCGACCGCGAGACCGCCGGCCAGCAATCGGCGGTCGGCGATGATCTCCTGCCGCACCTCGGTGTAGTTGCCGATGACGTCCGCGATCGGAAAGGCCTGCCGCAAAGCCCGGTGGACGGTCGCGGTGGCGTAGATCGGCAGCCGGGCGGCTTCGCGCAGGGTGAGCAGGCCGAGGGTGTGGTCCAGCTCGGCGCTGGTGAGCAGAACGCCTTCGACGGGCGTGCGCCGGGTGCCCGGCGCGGGCCGGAGTTCGGGGCTGGCCAGCAGCTGGGTGCGCAGGTCGGGTGAGGCGTTCACCAGGTACCAGGAGGCTCCGTCACCGCTGATCGCCAGGCAGTCCTGGCTGCGCGCCACGCCGAGTTCCGCGGCCCGGCTGCAGCTCCGGCACCCGCAGTTCCACTGTGGAAGGCCGCCGCCCGCGGCGGTGCCGAGGATGCGGACCCGCATCACATCCGCCTCGGAACGGCGGGCCGCGGCTCGAACTCGGCGCGGACCAGGTCGTGGTGCTCGGACAGCGAGCAGGCCGGATCGGTCGCGGCCGCGTCGCCCACCAGCTGGTAGGCCTGGCAGCGGCAGCCGCCGAAGTCGACGTCCTTGAGCGCGCAGCTGCGGCAGGGATCCGGCATCCACCCGGTGCCGCGGAAGCGGTTGAACGCCGCCGAATCGAACCAGATCGAATCCAGCGCCGAATCGCGCACCGACGGCGCGTCCAGCTCGGGAAGCTGGGCGGCGGAGGGGCAGGGGAGCACGTTGCCGTTGGGCGCCACCGCGAGCTGCCGGTTGCCCCAGCCGTAGTTGCACGGCTTGGGGCGCGGGCTGAAGTAGTCCGCGGCCACGTACACGATCTCCAGCCGGTCGCCGTAGCGCTCGCGGGCCACCGCCGCGTCGGCGTCGGCCTGCTGCACCTGTTCGCGGCTGGGCATCAGCGCGGCGCGGTTGCGCAAGGCCCAGCCGTAGAACTGGGTGTTGGCCAGCTCCACGCGCTCGGCGCCGAAGCCCACCGCGAGTTCGACGATGTCGAGCAGCCGCCCGATGTTGCCGCGGTGCAGCACGGCGTTGACGGTCATCGGCAGCCCGGCCGCGACGATGCTGCGCGCGGTGTCCAGCTTGCGGTCGTGCGCCCGGCGCCCGGCGATGACGTCCGCGGACGTCGCGGCGGAGTCCTGCACCGACAGCTGGACGTGATCGAGGCCCGCGGCGGCGAGCTCCTGCAACCGCCGCAGCGGCAGGGAGAAACCGCTGGTGACCAGGTTCGTGTACATGCCGTGCTCGCGGGCGGCCGCGACGAGGTCGACCAGGTCGCGGCGCAACGCCGGCTCGCCGCCGGAGAGGTGCAGTTGCAGGACGCCGATGGACCGGGCCTGCTCGATGACGCGCAACCAGGTCCCGGTGTCCAGCTCGTCCCGGTAGTCGGCCAGGTTCAAGGGGTTCGAGCAGTACGTGCACTGCAGCGGGCACCGGTAGGTCAGCTCGGCCAGCAGCCCCAGGGGCAAACCGGCCCGCGCTGCTCCCGGCTGCTGCCCGGACTCCGCGACGCCGACCGGCTCCGCGCCCAGCACGCGGCGTCGGTCCAGGTCTGCGAGCAGTGCGAGCACGGATTCGGCGGTGGCGCCCTGGTACGCGGCGGCGAGCTCGACGGCGATGTCGGTGACCGTGCGCCTGGCGTCGCACCGGCGCACGATGTCGGCCGCCGTGTCGTTGAGCAGCAGCACGCCTTCCGGGTACAGCAAGGCGTGCTTGCCGCGGACCCGGTCGCGGACGAACCGGACCCCGCGCCGCAACCCGGGGCGGCTGTCGACGGTCACGCCCATGACTGTCCTTTGTAGTCGATGGCGTCCAACATCGCCCAGAGCACATCGCATTTGAACGACAGCGCCCGCACCGCGGCGTCCTGCTGCTCGCGCGTCACGCAGTGCTTCAGCACGACCCCGAGCGTGACGGAGCTGTCCGCGCGGGCGGCCGGGATGCGGCGCTCGAAGTACGCCAGGCCGCCGGGCTCGATCCAGTCGTAGTGGCGCTTCCAGGCCGCCATCCGGTCGGCCATGTGCCCGGGCGAGAACATCTCCGTCAGCGCCGCGGCCACGCCCTCGATCCACGGTTTCCGGCGGCAGAAGTCCAGGTACGCGTCAACGGCGAACCTAACACCGGGCAGCACGTGCCGCTCGTCGACCACCTCGTCCCGCTGCAGGCCGACGGCCTCGCCGAGCACCAGCCAGTCGTGCAGGCCGCCGTCGGCATCGCCGGCCCCGTCCTGGAAGGCGATCCGCTCGACCCAGATCCGCCGCACCTCGGGCAGCGGGCAGTTCGCCACGATGGCCGCGTTCTTCTGCGGCAGGTGCCGCTGGTAGTACCACCTGTTGGCCACCCAGAGCCGAACTTCCGCGGCGCTGCAGCGGCCATCGTGCAGCCGCAGGTGAAAGGGGTGGTGCGCCCAGTAGCGATTCGCCAACCGCTGCAGCGATTCCCGGAATTCGGATTCGGCCAGCGGCTGCGTCACCGATTGCCGTCGTGCGCGTAGGCGGTGACCTCGGGACGGGTCTCGTACTGCTCGACCAGTGGCGGAGTCCAGCTCGGCGGCGCGGGAGCGGGGGCGGATTCGGAAGGAGCGGCCATCGCGAAACCTCCAATTCGCAAGGAGAACAAGCGAACCCGAACCGTACAAGTGGCGCGCGGCCGAGATCAAGATTTCGGCACCCGGACAACACGACCGCCGCAACCAATACCCCGAACGCCGGAACTGCCGCTCGCATCGGCGAATCCGAGAAGTGAAACAATCCGACTATTGCCCGCATTGGTGACCTGAGTCACATGATGTCACACTTCGGTCCGGTGTCCCGTTCCTCCTTCGCGCGTGGCAGCGCAGACCTCGGGAGGACGGGATCATGGCTATTCGGATTGTGGTTGTCGGGGCTGGTTACACCGGATTGGCCGCCGCGAAGCTCGTGGCTCGGTGGACCGATGCCGCGGTGACGTTGATCAACGCAGAGGACCGGTTCGTCGAGCGGGTCCGGTTGCACCAGCTCGCCGCCGGGCAGCGGCTGCGGGACCTGCCGCTGGCGGACCTGATCGCGGGCACCGGCGTGCACCTGGTCGTCGACCGGGTGACCGCGATCGACGCGGAGGAGAAGGCCGTGCGGCTGGCGAACTCGGCCAGTGCCGTGCGGTACGACGTGCTGATCTACGCACTGGGCAGTGCGGCGGACATGGATTCGGTGCCCGGCGTCGCGGAACATGCCTACACCGTGGCCACCGCCGACGAGGCCGTGCGGCTGCGGGAACGCATCGACGACAGCACCACCGTCGCGGTGGTCGGCGGCGGGCTGACCGGCATCGAAGCCGCCGCCGAGCTGGCCGAGGCGCATCCCGGCCTGAAGGTCCGCCTCGTGAACGGGGGCGAGCTCGGCGCCGGGCTCTCCCGGCGCGGACGCGACTACCTGCGGCGCACCTTCGACCGGCTCGGCGTCGAAGTGCTCGAACACGCGAGGGTTTCCGAGGTGCGCGAGGACGGGCTTGTGCTGGCCGGCGGTGGGCACATCGGCGCCGACACCGTGGTGTGGGCGACCGGTTTCACGGTGCCAGGGCTTGCCCGCGAGGCCGGTCTCGCCGTCGATGAGCAGGGCAGGCTGGTCGTGGACGAGATGCTGCGGTCGGTCTCGCACCCGGAGGTGACCGGGATCGGCGACGCGGCGGCGGTGCGCATGCGGAGCGGGCAGAAGCTGCGGATGGCGTGCGCGACCGGGCTTCCGTCGGCGCAGCACGCCGCCCGGGCGATCGCCGATCGGCTGGCCGGGCGGGCGCCGAGGCCGATCCGCTTCCGCTACCTCAACCAGTGCATCAGCCTCGGCAGGCGAGACGCGCTGGTCCAGTTCGTGCACGCCGACGACAGCCCGCGCGAAGCGGTGCTGACCGGCCGGAAGGCCGCGCTGTACAAGGAAGCCATCGTCCGCGGCACGATCCTCTTCGAGCGGCACCCGGTCATCCCGACCTCGCTGTAGCCGGACCGGTGATTTCCGGCCAGTAGAATCGGCGCGTGGAGCTCTTTCGCGGCGCGCTCGGCGTCGGTTCGGACCAGGCACTGGAGGTCGCGATCGCGCATGCGATGCTGCGCCGCGTCAGCGGCGGCGAGGCGGGGCCGGCCGTGCGGGTGTACCGGCCGGACACCCGCGTCGTCGCCTTCGGCAGGCGGGACGCCCTGCTGCCGGGTTTCCCCGCCGCTGTCCGCGCCGTCCGGGACGCCGGGTTCACGCCGGTCCTGCGCGCCCCCGGCGGCCGCGCGGTGGCCTACACCGAGCGCTCGCTCGTGGTCGACCACGTCGGCCCCGACCCCGGCTACCTGGCTGGCATGGACGAGCGGTTCGTGGGTTACGCCGAGCTGTGGGCGGACGTGCTGCGCAAGCACGGTGTCGGCGCGCAGGTCGGTGCGGTGCCGGGGGAGTACTGCCCGGGCGCGCACAGCGTGAACGCGCGAGGCCGGGTGAAGCTGGTCGGCACCGCGCAGCGGATGGTGCGCGGTGCCTGGTTGTTCAGCGCGGTGGCGATCTTCGGCGACGACGAGCTGCTGCGGCCGCTGCTGACCGACGTCTACCGGCACTTGGAGCTGCCCTTCGACGACGACTCGGTGGGGTCGGTGACCACCGAGTCGCCCGGCGCGTCCCTGGACGAGTTCGAAGCCGATGTCGTCGCGGCCTACGACGAGCGGTACGGCCTCGTCCCGGCGCACTTGACGGACGTTCTGATCGGCAAGGCCCGCGATTTGGTGGCGGACCACCGCGTCGCGGACCGCTGAGCTCGCCTCACACCGCAGCCGCTTCCGGCTCGCTGGCCTTCGGTTCCGCCTGCGCGCCGGAGCGCTTGCGCAGCAGGGCCATGCCGATGACCGCGAACAGCGCGACGACGGCCGCGCTGACGATCGAAACCACCTGGAAACCGCTGGTGAAGGCGTCCCGAGCCGGGCCGAGGACGCTTTCGGGATCGGCCAGCCGTCCCGCCGCGGTCACCGCGCCGGCCATCCCGTCCGCGGCTTCGGCCGCGATGCCGGGCGGTAGGTCCGGCGGGAGCACGACCACGCCGCGGTAGACGGCGGTGGCGAGGCTGCCGAACAATGCGATGCCCATCGCGATGCCGAACTCGCCACTGGTCTCCGACATCGCCGATGCCGCGCCCGCCTTCTGCGGCGGCACGGAGCCCACCACCATCTCGGTGCAGAGCACGCCCTGCGGGCCCATGCCGAAGCTCGCGCACGAGATGCCGATGGTCACCAGTACAGCCCCGTTCCCGGCGTCGACCAGCGTGAACAGCAGAATCCCGGCGGCCGCGACGAGCATGCCGAAACCGAGCACGAACTCCGGCCGGAACCGCTTGGCCAGCCGCGGCGCGATCAGCGATCCGACCACCACCGCGCCGGCCTGCGGCATCATCAGGACGCCGGCTTCCAGCGCCGACAATCCGGCGACCAGCTGGAAGTACTGGCTGACCAGCATGAAGATGCCGCCCATGGTGATCGCGCCGACGAGCACGATGCCCAGCGCGGCGCTGAAGGTGCGCACCCGGAACAACCGCAGGTCCAGCATGGGATCGGCGATCCGCCGCTGCCGCCGCACGAAGACCACGCCGAGAGCGATCCCGGCGACCAGCGCCAGCATGTTCGGCACCTGCGGCCCGTACTTGGCGAGTTCCTTGAGCGCGTAGACGATCGGCAGGATCGTGCCCAGCGACAACCCCACGCTGACGAGGTCCAGCTTGCCCGCGTTCTCATCGCGGTATTCCGGCAGCAGCGCGGGGGAGGTCGCCAGCAGCAGGATCATGACCGGCACGCCCATCAGGAAGACCGAGCCCCACCAGAAGTTCTCCAACAGCACGCCGCCGACGACCGGCCCGATCACCATGCCGCCCATGAAGCAGCTCATCCAGACGGCGATGGCGGTGCTGCGCTGCCGGGTGTCCTGGAACATGTTGCTGATCAGCGCCAACGTCGAGGGCATCAGGGTGGCCCCGGCGACGCCCAGCAACACCCGCGCCGCGATCAGCATCGCGGGGCTGGGCGCGAAGGCCGCGGCGATCGACCCGATGCCGAACCCGGCGCCGCCGATCATCAGCAGCTTCCGGCGCCCGATCCGGTCGCCGAGGGTGCCCATGGTGACCAGCAGACCGGCGATCATGAAGCCGTAGCTGTCGATGATCCACAGCAGCTCGGTGCTGGTGGGCTGCAGATCGGCGGCGAGGTGCGGCACCGCGAGGTGCAGCACGCTCATGTCCAACGACAGCAGGAGGGTCGGAAAGGCGAGAACCGCAAGCCCGATCCACTCACGGCGTCCTGCCCTCGGTGTCGTATCCACGCTCGAAACCCTTTCCTCCGGCGACCGCTCCCGCGATGCCGTCCCGCTGTCGTCGTGAGTATTGACAGCGGCCGCGACCGGATTTAATCGGTGGATGCCCGTGCTCTACTGAAACGGTGGACAGTGGTGTGGCGGAACCGGTGAACATCGACGGTGGCTGGGACAGTGCGGCGACGTTGGTCGAAGGACGCTGGATCGAGCGCAGACCCCGGCGACCGGAAGTCGCCGATCGCCTGCGCATGGAAACCGAGTTGATGCCATGGCTCGCGCCGCAGCTGCCGCTCGACGTGCCAGAACCCCACGTGGTGACGACGGAACCGCTGGTGGTCCGGCACGAATTGGTGGCCGGTGAGCCCCTTTCGGAGCCCACTGCCGAGCACGGCCGCCAGCTGGGAGCCTTTCTGCGAGCGCTGCACGCCGTAGACCCGGCCGAGGCAGTCCGTCATGGTTTGCAGAGGCCAGAACCGGCGGGCCGCGAGCTCGCCGAAACGGTGGAGAGGTTCCGGGCCGACGTACTGCCACTGGCTCCCGCTGAACTGCACGGAGCGGCCCGGGCCCTGCTGGACGCCTTCGAAACGCTGCCCGCCGACACCGTGGTCCACGGCGACCTCGGCCCAGAACACGTGCTGTCCGAGGAAGCCGGTCTGTCCGGGGTCATCGACTTCTCGGACGCGCACGTCGGCGACGGCGCGATCGACCTGGCGTGGGCGCTGCACGCAACACCGCCGGAGTTCGCCGCCGCGCTTGCGGAGGAGTACGGAGTGACCCTGCGACTCCACGACCGAGCCCTGCTGTGGCATCGGCTCGGCCCCTGGCACGAAGTCGTCCACGGTCTGGACAACGCCCTGCCGGACGCCGTCCGGTCGGGATTGGACGGCGTCGTTCGCAGGCTGCTCGACTGACCGGGCCGTCAGCGGCGTTCCGCCGCGACCAGGAGGAAGTTCGGCAGCTCGACGTACGCCTCGGTGCCGTCGGAGGGTGACGCGACGGCCGGGTCGAGTCCCGGCTCGTCCAGTTCGCGCAGTCGGCAGCCGAGCCTCGTCAGCTCGTTGAGGTAGGTCGACAGCGTGCGGTGGAAGTCGGGTGCGTGGGCCTGCTCGATCGGGTACTCGCGCAGGTACTCCCGGATGCGGTACTCGCCGTGCTGCCGCCAGGTCGGCGCCAATTGCTCGAAGCACGGGTGGTTGAGGGAGAAGACGAAAACGCCGCCGGGCGCGAGCGATTCGACGCAGGCCCGCATCGCGGTCGACCAGTCGGGAATGGCTGCCAGCACCATGTTGGAAACCACCGCATCGAAAGGTCCGCCGAGATCCGGCAGATCGCACAGGTCGGCCTGCACGTACCGGATGCCACGCGGCTGCGCCGCCTCCTTCTTGGCGGCGTAGTCGTAGAGCGCCCGGGCGGGCTCGACGCCGACCACCTCGGCGCCGCGATCGGCCAGCATCCGGCTGAGATACCCGTGCCCACACCCGGCGTCGAGCACTCGAACGCCGTCGAGCGGCCCCAGCAACCGCAGCAAGGAGGCGTTCAGCAAATGGCGGCGGCAGAAGTCGCCTTCTGGCTCCATCTGGTCCAATACCGCTTCGGGCATCGCGGCCCATTTGCGAATCGCCGCGTCATTCGTCCACTCCATGAGCATCCTTCCGCCAGCTGTCGTTCGCGGATCAGGTCATTCCTCGCGCACGCCGGTGCGACCTCCTACGGGCGGGTCGCGACACGGTCCGGGAGTTTTCGCATCGTGAGCACCGAAGCTGGGACGGCTCCCGGCAAACCGATCAATTATGCCACGGGCGACGCTGCGTCCGAAGGCATCGGAAGAGGCGGGCGATAGCGGCGAGGTTGGTCGGCAAGGGGAGCGGTGCTCCGACAAGAATCTGCGATTCAAGCGGGCGGCGTCGTGCCACCGTCCGCTTGAATCGCATCCGGGCGTCATGGTTCGCCCGCCGGGTCCCGTGGTGCGGGGATGAGGTCCCGGAGGTACTCGCGGTGTTGGGCGGGTAATGCTGTGCCGCCTGGTCTGGGTGTTCGTCTGGGGTCCATTGTGGGCGGTGGGATGAACTCGGGCCTCCCACTGCGCATGGTGATGTCCCAGCGTTGGTTGTGAAGTGTGCGGTGGTGGTGTGCGCAGAGCATCACCATGTTGTTCAGGTCGGTGGCACCACCGTCGACCCAGTGCCGGACGTGGTGCGCTTCCGGTGTCCCCGGCGGCCGGTCACACCCGGGGAAGGCGCACACGCCATCGCGGCGGAGTAGTGCGGCGCGGATGTGGGTGGGCGCGGTTCGTTTCGCCCTGCCCACATCCAGCGGCAGACTGTCACCGTCGAGCACGATGGGCAGGATTTCGGCGTCGCAGGCGATGCGGCGTGCGTTGTGGGCGGTGATGGCGCGTTCGGTGTTGAGTGTGCCGGGCATGCCGTCCTCGCCGATGACCTCCAAGCCCCTCTTGAGGTCGTCGAAGTCGATGGCGATGGTCATCTGCGGCCGTTGCCCGCCGGTGCGGGGCGTCCCGTCGTGGTCCAGTGCCAGGTCCAGCAATGCGGTGAAGCCGTCGGCGTTGCGTTGCCCGGTCGTGCGGGGATCTTTCTCCCCGTCGATCTCGGGCCGGGGCGCGGCCAGCGGTTGCATGAGCGCAGCGAATTTCGCCCCGGTCTCGCGGTCCAGTTTCGCTTTGATGACGGTCATGCCGTCCCGGGTGGTGCCGTAGTACAACTCGCGTGCCTCGTGCTGGGTTTCCTCGTCGCGGTACGCGCCGTCCTGGTCCAACAGGTAGCGGATGCGTTCGGCGAGTTTCTCCAGTTCCCTCGGCGACATCGTCCGCGCATACCCGGCAAGAGTCGCTTCAACCTCGGCGACCTGGTGACAGCGCGCGTACTCGGGCAAACGGCGGATGCCGTTGACGATGACACGCGCGTGTTCCAGCCCGATCTCACCCTCCGACAAGGAGGCGGCCGTGTCGGGGAGGTCGGGAGGTATGAGCTCGCCGTGGAAGGTTTGCCGGTCTTCGACGTTGCGGGCGACTGTGACGCGGGTTTTCGCGTCGCGCGGGTCGATGTTGAGCAGCCCCTGCAACCAGACCTGCAGTGATCGGGCGGTGGTCTCGGTGTGAATGCTTCGGTGGTCGGCTTCGGCGATGTATTGCAGCTGTTCCCACATCAGCACCCGCATCTCCTTCTCCAGTTCTTGGATGCGGGCCGCGAGTTCGGCATCGGTGCATGACACCGCCGACTGTTGAGGCATGGCCTGCACAGTCGAGTCCTGGATGTTCAGCAGCGGTGTCATACCTCCATTCTCCTGATTCGAACATGCATTCGCACTGTTTTTATGGTCGCTTGATCAGGTGAAACACCCGACTGCAATCCAGAAACACGGCCGCGCCAACGAAATCCGTGCACGACACGCCGAAGGCGACCCCATCTACCACCAAACCCGCGCCACCATCGGCAATGCGCACCGCGCCCGGAGACCAGGGATCAATTTCCCGCAAAATCAAGCCACCCCCACGCGACCGGACCCCTGTAACGGATCAACCCGAAACCAAACCCCCACCAGCCCCGGCAAACCCGAAAACGCCCACCCCGCAACGCAAGCCGCCAACGGACCAGCCCACTCCGGGCCATCCCCGCGATACAAAGCCGCTCTGGGGCTGCGGGTCGGATGTCAAGCCTGAAACCCCGAAGGGGCGGCCGCCAGGCCGGGCTTGACCTCCGACCCGCAGCCCCCACAATCCACCCATCGCGGGGATGGCCCCAAAAGCACACCGAACCCCCAAAAGCCCCAACCCCTCCAAAGGCCCCTCCAAAAGCCCCAACCCCTCCAAACCCCCAAACCCCAACCCCCCCAAACCCCAAACCCCCCGTACGATCCCAACCACGCCCCCGCCCAGAAAAGGACGCCCAAGAAGATGGCGATCGACCCAGCGGTGATCGGCAAGCGCCTCCCCGAGATCAGGGCAGAGATAGAACCGGGCCGCCTCCAGCAGTTCGCGGCCGCGATAGGCGAAACGGACCCGATCTACACCGACCGGTCCGCCGCCCGAGCAGCCGGCCACCCAGATCTCCCGGTCCCGCCGACGTTCCTGTTCGGCCTAACCCTGCAAGGCCCGGATTCCTTCGGCTTCATGGCCGATCTCGGCGTCGACCTTCGCCACGTCCTGCACGGCGAGCAGGGGTTCACCTACCACTCCCTCGCCCACGCCGGCGACACCCTGGTGCTCCGCCCGGTGATCACCGACGTCTACGCCAAGAAGCACGGCCAGCTGGAGTTCGTGGTCCGCGAAACCGCCGTCACCCGAGACGACGGCAGCGCGGTGGCGGATCTCAAGGAGGTCCTGATCGTGCGCCACCCGCCAGCCGAGAGCTGATCAGCGCACCCCGGCCATCCGGTGGTGCCGGGCGTCCGGCTCCAGGACGAAGTCGTAGCCGGCGATGCGTCCCGGCCGCACCGCGACCCGGTCCACCGCCGGTCGCATGCCCGGCGCGGAGACGACCACCGTGACGTACTGCCGGGGCAGGTCGTGCACCTCGTATTCGCCCGAGTTCGAGGTCACCAGGTGCGCCAGCTGACCGCCGGTCGGGTCGGTGACGGTCACGATGGCGCCGGGCAGCGCCTCGCCGCCGGCGGCCCGCACGGTGCCGGCCAGGGTGTGGTGGTGCTTGGGCCGGGGCGCCTCGATCGCCGGGTCCACCACGACTTCACTGTCGTCCTCGTGCTCGTAGGTGCCCGCGGCGGTCACCGCTTCCGGGTCCGCGGCCTTCTTCCGCTTCATGCGCAGCTGGTTGAACACCACCAGCAGGACGCCCAGCGCGCACCAGGCGACCAGGCCGAGGACGGCGGGCAGGGCTCCCGCGCCGTTGAAGTACAGGACGCCGCGCATCGAGTCCACGGCCTGCCCGAGCGGCAGGAACCGGTGCAGCGACTGGAAGAACACCGGCACCAGTTCCTTCGGGATGGCGCCGCTGCTGGAGGGCATGCTCAGCAGCACGAACAGTCCCATGGCCACGCCGGGGATGAACTGCTTCACGAACGGCACGAGCCCGAACGTCGTCCACGCGACCGCCTGGGTGAGCAGGAAGCCGATCAGCATCAGGACCGGTTCGTCGTAGATCACGTCCATCGACAGCGCGGCGGAGTAGCACACCACGGAGGCGAACGCGCCGACTCCGGCCAGCGCCAGCAGCTTCTGCCGGGTGGTCAGCGCGGCGCGCAGCAGCATCATCACCGTGATGTAGGGCGGGATGTTCATCGCCAGCAGGACGTAGAAGAGGCCGGTGCCCATGACATCGCCGGGCGCGGCCGGGGCGAGGTCGACGAGCGCCAGGTGGTGCCCGCCGGCCGTGGCGATCGGCGTGAACACCTGCTGCAGCACCATCATCAGCGCCGAGCCGTTGGCCTTCGCGTAGAACAGCTGCCCGTCCGCGGGGTCGTAGGCGGCGACGGCCTGGCGCTGCAGGATCGCATCGCGCGCGCCTTGCTCGTCGGGTACCGCGGTGACGTCGATGCCGCCGGGCATCGCCTGGGCGAAGGCGGCGTCGAGGTGCTGCGCCGCCTGGTCGCCGACCACCGCCACCGGCATGTTGTGCGGTGCTGGGGCGTGGAAGGGCAGCAGGTAGCACACCATGAATCCGACGATGAAGAACATCGGGAACCACAGCGCCGATGCCAGGGTGCGCACCAGTGAGCTCGGCTGTGCCTCGGTCAAGAAGCCTCCTCACGACGGGACGGGGGTGCGGCGCTGCACTGGTTCGGATCGCCCGGCCGAGGGCGAGAACTACCCCATTGACGGTTAGCGACCCTAACTTATTTCTGCAGTCTGTGCAAAAATGCACGGGTGCAACATCGGTTTGTCGGAGATGCCGGAAACCGGGCACTAGGCTGAGCCGGCCGCCCCGACGAGAGAAACGGACGCCCCCGATGGCCAGGACGACGGCCGCGAGCAGCGCGGATGCCGAGCAGGCGTGCGGGCTGCGCGAGCGCAAGAAACGGGCGACCCGGCAGGCCCTGCAGCAGGCGGCCGTCCGGCTGTTCCTGGACCGCGGCATGGACGCGGTCACCGTCGAGGACATCTGCGCCCGCGCCGAGGTCTCCCCGCGCACCTTCTTCAACTACTTCACCGCGAAGGAAGAGGTGCTGGTGCCCTGGGATCCGGAGAGCGTCGCGAGCACCGCGCGGCGAATCCTGGCCCAGCCCGCCGAGCGCTCGCCGCTGCAGGTGGCGCACGTCGCGCTCGGCGAGGCCATCGACGCCGCGATGGCCGCGCCCATCTGGCGCGACCAGGCGCGGCTGCTGCGCGACCACCCCGAGGCGCTGCGCCGGATCGTGCTCGCCTCGCGCGCCCTGGAGGCCGCTCTCGCCGACGGCCTCGCGCAGCGGCTCGGGCGGGACCGCGCGGACCGGTACGTCCGGCTGCTGGCGGCCACCTCGATCACGGCGATGCGCAGTTCGATCCAGTCCTGGCACGAGGCCGACCCGGACACCGACCTGCACGACTTCCTGGACGAGGCCTTCGACCTGCTGGGCCGCGGCCTGCCACCCGGCTGACCGGTCCCCCGGCGCCCGACCGAAAGGACCGCGATGGCCGACGAACTCGCCACCATCCCGCAGCGACCGGACGACGCGCGCCGGCAGATCGCGGCCCGCCTGGCCCGGTTCCGCACCAGGCGAATCCCGTTGCAGGGCCGCCGGGCCGCGGCGGTCGCGATCACCCTGGCCAGCGACGGCGGCGAGCTGGGCGTCTGGCTGACCCGCCGGGCGGCGACGCTGCGCGCGCACGCGGGCCAGTTCGCGCTGCCGGGCGGGCGGCTCGATCCCGGCGAGGACTCACGGCAGGCCGCGCTGCGCGAACTGCGCGAGGAGCTGGGCGTGGCCGCGCGGGAGCAGGACGTGCTGGGGCGGCTCGACGACTACGCGACGCGCTCCGGTTACGTCATCGCGCCGATCGTGGTGTGGATCGGCTCCGCGCCGGAGTTGTCGCCGAGCCCGGACGAGGTCGCGCGGGTGGACCTGGTGACGCTGTCCGACCTGGACGTCGCGCCCCGGTTCGTGGCCATCGCCGAGTCCGACCGGCCGGTCATCCAGCTGCCGCTGCTGGACACCCTCGTGCACGCCCCCACGGCGGCGGTCCTGCACCAGTTCCGCGAGGTCGTGCTGCACGGCCGGGACACCCGCGTCGCCGACCTGGAGCAACCGGTCTTCGCCTGGCGCTGACCCGCTTTCCCGCCCTGGCAGGCGCACTGCGGGCGTAGCCTGGAGCGCGGAGGAGTTGCCAGGAGAAACGATGCGACGCGGGCGCACGCGCACGCTGTTCGCAGCGGCGCTGATCCTGCTCGCGGTGTTCGGCACGGCCGCCTGCGGCCTGTTCTCGACGCCGCGCGCCGGGTCCCCTGCGCCGCCGGAACAGCAGCCCGCCACCAGCGGCACCGCCCCGCCGTCCGCCGGCATCCCGCCGCCGGGCCCGCCGGTGCTCGCGGTGAAGATCGACAACGTGGCCGATGCCCGGCCACCGGTCGGCATCGGCGCCGCCGACGTGATCTACGTCGAGCCGGTCGAGGGCGGTTACAGCCGCCTGCTGGCGATCTTCGCCTCGCACCAGCCGCCGACGATCGGGCCGGTGCGAAGCGCGCGGGAGACCGACGCCGTGCTGCTCCCCCAGTTCGGCCACCCGACGCTCGCGTACTCCGGTGCGGCTCCCGAACTGCTGCCGCTCATCGCGGCGGCCCCGGTGACCGACGCCTCCGACGGGCACCAGCCCGCCGCCTACACCCGCGACGAGTCGCGCACCGCCCCGCACAACCTGTTCCTCGACCCGGCGAAGCTGCCGCCCGGCGCGCCCTGGCCGGGCCAGAACCGGATCGTCGCCGGGCCGGCCCCCGCCGGCGGCACGCCGACGGACCACTACGAGGTCACCTTCCCCTCCGCCACCGTCGGCTTCCAGTGGTCCGCGGCGGAGCACCGGTGGCTGGCCTCGATGGACGGGGCGCCGTTCGCGTCGGTCGACGGCGGGCGGCTCGGCCCGCCGACGGTGGTGATCGAGCGGGTCAAGGTCCGCGAGTCGGCGATCCGCGACGCCGCGGGCAACCCGTCCCCGATCGCCGAAACGGTCGGTAGCGGCGCGGTCTCGGTGCTCCGCGACGGGCGATCGTTCGAGGGCACCTGGTCCCGGCCCGCCCCCGATGCCGCGGCCACCTACACCGGCCCGTCGGGCGAGCCGCTGCTGCCCGCGCCCGGCCAGGTCTGGATCGTGCTGACGCCGTGAGCGGAATGGAACCGATCCGGCTCTTCCTGTGCGGCGACGTGATGCCAGGTCGCGGCGTCGACCAGATCCTGCCGCACCCCGGCGATCCGGGCCTGCACGAGGCGTACCTGCACGACGCGCGCAGCTACGTCGCGGCGGCCGAGGCGCGCAACGGCCCGATCACGAAGCCCGTCGGCTTCGCCTGGCCCTGGGGCGGCGCACTGCGCGCCCTCGACGTCGCCGCGCCCGACGTGCGGGTGATCAACCTGGAATCCAGCATCACCTGCAACGGGGAGTTCGCCCCGGGCAAGGGCGTGCACTACCGGATGAACCCGGCGAACGTGGGCTGCCTGACCGCCGGGCATCCGGACGTCTGCAGCCTCGCCAACAACCACGTCCTGGACTTCGGCCGCCGGGGGCTCGACGACACCCTCGACGCGTTGTCCGGGGCGGGTCTGCGCTGGGTGGGCGCCGGGCACGACGCGGCGGAGGCGCGCCGGCCGGCGGTGATCGGCACGCCGCGCGGCCGGGTCGTGGTCTTCGGCTACGGCGCCGCGTGCAGCGGCATCCCGGCGAGCTGGGCGGCGACCGCGAAGCGGTCGGGCGTGAACTTCCTGCCGGACCTCTCCGACCGGCGCGCCGCCGAGATCGCCGGCGAGATCCGCGAGCGGACCCGGCCCGGCGACATCGTGGTCGTCTCGCTGCACTGGGGCACGAACTGGCAGTACCGCGTCGGTGCCGGCCAGGTCCGCTTCGCGCACCGGCTGATCGACGGCGGCGTGCACTTGGTGCACGGGCATTCCTCGCACCACCCGCGGCCGATCGAGATCTACCACAACCGGCTCGTGCTCTACGGCTGCGGCGACTTCATCGACGACTACGAGGGCATCCCGGGCTACGAGCAGTACCGCGACGATCTGCGCCTGCTGTTCTTCGCGTCGCTGGACGCGGGTGGCGAACTCGTCGACCTGCGCATGCTCCCGATGCAGGCCAGGCAGATGTACCTGCACCCCGCATCGGCCGCCGACGCCGACTGGCTCCGCGCCACACTGGCCCGGATCAGCGCCGAGTTCGGCACCGATGTGGTGCTGTCGAACGGGGCGCTGCGCGCGCGGCGCCGGGCGTGAAGCGGCCGCCCGGGCGCGGCGGTGGCGCAGCGCTGCGGTACCGTCTCGCATTGTCCATATAGGACGACCTCACGAAGGAGCGCCCCCTGGCATGGCCCGCACCGACGCCCCGGCACGCCGCAGGCGCCGGGTCATCCGGATGGATCAGAGCGCGGCCCGGCAGCACCCGCCGCGCCGCCGCCGCGGCTACACCCTCCGGTTCGACATCGGCGGCGTCACGGGCCACCTGACCACCAACGCCTACCCGGACGGGAAGCTCGGCGAGGTCTGGGTGAGCTTGGGGCAGCAGGGCAGCCCGCTCAGCGGCTTCCTGGACAGCCTGTTCGCCGCCGTCTCGCTGGGCCTGCAGCACGGCGTGCCGCTGGAGACCTACGTGGCGAAGTACGCCGGCATGCAGTTCGAGCCGCGCGGCCCGGTGTCCGATGCGGACATCGGCTACGCCCACTCCTTCCCGGACTACGTCTTCCGCCGCCTGGCCCTGGACTACCTGGACGCCCCGACGTGCACCCGACTCGGCATCGCCGCTGGCCCGACCGAGGAGTAACCCGGGCAAACGAGTGATGATCGTTGTGCGGCCCGGATAGCCCTTTGTACCTTTCGTCTTGCTAACCGAATCTTGCTCGCTGCATGCCACGGCATTCAGGAGGACGGATGTCCCAGCACGCACCGCTCCGGCCCCGCAGGTGGTTGTTCGGTTCGGCGGCGTTGGCCACGGCACTCGTGGTCGGGCTCACCGCGCAGACCTCGCCGGCGACCGCCCAGGGCGGGCCCGGTGACCTGCGGTCCTGGGAGCGGGCGCTGCAGCGGGAGGTCGATGCCGACAGCGCGGCGCGGATGAGCGAAGCGATGTCCACCTACCCCGGCCGGGTCGGCACCGAAGGCGCCGAGCGCAGGGCGAACTACTCGGTGGACGAGCTGACCAGGTGGGGCCTGAACGCAAGGCTGGAGAGCTACAGCGTCTACGCCTCGGTGCCGCAGCACATCGCGGTGACCATGACCGGCCCGCAGCGGCGGGAGCTGGAGGTGAAGGAGCCTCCTTACCCCTGGCACGAGAACTTCGAGGACGTAGTCGTCGGCTACAACGCCTATTCGCCGGCCGGGCAAGCCATCTCGGACGTCGTCTACGTCAACTACGGCCTGCCGGACGACTACGCGCGGCTCGCCGAGATGGGCGTCGACGTCCGGGGCAAGATCGTGCTGGCCCGCTACGGGCAGAGCTTCCGCGGGGTGAAGTCGAAGGTCGCCGAAGAGCACGGCGCCGCGGGCGTGATCCTGTACTCCGACCCCGCGGACGACGGCTTCACCCGGGGCGAGGTCTACCCGGACGGACCGTGGCGCAATGCCGACGGCATCCAGCGCGGCAGCGTGCAGTACATCTTCCAGTACCCGGGCGACCCGCTCACGCCGGGCAGACCGTCCACACAGGGCACCCCGCGCCTCGATCCATCGGACGCGGAGAACATGACGAGCGTGCCGACCACCCCGATCTCCTACGGCCAGGCACAGCACCTGCTGGCCGCGCTGCAAGGCCCGGAGGCGCCGGCGGAATGGCAAGGCGGCCTCGACCTGACCTACCGGGTGGGCCCCGGGCCGACCCGGGTCGACCTCGACCTGGACATCGACTACCGGCAGATCCCGGTCAACGACGTGATCGTCGAGATCCCCGGCTCGAAGCACCCCGAGCAGAAGGTGGTCCTGGGAGCGCACTACGACTCCTGGACCTACGGCACCAAGGACGACGTGTCGGGGTGGACGACGCTGATGGAAGCGGCGCGGGCGCTGGCCGAACTGCGCGACCGCGGTTGGCAACCGGAGCGGACCATCGTGCTGGCCGGCTGGGACGGCGAGGAGTACGGGCTGCTGGGCGCGACCGAATGGGTCGAACAGCACCGCGCCGACCTGCTGGAGAACGCCCTGGTGTACCTGAACATGGACGGCGCGGGCGGCGGCAAGGACTTCTCCGCGGGCTCGGTCCCCGCGCTCGACGCGGTGCTGGCCGACATCGCCAAGGACGTCCGCGATCCCGAGCACGGCACGCTGTACCGGAACTGGCAGCAGGCTTCGGGCGAGCAGAACCCGGTGCCGGACCGGCTGGGCAGCGGCTCGGACTACACGCCGTTCCTGGACCACCTCGGCATCGCCTCGGCCGAGTTCGGCACGTCGACGCCGAGCGGCGAGTACCACAGCGCCTACGACGACCTGCGCATGATGCGCGAGTTCCTCGACCCCGGTTACCGGTATCACGAGGCATCCGCCGCGTACGCGGGCACTTTCGCGTTGCGTATGGCCGGTTCTGACATCGCGCCGATGCTCTACTCCGACTACGCGACAGCGGTCGAGGGCCACCTGCGGGACCTGGACGAGAAGCAGGCCGACGGCCAGGTCGTCGACCTCTCCCCCGCGTACGCCGCGGCGCGGGAATGGCACGCGGCGGCCAAACGGCTGGAGGACGAAGCGCACGGCGTCCGCGGCGAGCGCGCCGACGCCATCAACGACGCGCTGATCGCCCAGGAACGCGCGTTGACCCAGCAGGAAGGCCTGCCGGGCCGGGACTGGTACAAGCACATGGTCTACGCGCCGGGCCTGTACACGGGTTACGCGGTACAGCCGCTGTCGGCGATCGACGACGCGATCACCGGCGACGACCCGGCAACGGCCGAGAAGTACCGCGACCTGCTCGTGGATTCACTGCACAAGGCCACCCAAGCAGCACGAGGAGCCGTGGCGTAGCGGTTCGACCCTGCGGCCCGCCTTCCCAAGGGGAGGCGGGCCGTCGGCGATCGATCCACGAAGGACATCCGCGCCGGGCACTAGCTGTTGCGCAACGAGGTCGACTCCCCTCCTTCCGCGGTGGGGGCTCGTAGCGCTGTCGGTGACTTCCGGGCGCGCGGGTCCCCCGCATCCGCGAAGTAGTCGGCGGGAACCGTCTCGTCCCGCCCGCCGGGCGCCTTGACCGCCCGGAACACGAGGGTCAGCACAACGGCGACGACGGCGTTGATGACGAAGGCGGTGAGGGCGATGTAGCCCAGCTCGCCGAGGCCTTCGATCGACGCGACGGACCCACCGAAATGCGGCGTGGTCGGCGTCGACACGTTGTACGCCTTGATGGTGCCGTAGGCCATGCCCACGGCCCAGCTGATGAGCAGCGCCCACCGGTGGAACCAGCGGGTGTAGAGGCTGAACACGACGGCCGGGAAGGTCTGGAGGATCCAGATCCCGCCCAGGAGCTGGAAGTTGATCGCGTTCTGCTTGTCGAGCAGCAGCACGAAGACCAACGCGAACGCCTTGACCAGCAGCGAGGCGATCTTGGACACGCGCGCCTCCTGCTCGGCGGTGACGTTCGGCCGGAACCACTCCCGGTAGATGTTGCGGGTGAACGTGTTCGCCGCCGCGATCGACATGATCGCCGCAGGCACCAGCGCTCCGATGGCCACCGCCGCGAACGCGACACCCGCGAACCAGGCCGGGAAGGCGTCCTCGAACAACTGCGGGATGACCAGTTGGGCGTTGGGTTTGCCGTCGAGCCCGACCGGTTCGGTCCCGGCGGCGATGGCCACCCAGCCGAGGAGCGCGAGCAAGCCGAGGACGAAGGAGTACGCGGGCAGGATCGCCGCGTTGCGCCGGATCGTGTTGCGGCTGTTCGCGGACAGCGTCGCCGTGATCGAATGCGGATACATGAACAGCGCCATCGCCGACCCCAGCGCGAGCGTCGCGTACGGCCAGAACTGCGCTGCGCCCGGGATGAAAACGCCAGCAGGCTTGCCGGTCGCCGCGGTTGGAGCGGCCATCTTCGCCTCTGCGGAACCGAAGATGTGCTCCCAGCCGCCGAACCTGGCCGGCAGGTAGATCACCGCGACGATGATGACGACGTAGATCAGGACGTCCTTCACGAACGCGATCACCGCCGGGGCCCGCAGACCCGACGTGTAGGTGTACAGCGCGAGGATGAGGAACGCCGCGAACAGCGGAACGTCCTTGGCCAACCAGTTCCCCGACCCGCCGACACCGACGACTTCGAGCACGGCCTGGATGCCCACCAGTTGCAGCGCGATGTAGGGCATCGTGGCGATGAAGCCCGTCGCGGCGATAGCGAGCGAAAGTGCTCGCGAACCGTGCCGGCCGCGGACGAAGTCCGCCGGCGTGACGTAGCCGTGCCGATGGCTCACCGACCAGAGCCGTGCCATGAAGACGAAGATGATCGGGTACAGCACGATCGTGTAAGGCACGGCGAAGAAGCCGCTCACCGCACCCGCGCCGTACATCGCCGCCGGCACCGCGATGAACGTGTACGCCGTGTAGAGGTCGCCGCCCAGCAGAAACCACGTCACCCAGGTGCCGAAGGACCGCCCGCCCAGCCCCCACTCGTCGAGACTGTCCATGCTCGCCGGACGCCGCCACCGCGACGCCCAGAAACCCAGCACCGCCACCACTGCGAACAACAGGACCAGCACCGCGAGTGCGATCCCGTTCAGACCCGGGTTCAACGCTCCACCTCCTCCTCGCCGGCCCCGGCACCGTCCTCAGAGATCGGACGGTGCGGGCGCGCCTTCAGCACGAGGCGGTACGCCGCGTACGTCATCGCCGAGCAGAGGAAGACCCACAGGAACTGGTACCAGATGAAGAACGGGAACCCGCCGATCACCGGTTCCTTCCGCGCGTAGCTGCCGACCCAGAGCAGCCCCACCAACGGGAGCAACAGGAGAACTCCGGCCAGCACGAGAAGTTTGCGGTTCGCCGGCGGCGCGCCGGTCCTAGTGGTCTGGTCCACATTGACCTCCAGTCCTGGGAATTCGCTTCCGGACGATCTCGTCGATGGGCGCACAAGCGGAATCGGCCCACTGGTGGCGCCGTCACACCCACCTCGGGTGGTTGCCCAGACCCCTTCCATGCCGGTGATCGCTGTGGTGGACTGTCGCCTGCTTCGTTCCGCGCTCTTTGGTTGCTCGCCCTTCAGTTGCGCAGTGCGCCGATTCGGTTTACCGGCCAGATCGCCTGCGACCACTGTCGATCAAGGAGGCCAGATGAACGGAACCACCACGGTCGTCGCCGTCGGCGTCGTGACAGCCGCCTCGACCTTGGCCATGCTGCGCCCCCGCACCGGCCCGCCCGCTTCGACCGCCACGGGGACAGATCTGGAGCAGTGGGCGCTTGTGGGACGCTCGCACGGCCCGCTGATGCTGTGGTGCGTTCTCGGCGGGACGATCTACACGGCTTACACGTTCCTCGCCGTGCCCGGGGTGGTCTTCAGCTCGGGTGGTATGGGCCTCTATGCGTTGGTGTACACGACGATCGTGTACCCGCTCGTGCTCGTCGTGCTGCCGCGGATGGCGGAAACCGCTCGCCGGCACGGCTACGTCAGCGCCGTGGATTTCATCCGCGGTACCTACCGCTCACCCGGCCTGGCGCTTGCGGTGGCTCTGACCGGAATCCTCGCGACGATGCCGTACATCGCCTTGCAGCTGATCGGGATCCAGGCAGTTCTCGCGGTCGTCGGCATCGATCCGGGCGGCCTCGTCGGCGATCTCGCCCTGACCGTCGTGTTCGCGGTGCTCGCCGCCTCGACGTACCGCCACGGGCTCAGCGCGCCGAGCGCCGTGGCCGTCCTCAAAGCCGCCCTCGTCGTCGGATCCGCGATCGTGCTGGTCCTGCTCGTGTCGGGCCGCACCGACTGGGCCGGCCTGTGGCCGGCCGCGGAGTCGGCGCTGCGGTCCCGTGGCCTCGAAGCGACCCTGAACCCGGAGAACGCGATGGCCTACGGGAGCCTCGCACTCGGGTCGGCGCTTGCCCTGTTCGCCTTCCCGCACGTGCTCATGGTGGCCTTCTCCGGGCGGACCAAACGCGTTGTGGCACAGACCATTCCGGCCTTGCTGGGCTGGACCTTGGTGCTCGGGGTCTTCGCGGTGATGGGAGCGGCGGCCATCGCCATCGGCGTCGCCCCTCCACCGGGCCGCGCCGACCAGGCTGTCGCGTTGCTCATCCAGCAGGTGGCGCCACCGTGGCTCGCGGGCGGTCTCCTCGGATCCCTCGTCGTCGCCGCACTCGTCCCCGCCGCGGTGATGTCGATCGGCGCGGCAACGCTCTTCGCCCGCAACGTCTACGTCGAGTACCTCAACCCGGCCGCCACGAGCGAGCAGGAGGCCTGCGTTGCCCGGTCGATGTCGTTGCTGGTCAAGGTGGGCGCGCTCGCGTTCGCCCTAGGATTCCACAACACCAACGCGATACAGCTGCACCTCCTCGGCGCCGTCTGGGTGCTCCAGACGTTGCCCGCGCTGCTGCTCGGCCTGCTACCGGCCGCACCCGGCCGCACGGCGCTGCTCGCCGGTTGGCTCACGGGCATGCTCGGCGGAACGGCGATGGTGACCTGGGGTCATTTCGCGCCGACGGTCACCGTCCACTTCGGAGGCCTGCACCTGACTTTGTTCGCCGGTTTGCTTGCTCTCGCGGCCAATCTCGCGGTCATCGGCGTCGTTCAGGCGGCGACCCGGTTGCTCGCCAAGGTGCCCGAGCAGAGAAGGGCGCTGATGTGACCGCCCGCAAGAGCGTTTCCGCCGACCTGCCCGACTCTGTCCCCGAGCCGGCGGTCGCGCCGCCCGCGCGTGACCCCGGCGTACCCGAAGCGCGCAACACCGGCCTGAACGACCTCGAGCGCGAGGCCGCGATGGCCGCGCTCTTCGATTCCCACCACACCCAGCTGCTCCGGCTGGCCCTGCTGCTCGGAGCCGAGCACGACGCCGAGGACCTGGTGTCCGAGGCGTTCTGCGAACTGCACCGCCAGTGGCGGCGGCTGCACTCACCCGAGTCCGCGCCAGCGTACCTGCGCTCGACCGTCTGCAATCTGGCCCGGATGCGGATCCGGCACCTGCAGGTGCGCCGCCGGCATGCCCAGTTCGAAGCCGACGGCTTCGGCGAGCGGACGATGGAATCCGCCGAGTCGTCGGTGCTCCTCCGCGAGGACCAGCGCCAGGTCATCGCCGCGCTCCAGACCCTCTCCGGGCGGCAGCGGGAGGCTCTAGTGCTGCGGTACTGGATGGGCTTGAAGGAGTCCGACATCGCCGAGTCGATGGGGATCAGCGTCGGCGCCGTCAAGTCGCACATCTTCCGCGGCATGTCGGCGCTGGCCATGCGGATCGAGGGTGGGAGGCGGTGATGCTGGAGGACGCCGAGGCCCGCGTGCGGGACTCGCTCGAGGCACTCGCGGCCCAGGCCACCTCGTCCCCGAACGCCTACGTGAAGGCGAAGCGCGAGTGGCAGCGGCGCGACCGCCGTCGGCGCCTGATCACACTGGCGGTCGCCGCGGTCCTGGTGGCGGCCGCCGACGTCGTCGGGCTCTGGGCGCTGCACGTTCACGACAGCCCGCCCCCGGCTCCGTACGCCCCAGGGCCGCCGGGCCTTTCGACTCGGGATCTGCACGACGTCGTCATCGTGCCCTGACAGTCCGATGTGGGAGGACGACCTCGCGGTGTCCCTCCCACATCGGGCGCGGCAGCCCGGTCAGCGCACCGCGATGGCGGAGATCTCCAACTTCGCGCCGCGGGACAGCTGCGCCACCTCGACGGTCGCGCGGGCCGGCGGCCGCTGCGCGAAGAACTCGGCGTAGGTGGCGTTGAAAGCGGCGAAGTCGTCGAGGTCGGTCAGGTAGACCGTGGTGCTGACGACGTCGCCGAGAGACATGTCCGCGGCTTCGAGAACCGCCTCCAGGTTCCGGAGGACCTGCCGGGTCTGGTCCTGGATCGTCGCTCCTTCGGGGATCTGGTTCGTCTTCGGGTCGAGGGGCAGTTGCCCGGACAGGTAGACGTGGTTGCCGACGGCGATCCCCTGCGAGTACGGGCCGATCGCCGCGGGCGCATCGGGAGAGGTGATCACCCGGTGCGCGTTCCCGCTCTCGTCGCCCGCGCTCGCGGGCATCGTCTGGGAGCCGATCCCGAGGCCGATGACCCCGGCCATGGCGGCGATCACGGCCGGGCGGGTGAGCCGGCGGAGCCGGTTGCGCGCTGGGGACGATTGTTGGCGTTGCATCGGAACCTCTCTTCTCGCATCCGGTTGATTCCGGCGGAACAGCAGGGGTCCGGGCGCGGGGATCCCCCGCGCCCCTGGTGGATCGGGTCAGGCCATGGCGCCGGACAGCTCCCACATCGCTTCCACGACGCGTTCGACGTCGTCGTTCTGGTGGAAGAGGTGCGTGGAGATCCGCACCGGGTACGGGTGGCGCGTCATGCCGATCACCGGGAAGTCGGTGTTGCGGATGACGATTCCGTACTGCTCCTTCAGCCGGGCCACGAACGCTCCGGACTTGTCCTTGTCGTACACGTCCTGCGAGTTCCGGAAGGGGTTGAAGCAGGTGAGCGCGCACGCCAGGCGGGGATCGTCCTTCGGCGAGTACAGCGCCTGCGCGCCCCACCGCTCGGCGACGAGTTCCTTGAGATAGCCGGAAAGCCCGAGCACGTAGTCCTGGATGCGCTGCCGGCCGATGCGGTCCCACACCTCGCACGCGTTGCGCACCCCGGCCATGATCGCCATGCTGCCGTTGCCGATCGACTGCAGGTACTCGGCGATGTCGTAGCTCTCGACCGGCCCGTTCGACCGCGGCGGCAGTCCCCCGGCCTCGGGGTAGCTGCTGGAAACCACCGGCCAGAACTCGGGCAACGGGTTCGGGTTGTACTGCGGCAGCACCTTGTTGCGGATGTACAGCACGCCGGTGCCCCCCGGCCCGCACTGCCACTTCGCCGCCGATCCGGCGAGGAAGTCCACGCCGAGTTCGTGGAAGTCGTACGCCATCATCCCCGGGATGTGCGCGCCGTCCACAACGGTCGTCAACCCGTGCAACTGCGCGAGCTTGGCGAGCATCGGGATCGGCAGCATGGTGCCGGTCTTGTAGGTCGGCGCGGAGAAGAGCAGCACTTTCGTCTTGGCGGTGATGGCCTTTCCGAACAGCGCCACGTAGTCCTCGGCTCGCTGATCGTTGCCGACGGGGAGTTCAACGCGCTTGAGCACCACGCCGTGCCGGTCGCGGGCGATGGCCATCGGCACGTTCCCGCCGGGATGCTCGTGGTTGGTGGTCAGGACCTCGTCTCCCGCCCGAAGGCCCAGCCCTGCGATGATCTTGGACATCCCGTCGCTGGTGTTGTGCGAGATCACTAGCTCATCGGGATCGCAGCCGTACCCGCGCGCGGCGACGGCGCGCACGTCGGCGAAGTCGCTGTACGCCGACAACGCGCCGATCGCGACCTCCCGATGCACCCGGTCGACGGTGTCGACGACCTCGATGGGCGGCGAGCCGACGGTGCCCACGTTCATGAACAGGACCTTCTTGTCGAGCATGAACAGGCGCTCGACCTCGCGCCAGTAGTTGCCGCCCGACGGCGGTGGTAATGCCGCCGCCAGCGGAGCGGCCGGCGCGGCGCCGACCGGGGATGCCAGTGCCACCCCGGAAAGGCCGGCCAATGCGGCACCGGTTCCGGCGAAGCGGAGAAAACCTCGCCGGGAGAGATCCGGCGCGAGCTTGCTGTCTCTTCTCGACACTGCCGTGTCCCTTCTTGCCGTTCGCCCTGGTGGTTACGCACCATCGGTTGCCGATCAGAACGTTGCGGTTTACGCCCTTCCTGCCAGGAAAGGGATTTCGCGGCTCTGATCCGGTTCAGCGGGGGCCGGCCGTAAACCTGCGCCGACGTCTGGGCAACATGGCTGCGGAGGGGTCTGCGGACCGTCGCGTTCCTCGAGCGACGAGCCCGGCGCGGCATTGCAATCGACAGCGGCGCGGCGATCGGGGAATTCGGCGTCCTCCTCGGTTAGGGTGATCTTTTTCCGGCTTCGTGGAAGGGACCCGCAGCGATGCCCAAGTTCACCTGGCACACCAGCGCCGTGCCCGAGGGCCTGCCGGTGCGGCAGGTGTACGGGTTCCTCTTCGTCCCGGACGGCCGGTTGCTCATCCGCCTCGACGGCAGCAAGCACTCGCTGCCCGGCGGCCGTCCGGAGCCCGGCGAGGTCGAGTACGTCGACATCCTGCGGCGGGAGACCATGGAAGAGGTCACCGTCGGCATCGGCGAGCCGCACTACCTCGGGTACCAGTGCGTGGACGACGGCATCTCGCCGTACGCCCAGGTGCGGATGGCCGCGCTGATCACCGCCGTGCACCCGCCGGAACCGGACCCCGACAGCGGCCGGACCTACCGGCGGCTGCTGGTCCACCCGGGCAAGGCCGGCGACCTCCTCTCCTGGGGCGAGACCGGCTACCTCCAGGCCACCGCCGCCGCCGAGGCAGCGGTCGGCGTCTTCGCCCTGCCCGCCGACGACCTGCCGGAGACCGGCTACCTCTGACGTGACCGCGCCTCAAACCGCCCTAGCGGCACGCGCAGCCCCGGGACGACCGGTCGGCTGATCCCCCGTCGATGCCGGGTCCCCGCATGCCCGTGAACGGCCCCGGACCTGGCGAAACCGCATGCCCTTCCCTTGACCTGATTCGGCGCGCTGCCGTAGTGTTCGCAGAAAGCACAGACGTTCACTATGCGCACAGCGAGGAGTGGTCGGGGTGGCTCGCATCCTGCAGCTCGACGAGGCCATCGCGGAGCTGGTCCACGACGGCGACACGGTGGCCCTGGAGGGCTTCACCCACCTGATCCCGGTCGCGGCCGGGCACGAGATCATCCGGCAGCGGCGCAAGGACCTGACGCTGGTCCGGATGACGCCCGACATCGTCTACGACCAGCTGATCGGGGCCGGCTGCGCGCGGAAGCTGATCTTCTCCTGGGGCGGCAACCCCGGCGTCGGCTCGCTGCACCGCTTCCGCGACGCCATCCAGAACTCCTGGCCGGTGCCGCTGGAGATCGAGGAGCACAGCCACGCCGGCATGGCCAACCGCTACGCCGCCGGCGCCTCCGGGCTGCCCTTCGCCGTGCTGCGCGGCTACGCGGGCACCGACCTGCCGGCGCAGACCGACACCATCAAGATGATCGAGTGCCCCTTCACCGGCGAGCGGCTGGCCGCCGTCCCGGCGATCAACCCGGACGTCGGCATCATCCACGCGCAGCAGGCCGACCGGGCCGGCAACGTGCAGATGTGGGGCATCACCGGGGTGCAGAAGGAGACCGTGCTGGCCTCGAAGCGCTCCCTGGTCACCGTCGAGGAGATCGTCGACGAGCTGGCCCCGCGCCCCGGCGCCGTGGTGCTGCCGCAGTGGGTGGTCACCGCCGTCGCGGAGGTGCCCGGCGGCGCCGCCCCGTCCTACGCGCAGGGCTACTACGAGCGCGACAACACCTACTACCAGCAGTGGGACCCGATCGGACGGGACCGCGAGAAGTTCGAGAACTGGCTGGAGACCGAGGTCCTCAGCACCGAGAGGAGTGCCCGATGAGCTCCGCCGAATTCACCTCCGACGAGATGATGACCGTCGGCGCCGCCCGCTCCCTGCGCGACGGCGCGGCGTGCTTCGTCGGCATCGGCCTCCCCAGCACCGCCGCGAACCTGGCGCGCCGCACGCACGCCCCGAACCTGGTGCTGATCTACGAATCGGGCACGCTCGGCGCCAAGCCCGACCGGCTGCCGCTGTCCATCGGCGACGGCGTGCTGGCCGACACCGCCGACTCCGTGATCGGCGTGCCGGAGATCTTCAACTACTGGCTGCAGCCCGGCCGAATCGACATCGGCTTCCTCGGCGGCGCGCAGGTGGACCGCTTCGGCAACATCAACACCACCGTGATCGGCGGCGACTACGCCAACCCGAAGGTCCGGCTGCCCGGCGCCGGTGGCGCGCCCGAGATCGCCGCGTCCTGCCGCGAGGTGCTCATCGTGATGCGGATGAGCCCGCGCAGCTTCGTGGAGAAGGTCGACTTCGTCACCTCGGTCGGCTACGGCACCGGCAAGGGCGACCGGGAGGAGCTCGGCCTGCGCGGCCGCGGCCCGGTCAAGGTGATCACCGACCTGGGCGTGCTGGAGCCGGACCCGGAGACCTGCGAGCTCACCCTCACCCAGCTCAGCCCCGGCGCGACGGTCGAGCAGGCCCGGGAAGCGGTGGGCTGGCAGCTGAAGGTCGTCGACGAGCCGACCGTGCTGCAGGCGCCGACCGAGACCGAGCTGACGGTGCTGCGGGAGCTCAAGGCGACGATCGGCGGCGCGAAATGACCGACGTGCACGGCCCGGGACTGGCAGTCGTACGGCCCGCCTGACAGCTTGGACGCAAGAGGAGCTGCGATGACCACACACGAGACCCGGTCGGGGCTGATCCTGCCGGAGTACGGCAGGGACGACCAGTCCCACCCGGCGCTGAACACCCCCGAGTACCGCTCGTCCGCGCTGCGCTACCCGAAGCAGCCGCTGCAGTACCTGCCCCAGTACCTCACCGAGATCACCGGGCCGCTGCTCGGGCAGGACCGCTGCGGCGAGCGCGACCACGACCTGACCGTGCAGCACGACGGCGAGCCGCTGGGCGAACGCATCATCGTCAGCGGCCGCGTGCTGGACTCCGGCGGCAAGCCCGTGCCGAACACGCTGGTGGAGATCTGGCAGGCCAACTCCGCAGGCCGCTACCGGCACCAGGGCGACCGGCACCCGGCGCCGCTGGACCCGAACTTCTCCGGCACCGGCCGGTGCATGACCGACGCCGAGGGCAACTACGAGTTCATCACCATCAAGCCCGGCGCCTACCCGTGGCGCAACCACGACAACGCGTGGCGCCCGGCGCACATCCACTTCTCGCTGTTCGGGCAGGCGTTCACCCAGCGGCTGATCACCCAGATGTACTTCCCCGGCGATCCGCTGTTCCACCAGGACCCGATCTTCAACTCGGTGCGCGACGAGCAGGCCCGGGAGCGGATGATCTCCCGCTTCGACCTCGACACGACCGTGCCGGAGTGGGCACTGAGCTACAAGTTCGACATCGTGCTGCGCGGCCCGGAGGGCTCGGTGTTCGAGGACGAGGAAGAGGAGGACGACGACTGATGGCTGCTCCCAAGCCCCCGGCCACCACGCCGTCGCAGACGGTCGGCCCGTTCTACGCCCTGCCCGGCGGCATCCTCTGGGACGGCGGGCAGGAAGTCGTCGCCGCCGAGCACCCGGGCGCGTTCGTGCTGCACGGGCGGCTCACCGACGGCAACGGCGATCCCATCCCGGACGGCGTGGTCGAGATCTGGCAGGCCGACGAGCGCGGCCGGTTCGACCACCCCGACGACCCGCGCCCGGAATCCTCGTCGTGGCAGGGCTTCGGCCGGTGCCCGACCGACGCCGACGGCGGGTTCTGGTTCCGCACCGTGAAGCCGGGCCCGCTGCCCACGCCGGACGGCGGGACCGAGGCGCCGCACCTCGATGTCACCGTGCTGGCCCGCGGCATGCTCAACCGGGTGGTCACCCGCGTCTACTTCCCGGACGAGGAGCAGGCCAACGCAGCCGACCCGGTGCTGTCTACAGTGGACGTGGCGCGCCGCGGCACGCTGGTCGCGGCGGCCGATGACCGCGGCTACCGCTTCGACATCCGGATCCAGGGCGATGGCGAAACAGTCTTCTTCGCGGTCTGACGACCTGTTCGGGCCGATGTTCGGCACGCCGGCGGCGGCCGAGCGGACCAGCGGTTCCGCCTGGTTGCAGGCGATGCTGCGCTTCGAGGCGGCGTTGGCTTCGGCGCAGGCCGAGGCCGGGGTCATCCCGGTCCCGGCCGCCGAGGAGATCGCCCGGCACTGCCAGGTCGAGCTGTTCGACGTCGGCTCGATCGCCGAGCGCGCGGTGTCGTCGGCGACGCCGGTGATCGCGCTGGTGCGGGACCTGACCGCGCTGGTGGGCGCCGAGGCGAAGCCCCACGTGCACCGCGGTGCGACCAGCCAGGACGTGATCGACACCGCCGCCATGCTGGTGGCGCGCGACGTCCTGGACCTGATCATCGCGGATCTGCGCGCCGCCGCGGCCGAATGCGCGAGGCTCGCCGAACGGCACCGGCGCACCGTGATGATCGCCCGCTCGCTGCTGCAGCAGGCCTTGCCGACGACCTTCGGCTGCCGCTGCGCCGGCTGGCTCACCGCGCTCGGCGAAGCCATCGCCGCGCTCAGCCGCATCCGGGACGAACGGCTGGCCGTCCAGTTCGGCGGCGCCGCCGGCACGCTCGCCTCGCTCGGCGCCGACGGCGTCCGGGTCGTCGGGCTGCTCGCCGCCGAACTCCGGTTGGCCGAACCCGTCGTGCCCTGGCACACCGACCGGACCCGCGTCGCCGAACTGGCCGGGGCTCTGGGCACCGCGGCCGGGGTGCTCGGCAAGATCGCCCTGGACGTCGAGCTGCACGCGCAGACCGAGGTCGGCGAGCTCGCCGAGGGCAAGGCGGGCGGGTCCTCCGCCATGCCGCACAAGCAGAATCCGGTGTCGGCGGTGCTGATCACCGCCGCGACCCGGCGGGTGCCCGGCCTGGTGGCGACCCTGCTGTCGGCGATGCCGCAGGAGTACGAGCGCGCCGCCGGGGCCTGGCAGTCCGAATGGGAGCCGCTGACCGAACTGCTGCGCCTGGTCGCCGCGGCGGCCGCGCAGGCCCGGCGGCTGCTGGCGGAACTGCGCGTGCACCCCGAGAAGATGGCCGCCAACCTCGCCCTCACCGGTGGCCTGGTGATGGCCGAAAGCGCGGCCGGGGTGCTGATGGCCGGCCTCGGCCGCACCGAGGCGCAGGACCTCGTCGCCCGGCTGTGCCGCCGCGCGGTGCAGGAGGGCACGACGCTGCGCGCGGAGCTGCTGGCCGATCCGCAGGTGCGGGCGGTGCTTTCGGACGCCGAGGTCGTCGCCGCCACCGAACCGGCCGACCACCTCGGCTCAGCCCCCGCCTTCATCGACCGCGCCCTGGCCGCACACGCCGAATTGGAGAACCCGTGAACGTGAACTACGAGCTGACCGGCCCCGACGGCGCGCCGGTCGTCGTGCTGTCCAACTCGCTGGGCACCGACCTGACGCTGTGGGACGAGCAGGTTCCCGCGCTGGCGCAGGAATTCCAGGTGCTGCGCTACGACCAGCGCGGCCACGGCGGCACCGCGGGCAAGCCCGGGCCGTACACGCTCAAGCAGCTCGGCGGCGACGTGCTCGCGCTGCTGGACACCCTCGGCATCCGCCGGGCCCACTTCGCCGGTGTTTCGCTGGGCGGCATGACCGGCATGTGGCTGGCCGAGCACGCGCCGGAGCGCATCGACCGGCTCGCGCTGATCTGCACCTCCGCCGACCTGGGCCCCGCGTCGATGTGGCGGGACCGTGCGGCGCTGGTGCGGGAGAAGGGCACGCAGGCGATGGTCGAGCCGTCGCTGCCGAGGTGGTTCACCCCGGCCCTGGCCGAGCGGGCGGACGTCGTCGAGAAGTTCGGCGGCATGCTCGCCGCGGCCGACGACGAGGGTTACGCGGGCTGCTGCGAGGCGATCGCCGGCATGGACCTGCTGCCGAAGCTGGGCGAGATCACCGCGCCGACGCTGGTGATCGCGGGCGCCGAGGACGCGGCCACTCCCCCGGCGCACGCGGAGCAGATCGCCGCGGCCGTCGCGGGCGCCCGCCTGGAGGTGCTTTCCCCGGCGGCGCACCTCGGCAACGCCGAACAGCCCGAGGCCGTCAACCGGCTGCTGCTGGACCACTTCACGAGGAGCCTGTGATGCCCGACCGCCTCGACGACGAAACCCGGCGCGACCAGGGGATGCAGGTGCGCCGGCAGGTCCTCGGCGACGAGCACGTGGACCGCGCGAACACCAAGATCACCCCGTTCACCGAGGGCTTCCAGGACTTCATCACCCGCTACGCGTGGGGCGAGCTGTGGAGCGGCGACGGCGTCGACCGGCAGACCCGCAGCATGCTGACGCTGGCGATCCTGGCGGCGGTGGGCTGCGAAGACGAATTCGCGATGCACGTGAAGGCCGCCCGCCGCAACGGCGTCCCGCCGGAGCACATCCGCGAGGTGCTCATGCACGTCGCGATCTACGCCGGGGTGCCCCGCGCGAACAGCGCCTTCGCGATCGCCAATACGATCCTCGGCGACGAGCAGTCCGACTGAAGCAGGAGAAACGCCATGGAACCCGTGTCCGACACGAGCGGCGGTTACGTCCAGTCGCTGGCGCGCGGGCTCCTGGTGATCCGCGCGTTCAACGAGTCCAACCCGGAGATGACGCTGTCGGAGGTCGCCCGCGCGACCGACCTGTCGCGCGCGGCGGCCCGCCGGTTCCTGCACACCCTGGTGCACCTCGGTTACGTGTGGACCGACGGCCGGGTCTTCGCGCTCACCCCGCGCGTGCTGGAGCTGGGCTTCGCCTACCTGTCCAGCGTGTCGCTGCCGGAGATCGCCCAGCCGCACCTGGAGCGGCTGGTGGCCGACGTGCACGAGTCGGCGTCGGTGTCGGTGCTGGACGGCCCGGACATCGTCTACGTCGCCCGCGTCCCCACCTCGCGGATCATGACGGTGTCGATCAACATCGGCACCCGGTTCCCCGCCTACGCGACCTCGATGGGCCGGGTGCTGCTCGCCGACCTCGGGCCCGCCGACCTGGACGCCTACCTGTCCGAAGTGGACCTCGAGCCGCTGGGCCCGCACACGATCACGACCCCGGCGGCGTTCGAGGAGGAGCTGGCCCGCATCCGCGAGCAGGGCTGGGCGTTGGTGGACCAGGAGCTAGAAGCGGGCCTGCGCTCGATCGCGGCGCCGATCCGGGACCGGGCGAACAAGGTGGTGGCGGCGGTGAACATCTCCTCGCACGCCTCCCGCACCAGCCCGGAAGAAGCCCGCGAGAACCTCCTGCCGCCGCTGCAGGCGACGGCGGCCCGGATCAGCGCCGACCTCGCGGTCGCCCCGCAGTCCCGCGCGGTTTCGCGCTGACCCGATCTCGACCGAGGAGCCTGCCGACCACGAACCTGCGAGGTTGTGGGACACCGCCACCCGCTCGGGGTGACCGACGTCGGCGCGTACTTCCCGCACCGGGTGACCTACCACCCCACCTGCCACTCCACCCGGCTGCTGCGGGTCGGCGACCGAGCGGGTTCCGGTGTCGGGCATTCCGCGCGACTACCGCACCGAACGCCCGGCGGCGGATCTGGTGGGCCTGTTCCGCGAGCGGGTCGCGGACTACCGGGCGACGGTGGAGCGGGTCGAGCCGGCCGGGCTGCCCGCCGCGATCGTGGCCGCCGCGCGCGCCGCAGGTGCCCGCCGGGTACTCGCCCCAACTGGGGTACCACAATAGTGGTACGACGCGCTGAGCTCGGAATTCGGGCGAGTGGACGACGGATCGGACATCGACACGACGGGACTGGAGCGCATCGACGCCGTGATCACCACGGCCGTGGTGGGCATCGCCGAGACGGGCACCATCGTGCTCGATCACGGCCCCGGCCAGGGGCGCCGGGCGGTGACGCTGGTACCGGACGTGCACATCTGCGTCGTCGGGGAATCGCAGGTCGTGGACGACGTCCCGGCCGCGCTGCGCCGGCTGGACCCGACCCGGCCGATGACGTTCATCAGCGGCCCGTCCGCCACCAGCGACATCGAGCTCAACCGGGTCGAGGGCGTGCACGGCCCCCGGACCCTCCACGTCCTGGTCACCCCGGGCTGAGATCGCCTCCCGGACCGGCCGCACGACCGGGTGACGGTCGGTGCACACTGATCGTCGATCAGTGTGATTTGGAGGTCGACCATGGGGACCGGTGCGCGGGCGGATCTCGTCGAGCGGGCGGCGGCGCTTCGGCCGCTGCTGGAACAGCATCGGGCCGAAGGCGAACAGGAACGGCGGCTCGCCGGCGAGTCGATCGCCGCACTCGACGAGGCGGGCCTGTTCCGCGCGTGGGTGCCTCGCCGGTTCGGCGGCCTGGAAACCGACCTGCGCACCATCATGGACGCCACCGCCGAGGTCACCCGGGGCGATGCCGCCGCGGGCTGGCTGGTGCTGATCCTCGGCTGCGGCGACTGGCTGACCGGCCTCTTCCCCGACCAGGCGCAGGAAGAGGTGTTCGGCGCCGACCCGGACACCAAGGTGTGCCAGGTGCTCACGCCGAAGGCGTCCGCCGAGCGCGTCGACGGGGGCTGGCAGGTCAGCGGCAGCTGGGCGCCGGCCTCCGGCTGCCTGCACTCCGGCTGGGCCATGCTCGGCATGTCGTTGCCCGCGCACGGCGACGAGCCGGCGGACGCCGCGTTCGGGCTGGTCCCGATGAGCGAGCTGCGCGTCAAGGACACCTGGTTCACCCTCGGCATGCGCGGCACCGGCAGCAACCTGCTGATCGGCGAGAACGTGTTCGTCCCCGACCACCGGCTGCTGCGCCGGGGTCCGGCGACGCGGGGCGTGTTCACGCGCCGCCGCAACGATTCCCCGCGCTACCGCACCGCCGTGGTCCCGACGCTGGCGACGTTCCTGATCGCCCCGCTGCTGGGCATGGCCGAGGAGGCGCTGGAGCACGTGCTGTCGCAGGCCGGCCGCAAGGGCATCGCGTTCACCAGCTACCAGCGGCAGCGCGATTCGACCGCGTTCCAGCTGGCCGTGGCGGAGGCGTCGACGAAGATCGACGTCGCCCGGCTGATCGCGGACCGGTCGGCGGCGGTGGTCGACGGCCACGCGCTGTCCGGGACCCACCCGGGCTATCTGGAGCGCGCCCGGCTGCGGCAGCATTCCAGCCACGCGATCCAGCAGTGCCGCGAAGCCGTCGACGGGCTCGTCTCCGCCTACGGCGCGTCGGCGCTGTCCGAATCGGACCCGCTGCACGCGATCCTGCGCGACGTCCAGACCGCCGCCCGGCACGCGCTCGCCCACCCGGCAAGCAACGCGGAGCTGTTCGGCCGCGCGCTACTCGACGTCGAGCCCAACATCACCGAGATGATCTGACGGCTGCCCTCCGGCCACACGATCCAGTGACAGCAGGAACCTTGTTCCGGGCATCCTGGTCGAAGCGGTGTCGTCGCCGATGAGGCGCCGGTCACGGCATTGCTGGTCCGAAGAAGGGAGCTTCGCGTGGCAGAGATCCGGGTCCGGCTGCGCGGTGGGCCGGAGGACGGCCACGAGGTCGCCGTTTCCGCTGACGTGTCGGGCAAACCGGTACCGCGCATCACGTTCCCCGCGCGGGCCCGCAACTCCCAGGCCGTGCCGCCGCTGCTGATCTACGAGCGCGGCAGGAGGCGACCGGACGGAATCTGGGAATTCGACTACGTCGGCGCGGAGACCTGACGCGCGGCGGTCTCCGCGGGAATCGGCACTCCGGTTTCCGCCGAAATCGCCGACTACGCCAGCCGGACCCCCTCGCGGGGCAGCCAGTAGCGGGTCAGCACCCGGAGGACGACGGCCACCTCGACGGACTTGATGCCCTCCAGCGCGGCCAGGTCGCCGGTGAGCAGGCCCGCGAGGTCGTCCTCGTCGCGGAACGCCCCGTGGTTGATCATCGAGGCCGTTCCGGCCACTGTGGACACGAAGCGCGCCGTGGGGTGGCGGCCCAGTTCGGCGGCGATGCCGGTGATCGAGCGCAGCTCGGTGGTCAGCGAGATCACCGCCTCCAGCGGGTAGCCGAGCACCGCCGGTTCGATCTCGACGCGCGGGATCACGATGCCGCGCTCCAGCAGGGACTGGGCGATGCGGTAGGCGGTGGACTGGCTCAGGTCGAGGCGGCGCGCGATGTCGGCCGCACTGGCCCGGCCGTCCTCCTGCAGCGCCCGCGCCACCCGCCGCTCGTCCGCTGGCGGACATCGCGGCCCTGACCAAGCCGCTGCGCATGGTCGTCCAGGCGGGCGAGATCGTCCACCAGTCCTGATCAGGGCGTCAGCTCGCGGGGCGCCACATCGGGTAGAGGCTGGGGCCGCCGGGGAGGACGATCGGGTCGCCGTGGTCCTGGAAGCCCAGGCGCAGGTAGAGGTTCCGGCTCCGGGCGCTGCTGGCCTCCAGGTACGACGGCATCCCCTCCGCGTCCCACCGGCGGAGGGCGCCGCGGAGCTCCCGGCCACCGACGCCGGTGCACTGCACCGCCGGGTCGACGCCGATCAGGGCCAGGTACTCGTGGGGGTCGCGCGGGTGCCGTTCCGCGCTCAGGGCGCCGAACTCCCGGAACCGGTGCGCCCGGTCCCCGGCCAGGTCGAGCAGGCGCTGGGAGCCCGCGTCGTCGAGCATGCTCGGCGGCCCGGTGCGCGCCGCGAGCCAGACCTGCACCGCGAGGCCGTCCGCACCGCTGATCACCTGCCCGGCCGCGCCGGCCTGCGCGAGGACCATGACGAACCACTCGCGGTACACGTGGTGCCGGTGCTCCGGGTCCGGCAGCAGCCACCGGGCGAACGCGTCGTCGGCGAAGGCCCGCAACAGCGTGCGCACCCGAACGTCCTCAGTGGACATCCGCGGGCTCCGCGCCGGACTGGATGGTGGTGGCGCGGGCGCCCATCCCGATCCGCGCGTAGGCCTCCGGCCGGAACCGCTTCAGCGCCGCGCCCCAGCCCGCGCCGAGCGCCAGCACGACCACGAAGCCCAGCGGCAGCGCCCACGCGGCCGGATCGCCGTCGGGCACGCCGAGCACGGTGCCGAACGACGTCACCGTCAGGACCAGCACCACCGCGAGCACCGCGGCAGCCAGCGCCGGCGCGATCGCGGTCCGCCACCGGCCGTGCCCGTGGTCTCGTTCGCGGATGAAGTAGCCGACGACGGCGATCGAGGTCAGCAGCACCAGCGTCAGGACGCCGAGCGCCCCCACCGAGGCACCCCAGAAGAACAGGTAGGTGATCGGGTCCAACCCGGTGACCGCCACCAGCGCCACCACGACGGCCACGATCGCGGTGGTGCTCAGCGAGCCCGCCGCCGGGGCCGAGGTGCGGGAGCTGGTCGTCCCCCACCAGCGCAGGCCGATGCCTTCCCGGCCCAGCGCGAAGAAGTAGCGGGCGCAGACGTGGTGGAACGACAGCGTCGCGGCGAACAGGCTCGTCACGTACAGCGCCGAGCCGATGGTCACCAGCACGCCCGGCAGTCGCTGCCCGGCGAGCACGAAGAGCAGTTCCGTGGAATGGGTCTCGGCCTGCGAGACGATGGCGTCCGGCCCGGTGGCCACCGTCATCGCCCAGGTCGACAACGAGTAGAGACCGCCGATGACGACCAGCGAGATGTAGGTCGCGTAGATCACCGTGCGCGGGTTCTTCGCCTCCTCGGCGAGGACCGTGGAGTTCTCGAACCCGATGAATCCGGTGAAGGCGATCACCAGGATCACCCCGGCCGCGCTGGTCATCAGCTGGGCCGGGTTGAGGGTGTCCAGCACGACGCCCGCGTCCGACGGCGCGGACACGAACGCCGCGTCGTAGACCAGGATGATCGCCACCTCGGCGAGCAGCAGCACGCCCAGCACCCGCCCGTTGACGTCGATGCGCAGCACGCCGAGCACCGCGATCAGCGCCAGGCCGGCGGCCGAGAGCACCCACCACGACACCTCGACGCCGCTGATCTGCTGCACGAATGCGGCCGCGCCGACGCCGAAACCGCCGAGCAGGCTGGCCAGGATCATCAGGTAGGAGACGAGCGCGAGGCCGCCGGCCGCGGTGCCGGCCACCCGGCCGAGCCCCTTGGCCACGTAGGCGTAGAACGCGCCGGCGTTCTCCACGTGCTGCGACATCGTGACGTAGCCGATCGCGAACAGCCCGAGGATCAGCGCGATCGCCAGGTAGCCCAGCGGGATCCCGGTCACCCCGGACACCGCGAACCCGCTGACCGCACCGCCGCCGACCACCGTTTCCGGGGCCGCGGCGGCGACGGTGAAGAACACGATCGACGTCACGCCCAGCCGGGCGCGGGCCAGGGCTGCTGAGACTTTGGACGGTGGCAACGCTCGCTCCTCTGCGCTCTCAGTGCCTCGGGGTGATCGCGGACTGGCCGCGGGCGGCGCCCACCTCGCTGACCAGGGTCCGCAGCGGGCCCGGGATGCGCGGTTCCCAGGACTCCATCCGGTACTCGCCCTGCCTGGTGACGTGCTTGGCGAGCCGGATCTGGCGCAGCACGCCGGTTTCCCGCAGCAGCAGCGCCAGGGTGATCTCGGCGAGCCGGGCCGGGATGGTGATCATGCCGCTGCCGCTGGCCGTTTCGGCGCCGGTGAACAGCGTTTCCAGGTCCACCTCCGGGTTGCGCACGCTGTCGTCGGCGGGCCTCCAGGCCGCGGCCGACCCGCCGCGCCAGCCGCCGGACACCGGCACCTCCCGGAGCACGTCGGTGATGGTCAGCCGGGCGCGCACCTTCTCGGTGGCGGTCTGGCTCAGGTACTCCAGCCACGTCCGCACGTCGTGGCCGGTCTCCTCGCGGATCTCCCGCAGGATCGCCCAGGACAGGAAGTCCGGGCAGCGGCCCTTGCCGCTGGGCCGGACGCTGGGCGTCACCGAGACCTCTTCTTCCAGGATCAGCTCGGCCAGCAGCCCGCCGGCGCAGCCGAGCGCCACCAGCGAGCCGTCGATCCTGGGCGAAAGGCGCTGCTCCCCGGTGTGCGCGGCCAGGAAGAACCGGTCCGCCACGCGCAGCGGGATGCGCGCGGGCTCCTGCCCGGAAACCGTCAACGCCCACCCCCGACCGAAGTGCTGATCAACACGCGGTCGCTCCTGTCCTACGCAGCGGCCTACCAGTCAATCCCCCGAGTTCGGACCGTGTCCGAGCCAGCGCACAGAGTAACGTACGTGAAGCATTGTTCAAGATAGCCGTCCAGCACGACGCCGACCGACGCGCCCGCGCGGGAATCGACGCTCGTCCCGCGGCGTTGACTTCGACTTAACTTGAAGTTTCAGGATGGTGCTCGACCGCGTTGGACCGCTTGAAGAGGACTGCGAACATGACGGTGACATGGGAGACGATGCGCTCCTTCGCCAGTGACGAATCCGTGACCCGGCAACGCCTCTCGCCCGGGCTGGCCCGGCGCATCTTCCGCTACGCCCGGCCCTACACCCGGGACATCATGCCCTTCCTGGCGCTGGTGGCGTTCGCCGCGGTGCTCGGCATCGTCAACCCGCTGCTGTTCAAGGCGATCATCGACGACGGGATCGTGCCGCGGAACATGGGCGTGATCGTCTGGTTGGCGGTGGCCGTCGCCGGTGTCGCGCTCCTCGAGGCCGCGACGTCGCTGCTGCAGCGCTGGTACTCCGCGCGGCTCGGCGAGGGGCTGATCTACGACCTGCGTTCGGAGGTCTTCGACCACGTGCAGCGGATGCCGGTGGCGTTCTTCGTGCGGGCGCAGACCGGGGCGCTGGTCAGCCGGCTCAACAACGACGTCATCGGCGCGCAACGAGCCCTGACCAGCACGCTGTCGTCGGTGGTGTCCAACGTGCTGAGCCTGGTGCTGGTGCTGGCCACCATGTTCACCCTGTCCTGGCAGATCACCCTGATCGCGCTGGCGATGCTGCCGCTGTTCCTGCTGCCGGTGCGGTGGATCGGGCGGCGGCTGCAGCGGGTCACCCGGGAGCAGATGAAGGTGGACGCCGAGATGAGCTCGCTGATGACCGAGCGCTTCGGCGTCGCCGGGGCGATGCTGGCCAAGCTCTACGGCCGCGCCGACGAGGAGTCCGAGCGGTTCTCGCGGCGGGCGGCGCGGGTGCGCGACATGGGCGTGGTGTCGGCGATGTACAGCCGGGTGTTCTTCGTCGCGCTGACGCTGCTGGCGTCGCTGGCCACCGCGGTGGTCTACGGGCTCGGCGGCGGGCTGGTGCTCACCGGGGCCTTCGAACTGGGCACCCTGGTGGCGCTGGCAACGCTGCTCAGCCGCCTGTACGGGCCGCTGACCGCGCTGTCCAACGTGCACGTCGACGTGATGACCGCGCTGGTCAGCTTCGACCGCGTCTTCGAGGTGCTGGACCTGCGGCCGATGATCCAGGAGAAGCCGGACGCGAAGCCGCTGCCCGCCGGGGCGGCCGACGTCGAGTTCGACGCGGTGTCGTTCCGCTACCCGGCGTCCAGCGAGGTTTCGCTGGCGTCGCTGGAATCGGTGGCGCGGCAGGACAACGCGCCCGCGCACGACGTGCTGCACAACATCTCGTTCCGCGCCGCGCCGGGCCAGACGATCGCACTGGTCGGCCACTCCGGCGCGGGCAAGACGACCATCACCAACCTGGCCGGGCGGCTCTACGACGCGGATTCCGGGGCGGTGCGCATCGGCGGCGTGGACGTCCGCGACGCGACGCTGGCCTCGCTGTACTCGACGGTCGGCGTGGTCACCCAGGACTCGCATCTGTTCCACGACTCGATCCGCGCCAACCTCACCTTCGCCCGCCCCGACGCGACCGACGAGGAGCTGACCGAGGCCCTGCGGACGGCGCAGCTCGGGCACCTCGTCGCGTCGCTGCCGGACGGGCTCGACACGGTGGTCGGCGACCGCGGCTACCGGCTCTCCGGCGGCGAGAAGCAGCGGCTGGCGATCGCGCGGCTGCTGCTGAAGGCGCCGCCGATCGTCGTGCTGGACGAGGCGACCGCGCACCTGGACTCGGAATCCGAGGCGGCGGTGCAGCAGGCGCTGAAGACCGCGCTGTCCGGGCGAACGGCGCTGGTCATCGCACACCGGCTGGCCACGATCCGGGAAGCGGACCGGATCCTGGTGGTCTCCGGCGGGCGCATCGCGGAGGAGGGCACGCACGCCGAGCTGCTGGCCCGCGGCGGCCTGTACACCGAGCTCTACCGCACCCAGTTCGCCCAGCAGGACGACACCGACGAGGCGGCGTGAGGTTTTTCAGTCCCGCTGCGGCGGCGCGGTGGTGAGGTTCCCCTCGGGGTCCAGGTGCGCGAGCATGGCGGCGCAGAGCTCGTCGAGCTGGCGCACCTGGGCGTCGGAGAGGCCGTCGAACATCAAGTCGCGGACCTTCTCCACGTGGCCGGGGGCCGAGGCGACGAGCTTCTCGTAGCCGGCTTCGGTGAGCTCCGCGACGTTGCCTCGACCGTCGGAGCACGCGCGCTGCCGCCGCACCCAGCCCTGCTGCTCCAGGCGGGCGACCACGTGCGACACCCGGGACGGCGAGGCGTTGGACCGGGCCGCGAGCTCGCTCATCCGCAAAGCGCGGTCCGGGTGCTCGCTGAGCATCGCCAGCACCCAGTAGCCGAAGTGGGTCAGGCCGGCGTCCCGTTGCAGCTGGTTGTCCAGCGCGGCCGGGACCACGGTCATCAGGGCGGCGAACTTCCGCCAGGCGCACTGCTGGGTGTCGGTCAGCCATCGGGTTTCGGTCACCCGATCAGCATACCCGGGCAATATTTGAACATTCAAATACCATGCGCGATCAGCGACGGAGCGATCCGGCGATGGCCGTGGTGCGCCCAGCTCACCGCCGGGCCAGCAGGTCCTCGGCCGGGAGCGCGTTGATCACGCGGTCGGCGGGCACCTCGCACTCCTCGGCCCGCGCGCATCCGTAGGCCAGCCAGTCCAGCTGACCCGGGGCGTGCGCGTCGGAGTCGATGCTGAACGCGCAGCCGATGTCGCGGGCGAGCCGGATCAGCTCGCGCGGCGGGTCCAGCCGGTCCGGCCGGGAGTTGATCTCGACCGCGACGCCGTTGTCCCGGCACGCCTCGAACACCGCCACCGCGTCGAAAGTGGACTGCTGCCGCTTCCGGTCGCCGATCAGCCGCCCGGTGCAGTGGCCCAGCACGTCCACGTGCGGGTCGGCCACCGCCGCGCACATCCGCCGCGTCATGGCCGGCGCGGCCATCCGCAGGTCGGAGTGCACGCTGGCCACCACGACGTCCAGCTCGGCGAGCAGGTCCTCGTCCTGGTCCAGCTCGCCGGCCGACAGGATGTCGACCTCGATGCCGGTGAGGATGCGGAACGGCGCGAGGCGCTCGTTGAGCCCCGCGACCACCTCCAGCTGCTGGCGCAGCCGGTCGGCGGACAGGCCGCGGGCCACGGTCAGCCGGGGCGAGTGGTCGGTGAGCACCATCCACTCGTGCCCGAGCTCCCGGGCGGTGATGGCCATCTCGGCGATCGGGCTGCCGCCGTCGGACCAGTCGGAATGGGTGTGGCAGTCGCCGCGCAGCGCCGCGCGTAGCCGCTGCCCGTGCTCCGGAACGTCCACTTCGGACCGCAGGCGCGCCAGGTAGTCCGGGGTCTCGCCGCGGTGCGCGGCCTCGATGACGGCGGCGGTGGTCTTGCCGATGCCCTCCAGGGCGGTCAGCCGCCCGGACGCCACCCGCTGGTCCAGGTCCGGGAGGTCGTCCACGACCGCGGCGGCGCGCCGGAACGCCCGCACCCGGTAGGTCGGCGCGCCCTCGCGCTCCAGCCAGAACGCGATTTCGCGCAATGCCCGTGTCGCATCCACGTCGTCCTTCGTAGCCGTTGCCAGGCCGGAGCGCCACCGGCGATTCGCCCCGGGGTCTTGGCCGCGGGCGGGCCCGCGGCGTTAGATGGCGACCGGAACGGTTCTCCGAGAGGCGCGAGGTGCAGATTGCAGCAGTACGAAGTGGCGGTCCTGCCCGGTGACGGGATCGGCAACGAGGTCATGCCGGAAGCGTTGCGGGTGCTCGAGGTGATCGGCGCGAAGTACGGGGTGCGGTTCGACTTCCGGCACTTCGACTGGAGCTGCGAGACCTACCGCAGCACCGGCCGCATGATGCCCGCCGACGGGCTGGACCGGCTGCGCGACCACGACTCGATCCTGCTCGGCGCGGTCGGCTGGCCCGGCGTGCCCGACCACATCTCGCTGTGGGGGCTGCTGCTGCCGATCCGCCGCGAGTTCGACCAGTACGTCAACCTGCGCCCGGTGCGGCTGCTGCCGGGCGTGACGCCGCCGGTGCGCGACAAGGAGCCCGGCGACATCGATTTCTGGGTGGTCCGGGAGAACACCGAGGGCGAGTACTCGCAGCTCGGCGGGCGGCAGGGCGAGGGCACCCCGAACGAGATGGTGCTGCAGACCGCCGCGTTCACCAGGCGCGGCACCGACCGCATCATGCGCTACGCCTTCGAACTGGCCCGCAAGCTCGGCAAGCCGCACGTCACCTCGGCGACGAAGTCCAACGGCATCTACTACTCGATGCCGTACTGGGACGAGCGGTTCGCGGCCATCTCCGCCGAGTACCCGGACATCACCGTCGACCAGGACCACATCGACATCCTGTGCGCGCGGTTCGTGATGACGCCGGAGCGCTTCGACGTGGTGGTCGCCAGCAACCTCTTCGGCGACATCCTCTCCGACCTCGGGCCCGGTGTGACCGGCACGATCGGGGTCGCACCGTCGGGCAACATCAACCCGGAGCGCGACTACCCGTCGACGTTCGAACCGGTGCACGGCTCGGCGCCGGACATCGCGGGCCGGGGCATCGCCAACCCGATCGGCCAGATCTGGTCCGCGGCGATGATGCTGGACCACCTCGGCCTGCCGGAGGCCGGGGCCGACGTGGTCCGCGCGATCGAGCAGGTCCTGACCGACGCCTCGGCGCCGCGCACCCCGGATCTCGGCGGCAAGGCCACCACCGAGGACCTCGGCAAGGCCGTCGCGACCGCCGTGCAGGGCTGACCGGCCGGCGCCGGTTTCGCGAGAGATCGACGGTCAGCCGGTCCTCGCGAAACCGCGCCTGGCGGTCATCGTGCGGCGTCGGTGATCCGGGCCGCGACGGCCAGCAAGAGGTCTTCGCGCCCGGGCCGGCAGGCCAGCTGGACGCCGACCGGGAGGTCGCCGATGGTGCCGGCCGGGACCGACACCGCCGGGATGCCCGCCACGTTCCACGTCTTGGTCAGCGACACCAGCGCGCCGCGGACCGTCGCGGCGGCGCCGTCGATGTCGATCTCGCGCCGACCGATGGCGGGCGCGACCACGCAGGTCGTCGGCAGCGCCAGCAGGTCGACGTGGGTGAGCAGGCCGTCGATCTCGGCGCGCCACCGGTCGCGGGCCGCGACCGCCCGCACGTGCTGCCAGCCCGCGGTCTTCGCGGCTTCTTCCAGCCGTTCCAGGACGTCCGGCGTGAACAGCTGCGGGTTCTGCGCCACGCGTTCGGCGTGGATCGCGTACGCCTCGCTGTACTGGATGCCCGCGAAGGCCTTGTGCAGGACGGCCGGATCGCTCAGCTCGACGTCGCGCACCTCCAGGCCGTCGAGGTCCAGGGCGGCGCGGGCGGTCCGTGCGACGTCCGGATCGGTCGGGTGCAGCGTGCCCGGGTCGATCCAGCCGATGCTCGCGGTCTCCCCCGCTTCGCGGCTGACGGTGTTGCGCAGTCCAGCCAGCACCCGGTAGCCGGTCCGGCAGTCCTGCGGGGTCCTGGCCAGCACGCCGACGTGGTCCAGCGACTGCGACAGCGGGAACACGCCGCCGGTCGGGATCGCGTTGAACGCCGGTTTGAAACCCACCACCCCGCACATCGCCGCCGGGATTCGCACCGAGCCGCCGGTGTCGGTGCCCAGCGCCAGCGGCACCATCCCGGCCGCGACGGCGGCCCCGCTGCCGCCGCTGGACCCGCCCGTGACCCGGCTCGGGTCGTGCGGGTTGCGGGACGGCCCCTGGTGCGAGCTGTCACCGCTGGCCCCGAACGCGAACTCGTGCGTCGTGGTCTTGCCGACCAGCACCGCGCCGCCATCGCGCAGCCGCTGCACGCACTCGGCGTCCGATGTGGACACGTTCGCCGCGAAGTGCGCCGATCCCATGGTCGTGGGCAGGCCGGCGACGTCGATGATGTCCTTCACCGCCACCGGGATCCCGTGCAGCGGCCCCCGGTCGACGCCTTCGGCCAGCTCGGCGTCGGCCTTCTCGGCGGCCTTCAGCGCGCCGTCGTGGTCGACGGTCACGAAGGCGTTGAACTCGCCGTCGAGCTCTCCGATGGACGCCAAGGCGGCACGGGCCAGTTCGACCGCGGTCACCTCGCCGCCGCGCAGTGCTTCGGCGAGCCCGCCGATCGTGCGGTCGGCGAAGAAGCCCGCTGGGCGTTGCTGGGTCAACGCGGCTGCACCCCTCTTCCCGGCGTCCGGTGAACGATCATCCTGCGCCGCGGCGGCGATTCAGTCAACGTTTCAACCAAACGATCACCGGGTGCCGACGAGCAGCTCCGCCTCCCAGAGGTCGAGGTAGGGGCCGGGGACCGCCACCAGTTCGTCGTGCGGGCCGCGTTGCACGATCCGGCCGCGATCCAGGACGAGCACCTCGTCGAACTCCGGCAGGCAGGCCAGCCGGTGCGTGACGACGACGGTCGTGCGGCCGGATCGCGCGCGCAGGACACCGGCGAGCAGTTCGTCGGCCAGCCGGGTCTCCAGGGATTCGCCCGGTTCGTCCAGGAGCAGCACGGGCGGGTCGGCCAGCAGCGCCCGGGCCAGCAGCAGGCGCTGCCGCTGGCCGCCCGAGATGTCCTGACCGCTTTCGCCGACGAGCGTGTCGAACCCCGCAGGCAGGCTGCGGATCCAGCCGAGCAGTCCGGCCTGCGCCGAGGCGCGCGCCAGCTGCTCATCGGTGGCATCCGGCGCGGCCAGCCGCAGGTTCTCCCGGATGGTGGTGTCGAAGACGTGCGCGTCCTGGGTCACCGCACGGGTTTCCGGGCGCTCGACCCGGCCGGTCGACGGCTCGACCAGCCCGGCCATGACGCCGAGCGCGGTGCTCTTGCCCGCCCCGCTGGCGCCGACGATCGCGACCGTCCGGCCCGGCTCGATGACCAGGTCGATGCCGCTCAGCGCCGGAGCCGCGTAGTGCACCGACACGTCGTGGAGGGCGAGCCTTCCCGCGTTCGCCTGCGGATCCGGCTTCGGCGCGACGGTCACCAGCTCGGCGACCCGCCGCAACGCCGGACGGTGTTCGGCGTACTTGCGCGCGGCTTCGATGAGCGGCAGAACCGGCTCGGATGCCGCCAGCGCCAGGAATCCCACCACCGCGGCCGTGACCTGCTGACGGCCGTCGAGCAGCACGAGCCACGTCGCGCCCACCGCGGTCAGGCCCTGGACCGCGATCCCGGCCGCGGCCAGAAAGCCGGCCGCCCGGGCGGAAGCCCGCTCGCGGCGGGCGATCCGCGCCGTGTGCTCCCCGGCTCGGGTCGTCGCCCCGGCGGTGGCGTTGAACGCGGCCAATTCCCTTGCGCCGTCGACGAGATCCGCACTGGCCACCGCGAGCACCGCACGATCCTCCGCTGCCGCAGCCAGATTCCTGCCCGTCATCGGCAGCGCGAGCAGCGGCAACGCCACACCAGCCAGCAGCAGGCCCGCGACCAGCACCGACCCGGCCGCCGGGGCGACCGCGAGGCACACCAGCGCCGACGACGCGCCCACGACGAGCGCTATCGCCGCCGGTGACAGGCAGCGCAGCAGCAACTCCTGCACGCTGTCCACGTCGGCGATCAGTCGCGCCAGCGCGTCACCGTCACGCATCGGCGGTCGCCCGAGCCTCGACCGGAACACCTTCGGCCGAAGCTCGGCGACCACGCGCAGCGCGGCGTCGTGCCCGGCGAGCCGCTCCAGGTAGCGGAACGTGCCGCGCGCCAGCGCGCAGGCGCGGACGCCGACGATCGCCAGGCTCAGCGCGGATAGCGCGGGCTGCTCCGCGGCGCGGGTGATCAGCCAGGCCGCCAACGCCATCAGGCCCACGGCGCTGAGTTCGGCAGCCATTCCGCACGCCACCGCGGCGAGCAGCCGCGGCGCGCGGAAGAGGCGCAGCATCGCGATCACGCCGCCACCTCCGCCGGGGATTCGACGACGCCGCCGCGAATCCGGATGACCCGGTCGGCCGCCGCGAGCAGGGCGGGGCGGTGCGCGACCACGATGGCCGTGCGGCCGCTGAGCACCGTCGCCGCCGATGCCGCCAAGGCCGATTCGCTGTGCAGGTCCAGCCGCGCCGTGGGCTCGTCCAGCAGGACGATCGGCGCGTCCTTCAGGTAAGCGCGGGCGACGGCGATGCGTTGCCGCTGCCCCGCCGACAGGTCCGCCCCGCGCTCGCCCAGCCGGGACCGGTAGCCCTCCGGGCGCCGTTCGACGAACTCCGCGGCGTGCGCGGCGCGGGCAGCCGCGCGCACTTGCTCCATCGATGCCTCCGGTGCGCCGAGGCGGATGTTGTCGGCCACGGTCGCGGCGAACAGGTGCGGGTGCTGCGGCACCCATGCCACCCCGCGTCGCCACCGGTCGATGTCGAGTTCCCGCAGGTCGACGCCGTCGACGAGGATCCGCCCGCTCTCCGGCGCCACGAAGCCCAGCAGCAGGTGGAGCACCGTGGACTTGCCCGCGCCGCTGGGCCCGACCAGCGCGACCCGCTCGCCCGGGCGGACCACGAACGAAACCCGGTCCAGCACCGGGGTTTCCCGGCCGGGAAAGCGGACCGTCACCTCGTCGAACCTGATCTCGCCCGCCGTCGCGCGGCGTCGGCCGCCCGGCGCACCCGTTGGGCGGTCGAGGATTTCGAACGCCTCCTCGACCACGGCCATCCCCTCGGCCCCGGCGTGGAACCGGGTGCCCAGCGCGCGCAGCGGGATCAGCGCCTCCGGCGTCAGCAGCAGCACCAGCAGGGCGGTTTCGAGGTGGAGGCCGCCGGCGAGCAGGCGCAGGCCGATCGGCACCGCCACCAGCGCGATCGCCAGCGAGCACACGACTTCCAGCACGAAGCCGGACAGGAACGCCACCCGCAGCGAGCCCATCGTCGCCCGGCGGTGCTCGTCGGCCATCCGCCCGATCACCGCCGCCTGGTGCTCGGCCCGCCGGAAGACCCGCAGGGTCGTCAGCCCGGCCAGGACGTCCCGGAAGTGCCCGCCCAGCCGCCGGAGGTGCGCCCACTGGTGCCGGGTGACGTCGCGGGTGCGCAGCCCGATCACCGCGCCGAACAACGGGATCAGCGGCATGGTCGCGGCGACGATCAGCGCCGAGGACCAGTCCGCGAAGCCCAGCCGCACCAGCACCAGCGGTGGCACCGACACCGCCACCACCAACTGCGGGACCACGCCGGTGAGCAGCGGATCCACTGCGTCGAGCCCCCTGGTGACGAGCGTGGTGAACGATCCGCTCGACCGCTGCGAGCCCGAGCGGGCCAACAAATCGCGACGCACCGCCGCCTTCACGCCCGCCGCGGCGCGCTGGATCAGCGCGCCACCGGCCCACGCGGCGCAGGCCCGCAGCGCGACCGCGCCCGCCAGCCACGGCAGGTAGCCGGGGTCGAGCCGGGCGATGGCGCGGGCCAGCAGATCGGCTTGCGCGATGATCAGCGCGCCTTGCGCCAGAGCCAGGCACGCCAGGCCGATCAGGACGGGTCGGGGCAGCAGGCCCAGCAGTCGCTCGTTCACAGGTACGACGGCCTTTCCACCCGGCCCCGGAAGACCCACCACGCGTAGGCCTGCGCGGCGATCAACAGCGGCGTGATCACCAGCATCGCCGGGAGCAGCAGGCTCAGCGTGCCGGGATCAGCGGCGTTGTCCAGCAGCGGTAGCCGGATGCCCACCGCCAGGCACAGCACCACCATCGCCGCCGACGTCAGCGCGAACGCCCGCCGCTCGTCGCCGCGCCCGAACAACGCCCTCGCCCGCTGGTGCAATGGCCCGGACAGCCGAAGCGCGGCGAAGGCCAGCCCGTGCACCGCGAACACCGCCGCGATCGCGACCGCCGCCAGCACCGCGCCGGGCCCGGTGGCCGCGGCGTGGATCTGGCCCACCAGCAGGCCCGCGAACATCCAGCCCCAGCTGAGCGCGACCGCCCAGCTGCCGCCGGTGATCGTCGCGTCGCAGATCGCCCACCAGGCCCGGGCATCCGCCCGGCCGCGCAGCCACAGCCCCATGTCGCGCAGGATCCAGCCGCACAGCAGCAGCACCACCGCCGGGAACAGGCCGCTGAGCAGTTCTCCTTCCAGTTCGGGGAAATTGCCGACGAGGACGCCGGCGGTGGCCACCAGCCAGACCTCGTTGCCGAGGAAGAACGGGGCGATGGCGGCGATCACCAGGCGGCGTTGCGCCGCGTCCCGGCCCAGCACCGGCAGCAGCATGCCCACCCCGATGTCCGCACCGCCCAACAAGAAGTAACCGAGGGCGAAAACGCCCAGCGCCACGACGGCCAGCAGTTCCACGAGCGGTCTCCTCACAGCGACGCGGTGATCGGGGTCGGGCGGGTTCCGGCCTCCGGGCGGCCCAGGGCGACCTGGTCGGGCGCGCGACCGGCCTGGCGCAGCAGCAGCACCCAGTTCACCACCAGCAGGAGTCCGAAGAGGACGGTGAAGGCCACCAGCGATGCCCGCATCGCCGCCGGTGACACGTCGGAGACCGCGTCCCGGGTGAGCAGGACGCCGTTGATCACCCACGGCTGACGGCCCATCTCGCGGAACACCCAGCCGGCGAGCATCGCGACGTAGGGCAGCGGGATCGCCGCCACCAGCAGCAGGTGCCACAGCCGGAAGCGCCGGACCACCGGCCGGAACAGGGCCAGCAGCGCGCTCGGCAACAGCAGCAGGAACATGAACCCGAACGCCGCCATCATCGCCGAACCGCCGGCGCTCACCCACGCCTCCGGCGGCACGTAGTCACCGGCACCGAAGCGGGCGACCTGCTCCGCCTGCAGCCGGGCGATCTCCGCCTGCCGGCCGCCCCACACCGCGAGCTTCATCGGCTGGTAGTCACCGAGCACGTCGAACTGGATCCCGCCCGCGGTCGCGGTCGCGAACAACGCCGGAAGCGCGGTGAACACCCCGATCCGCAGCGACTTGGTGAACAGGTCCGCCTCCGAGTCGCGCCGGAACAGGCGGTAGGCGCTGATCCCGGCGACGAAGAAGCCCGCCGTGACGAGCGCTCCGCCCAGGATGTGCCAGAACGCCGCGATCGACGCCGGGTTCGTCAGCACCGCCCAGGAATCGGTCAGCCGCAGCTCGTCGCCGACCCGCTCGTAGCCCACCGGGTTCTGCAGGAATCCGTTGGAGACCATGATCCAGTAGGCCGAGGCGTACGCGGTGATCGTGACGCCCCAGATCAGCCCGAGGTGCACCCAGCGGTTCAGCCGGCCCCAGCCGAAGATCCACAGCCCGAGGAACGTCGACTCGACGAAGAACGCGACCAGCGTCTCCATCGCCAGCGACGCGCCGAAGACGTTGCCGGCCTGGTGCGTCAGCCCGCTCCAGGCCAGGCCGAACTGGAACTCCATCACCAGCCCGGTGACGATGCCGACGGCGTAGTTGATCACGTACAGCTGTCCCCAGAACCGGGTCATCCGCTGGTGCACCGGATTCCGGGACAGCGTGGCCCTGGTCTGGATGCACGCCACCAGCGTCGCCAGTCCGATGGTCAGGGCGACGAACAGGAAGTGGCCGCCTGCGGTCAGGGCGAACTGCAGGCGCGCCAGGTCGAGGGTCTCGGGATTCACGCCGACAACACTGGCGGCGAGGTGCACCCCGGGTCGTCAGTCCTGAGCGGACACTTCGGCTACCACCGCGGTTGCGCCCTAGGGGCGATCCCTTACACCTGGAGTTGCGCTACTCCAGCCAGCTCGGCGTGATCAACGCGGATTCGTAGGCGAAGACCACCAGCTGCGCCCGGTCTCGCGCGGCCAGCTTGCTCATGATCCGGCTCACGTGCGTCTTCGCCGTTGCCGGGCTGAGCACCAGCCGCGCGGCGATCTCGTCGTTGGACAGGCCGCGCGCCACCAGCGTCAGCACCTCGCGCTCCCGGTCGGTGAGCGAGTTCAGCCGAGGGTGCGGCGCCGGCCGGTCGGCGCGGTCGGCGAACTCCGCGATCAGCCGCCGGGTGATGGCCGGGGCGAGCAGCGCGTCGCCGCGGGCCACCACCCGCACCGCGTGGATCAGCTCGGTCGGCTCGGTGTCCTTGACCAGGAAACCGCTGGCCCCGGCGCGCAACGCGGCGTAGACGTAGTCGTCCAGGTCGAAGGTGGTCAGGATGATCACCTTCACGGCCGCCAGCTTCGGGTCGGCGGCGATCCGGCGGGTCGCCTCCAGCCCGTCCAGGTGCGGCATCCGGATGTCCATCAGCACCACGTCGGGCCGCAGCTCCGCGGCGCGGCGCACCGCCTCGGCGCCGTCGGGCGCCTCCGCCACGATCTCGATGTCGTCCTCGCTGCCCAGGATCGACCGGAAACCGGCGCGCACCAGCGTCTGGTCGTCGGCCAGCAGCACCCGGATCACGTGGCATTCCTCCAAGGCAGGCGAGCGTGCACCCGGAAACCGCCGGCCGGGCGCCGCCCGGCCGAGAATTCCCCGCCGAGCGCCTGCACGCGTTCTTCCATCCCCCGGATCCCGTTGCCCCGGTGGGTGTTCCGGTCCGCCGCGCCGGCTCCGTCGTCGTCGATCTCCACCCGCACATCATGATCGGAATACCGGATCCGCACGCAAGCCGTGCGCGCGTCGGCGTGTCGGGTCACGTTCGTCAGCGCCTCCTGCACGATCCGGTAGCCGGCGAGGTCGACCTCCGGCGGCAGCGGCCGGACCGGCCCGGCGAGTTCGGTGCGCACCGCCAGCCCGGTGACCCCGGCCTGCTCGACCAGTGGGTCGATCCGGGCCAGGCTCGGGGCGGGCGCGGTCGGTGCCGCCTCGTCGACCTGGCGCAGCACGCCGAGCGTGGCCCGCAGGTCGCGCAGCGCGTCCTTGCTGGCCTGCTTGATGGACACCAGCGCCGGTTCCGCCTGGCCCGGATCGGCGTCGAGGCGGTGCAGCGCGGCTCCGGCCTGCACGTTGATCAGCGAGATGTGATGGCCGAGCACGTCGTGCAGCTCCCGCGCGATCCGCAACCGCTCGTCGCTGGCGCGCCGGCGCGCTTCCTCGTCCTTCTCCCGCTCGGCGGCCAGCATCCGCTGCTCGGCCTCGCGCAGGTAGGCACGGCGGTTGTGGACCAGGCCACCGATCGCGACCGCCGCGACCAGCCACCCGGCCAGCAGGTACGCCGAAGTGTTGTCGAGGTGCCGCCGGCCGGAGCCCAGCTCGCCGTAGCCGACCAGGAGCATCGCCGCGACGGCGAGGACCGCCGCCACCGCGGTGCGCCCCTCGGCCGCCACCGTGAACAGCGCGACGGCGAACGCCAGCACCAGCGGCCCGTCGAAGGTGCTCAGCGGGTAGTAGGAACCGCACGCCACCAGCGTGACCAGCGCGACCGGCACCGGGAACCGGCGGCGGAGGAGCAGGGCGGCGCAGGCGGCGGCGATCAGCAGGCCGTCCAGCAGGTGGAAGTCGGCGAACGTGGTGGGGAACCGCAGCAGCCCGGAACCCACGACCATCGCCGCGACCACCAGCGCGAGCGCCGCATCGGCGGCCCGGCCGTGCAGGGGCCATCGCCGGTAGTCCGTCATACCCGGGAGAATAGGCGCGCTCCGGTGCGCGTCAGCAGGCCGCGGGCGACGATCTCCAGCACGACCAGGATCGCCACCGACTCCACCGCCAGCAGCGCCACCAGCACGTACAGCTGGATGATCCCGGCCTGGACAGGGCTCGCGCCGCCCAGCAGCATCCCCACGAACGCGCCCGGCAGCGTCACGGTGCCCACGGTGCGGGTCTGGTCCAGCGCGGGCACCAGGGCGCTGCCGGCCACCGGCCGAACGATCTCCAGCCGCGCCGCGCGATCCACGAGTCCCAGCGCCAGCGCGGCCTCCACCTCTCCGCGCCGCTGCTGCAGCTCGTCCAGCAGCCGCCGCCCGGCCAGCGCAGTCGCCACCAGCGCGCCGCCGATCAGCTGCCCCACCAGCGGGATCAGCACCAGCCCGGTCAGCGGGACCGCGCCGGTGACGACGAGCAGCAGCACCGCCGGGGCGACGCCGGCGGCGATCGGCAGCGCTGCCCACAGCCACGTGCGGTCGCCGGTGATCCGCCGCCCGGCGGTGTGCGCGGCGATCGCGAACATCAGCACGATGAACAGCGCCGCCAGGGCGGTCCACCGGACGATGTAGGCGATCAGCAGCGAGACGACGAGCAGCTGCACGGCGCCGCGCAGGCCGGCGAGCAGCACGTCGCGGTATCGCGCCAGCCCGCCCAGGCCGGCGACCGCCGCAGCGGTGACCAGCAGCAACGCGATGGCCACGCCGAGCGCCGGCGTGACCGGGATGGATCCGGAGAGCACTGCCCGACTCTATGCCGCCGGGCCCGCTCCGCCCGCCTGGCTCCGGCCGTCCTGGAGCTCCACTGGTTCGGTGATCACATCGACCAGCGCGCCGTTGCGGGTGACCGTGATCTGCAGCGGTCGGCCGATGGCCTCCGCGAACATCAGCCGCTGCAGGCCCTGCGCGTCGCGCACCGGGCTGCCGCCCGCGGTCAGCACCAGGTCGCCGCGGTGCAGTCCGGCCCGGGCCGCCGGGCTCTGCCGCACCACGTCGACCACCCGCAGCCCGGTGTTCTGCCCGGTGCGTTCGGCCAGGTCGTCCGGCAGCGGCGCCGGGATGGTCACCAGGCCGAGGAAGGCGCGGCGGACCCGGCCATCGCGGACCAGCGAGTCGACGATGCGCCGGGTGGTGGCGTTGATCGGGATCGCCAGGCCCAGGCCGACCCCGGCGACCGCGGTGCTCACGCCCACCACGACGCCCCGCGCGTCCGCCAGCGCGCCGCCGGAGTTGCCGGGGTTGAGGGCGGCGTCGGTCTGGATCACGTCCTCGATGATCCGGGCCGCGTTCCCGCTGCGCACGGGCAGCGACCGGCCCAGCCCGCTGACCACGCCGGCGGTGACCGATCCGGCCAGCCCGAGCGGATTGCCCACGGCGACGACGAGCTGCCCGACCACCAGCCGGTCGCTGTCGCCGAGCCGGACCGGCGGCGGCGTTTCCCCGGCCGCCCGGACCACGGCCAGGTCGGAGAGCGGATCCGTGCCGACGACGGTGAACGGGGCGCTGGTGCCGTCAGCGAAGCGCGCGGTGCCGCCGCCGGCCCGGCCGATGACGTGCGCGTTGGTCAGCATGAAGCCGTCGGCCGTGAACACCACCGCCGATCCGGCGGCCTCGCCCCATTCGCCGGACGAGTGCAGGCTCGCCACGCTGGGCGTGATCGCCGCCGCGACGGCGGCCACCGTCCGCGAGTAGACGTCCAATTCGTCGAACCGATCCTCCGAAGCCATCGCGGGCCTCCAACCGGAATCTCGTGGTTCTTCCGGAACGCCGGGCGGCCCGCGGGAATTCCGGGTCAGGGCGAGGGTGCGCGCGCCGCGGTGATCGCGCTCAGCGCTGCGACCACGGCGATCATCCCGAGCGTCAGCACCGTCACCTGCGCGTCCGGCCCGGTTCCGGTCACCCCGGCCAGCACCGACTTCACTCCGATGAACACCAGCACCACCGCGAGCCCTGCCGAGGCGTCCGGGATCCGGTCGACCAGGCCGGCGACCAGGCGGAACAGCCGGTGGAAGCCGAGCAGGGAGAACATGCCGGCGCAGAACGCCAGGTACGCCCCGCCGGTCACCGCCGCCGACACCGAGAACAGCGCGAGAACAACGGCCGCCAGCACCGCCGCGGCCGGTGCGGCCCCGGGCCTGCCCAGCACGGCCGGGAGCGTCGCCGCGTCATCGTGGCGGAAGACCGGCCACGCCGCCGCGAGCACGCAGGCGCCGAACAGCGCGGAGATCCAGGCGCTGGCGGAGGCACCCGGGATGCCGAACGCGATGAGCCCGCACCGGGCCAGCGCGGAAGCGGCCACCCCGAGGACCACGACTCGGTGCCGGTCCCGCGCCCCGCTGGTGATCAGCACGAACACCACCAGCGCGTCGACCGTCACCGCCAGCGAACTGCCCCACCCGGCGAAGAACGCCCCGGCGCTCCGGGCATCGCCGACGGCGAGCACCGCAGCGCCGAACAGCGCGGCGAGCAGGAGGTAGCCGCCGACGGCGAGTGCGTCGGCGCGCGGCGACGGTTCGGGCCGCGCACGCCAGCCCGAGGCCAGATCGCGGGCTATCAGCGCGAGCAGGATTCCCGCCGTCGCGAACCACAACAACGCAGGCACGTGCATGAGCGCCTCCGGCTGGGAGGATCGCTGGTCCCCCGCAGGCCGTTGTCCGGCCCAGCACCAGTGGTTCTAGTCCCGCCGCGCACGCCATGTCCAGCAGCACCAGGCCGTTCCATCCGTTCGGCCCAGCGCTCCATCCCTTGTGGACGATCACCTCCGGCGGGGCTTCGCCGCAGGTTCCGGAGCGACGCATACTGTATGCTAAAGCCATCGGGCAAAACACCCGCCGCCGCAAGCGCACCGATCGACCAGGACCGCCGGGCGGACCTGGCCCAGCCCCGGAGTTGACCGCATGTCGCTGACCTCGAAACTGCCGCAGGGCATCGCCGCGCGCCAGGTCGCGCGCCCGGTCCCGCTCCGGGAAACCGTCTACGAAGCCATCCTGGAACTCATCATCACCGGCGAGCTCAAGCCCGGCCAGCACCTGGTCGAGAAGGAACTCGCCGAGCTGCTCGGCGTTTCCCGGCAGCCGGTGCGCGAAGCGCTGCAATGGCTGAAGAAGGATGAATGGGTCGACCTGCGGCCGGGCTACGGCGCGTTCGTGCACAGCCCCACGCCGGACGAGGCCGACCAGCTGCTGAGCGTCCGCACGCTGTTGGAGGCCGAGTCCGCCCGGCTGGCGGCGCTGAACTCGACCAAGGAGGGCGTGGCCGGCCTCAAGCAGGTCTACAAGCGCGGCGTCCAGGCCCTCAAGGCCGACGACGTCGACGCGGTGGTCGCGGCCAACGCCGAACTGCACCACCTGATCACCGAGATGTCCGGCAACAAGATCCTCAAGGAGATCGCGGCCCAGGTGGCCCGCCGGGTCCGCTGGTACCACACGCCGGTGGCCAAGTCCCGGGGCAAGAAGTCCTGGGACGAGCACTCGGCCCTGATCGACGCGATCAGCAAGGGCGAGGCCGACCGGGCGGCCCGGCTGATGCGCGAGCACACCGAGCACACCCGCGAGACCTACCTGGCGCAGAACTCCGAGGGCTGAGTCGGCGTGACCGCTTCGACGAACTTGACCGCGCGGCAGGTGGCTTCGCTGGTCGCGGATGCGCTGGCGCTGCGCGGCCCGCTCGCGGTGCGCCCGATCGACGAGGGCGGGGAGCACCTGTCGTGGTCGGTGGGCGAACGGCACGTGGCGCGGTTCGCCGCGGACGCCGGATCGACGCGCCGGCAACGCCGCGAGCTCGCGGTCCGCGATCTGCTCCGCGACCGCATCGGCGTGGCGCTGCCCCGCTCGGCGGCCGCCGGCGAATGGGCACCCGGCCTGGCGTTCACAGTGGACGAACGCCTGCCCGGAACCTCCGCGGAGGCGCAGCCCGTGTCCGCGACGGGCGAACGGGACCTGGCGGTGATGCTGTCCGGGCTGCGGGCGGTGCCCATCGCCACCGCCGCCGGGCTGGGCGTCCCGACCGCTGCCGAGCGCGATGTCCCTGAGCTGGTGCGCGAAGCGGCGGCCGCCGCCGACCGGCTCGCGGCGCAGGACCGGCTGCGGGCGGAATGCGCCCTGGAGCGGCTGGCTCTGCCGACCGGCCCTCCGCGGGCGCAGGTCCTGCTGCACGCCGATCTGAAGGGTGAGCACCTGCTCGTCGACGAATCCGGCGCGATTTCCGGCGTGCTGGACTGGACGGACGCCGAAGCGGGCGATCCGGCAACGGATGTCGCCGGGTTCGTCATCTCGGTCGGCGCACCCGCCGCCGCCCGCGTCGCCGAGCGAGCGGGGTACGGCGAGGACGTCGTCGCCAGAGGACTCGTGCTCGCCCGTTGCGACACCGTCATCCGGCTCGACGACCGGCTCAACGGCGACGACGACAGCCCCGAACCGCTGCTGCGCGACCAGCTCGCCCGTGCCTGGCGTCCGACCCCGCTCGACGAGCGCTCCGGGTCGCGTTAGCCACCCGGAGCGCGCATCAGGATTCGGGCCTGCGGCCGTAGTGCACCGTCTTGGCGGTCAGCAGGAACAGGTCCTGCCGCCGGTCGATGCCCGCCGGATCGGCCGGGTCCAGCAACCTGTCCAACGTGGCCACGTCCTCGGGGTCCAGGACCTCGGCGAAAGCTCCGCGCTGGCGCTCCAGCAACCGGCGCACGAACCGTCGCGGCCCGTCGGCCAGGGGCGCCGGGCGGTCGACGAGGAAGGTCTTGCTGCGCGTGTCGGTCAGGCCCGCCGCGCGCAGCATGCCGGGCCAGTCCTCCAGCACCCGCACCGATCCGGGCCGCTCGGCCCGCATCTGGGCGAACCGGTCCGCCGTGACCGCGTCCAGCCGGGTCTGCAGGCCGGGACGCCCGAAGCCGAGGTCTCGCGGCAGCGAGCGCTCCGGCAGCCCGCCCTCGACGATGGCCAGCACGCCACCGGGCGTGAGCAGCCCGGCCAGCTGGTCCAGCGCGCCCTGCTGATCGCCGACGTGGTGCACGACCTGCCCCGACCACACCAGGTCAGCCGGTTCCAGGCCGTCCAGGCCCGCCGGGAACTCGGCCACCCGCGTGCGCACCTCGACGCCGGACCGCTCGGCCCGCCGCTCGGCGCGCGCCAGCAGTTCAGGCGTCCCGTCCACCGCCGTGACCTCGGCTTTCGGGAACGCCGCCGCCAGCAGGCAGGCCGCCACCCCCGGACCGCTGCCGATGTCCAGGATCCGTTGCGGCGCAAGGTGTTCCAGTTCACCGATGGCCTGCCGCACGTACGGGTCGTGCGTTTCGCCCTCCTGCTCCAGCAGGTCGGCCATCGCCGCCCAGTCGACGTCCTTCACCGCGCCACCTCCAGCAGATCCGCTTCCACCAGATCCCCGTTCACGGCGATCGCGGCCTTCCCGCCGGCCGCCGCCGCGTTCACCACCTGGGCACGCGGGTCCACCACGTTGCCGACGGCCCACACCCCCGGCACGCTGGTCAGCCCGCCCTGATCGACCCGCACCCAGCCGTCGTCGCCGCGCTCGCAGCCCAGCCCGGTCAGCAAGGCGTCGTTGGGCACGAACCGGGGCGGCACGAACAACACGGCCAGCGCCTCGACGGTCCCGTCCGCCAGCCGCACGCCGCGCAGCTCGTCGCCCACCACCTCCAGGCCGCCGACCGCGCCTTCGACGATCCGGACGCCGCGCGCGATCAGCTTCGCGCGGCTGTCGTCGTCCAGGGTCTCGGCGAAGAACACCACGTCGTCCGACCACTGCCGCACCAGCAGGGCCTGGTGCACGGCCCCCTGCTGCCAGCCGAGCACGCCGAACCGCTGGTCCCGGACCTCCCAGGCGTGGCAGTACGGGCAGTGCAGCACGTCCTGCCCCCAGCGTTCCCGCAGGCCGGGGACCTCCGGGAGCTCGTCGCGCAGTCCGGTGGCCACGATCAACCGGCGCGCCCGCACCACGCGATCGGCCAGCTCGACGTCGAACTCCCCGCCGTCGCGCCGCACCGCGCGCACCTCGCCGGCCTCGACGCGGCCGCCGTAGCTCTCGACCTCCGCTCGACCGGTGGCCAGCAGTTCCGCCGGCGGCGTGCCGTCCCGCGAGATGAATCCGTGCACCTGGTGCGCCGGCGCGTTGCGCGGCTCGCCCGAGTCGATCACGAGCACCCGGCGGCGGGCCCGCGCAAGCACGAGCGCGGCGTTCAACCCGGCGGCGCCACCGCCGATGACCAGTACGTCTACCGTTTCCGACCTCATGGCACCCACCATGCGCCCGGCCCGGCGAACTTGACAAACCTTGTTGCTGTTTCTGCAATAAGGACATGGAAGACGTCCTCGCCGCCGTCGGACCGCGGCTCAAACGCATCCGCCAAGAGCGCGACTGCACCCTCGCGGCGCTGTCGGAGACGACCGGTATCTCGATCAGCGTGCTGTCCCGGCTGGAGTCCGGGCAGCGCAAGCCCAGCCTGGAGCTGCTGCTGCCGATCGCCAACGCCCACCAGGTGCCGCTGGACGAGCTCGTCGGCGCCCCGCCGGTCGGCGATCCCCGGGTGCGGTTGAAGCCGATCCGGCAGCACGACATGACGGTGGTGCCGCTCACCCAGCACCCCGGCGGCCTGCAGGCCTTCAAGATGGTCATCGGTGCCGACCGCAGCGACCCCGACCCGCGGACGCACGAGGGCTACGAGTGGCTGTACGTGCTCAACGGCAAGCTGCGGCTGGTGCTCGCCGACCACGACGTCGTGCTCAAGGCCGGCGAGGCGGCCGAGTTCGACACGCGGCTGCCGCACTGGTTCGGCAGCACCGGGGAGGCGCCGGTGGAGATCCTCAGCCTGTTCGGGCCGCAGGGCGAGCGGATGCACACCCGCGCGAAGCCCCGCGACAAGTAGCGGATCGGGCAGGCGGACCCGGTCACGGCTCGCCCTCGCGCTCCCGGTTCTGCACGTGCTGCCAGCCGAACCGGCCCTTGATGCACAGGTTGCCGTGGCCGACCGAGCTGTCGTGCGGCGAGGTGACCCGGACTATCTCGTTGTCCTGCGTGTGCAGTGTGAGGTTGCAGCCGACACCGCAGTACGTGCACACCGTCGTGGTCTGCTGCTGCCGCGACTCGTCCCAGGTTCCCTCGCCGCGCATGTCGAACTCCGTCTTGAAGCTCAACGCGCCGGTCGGGCAGACCTCGATGCAGTTCCCGCAGTAGACGCAGGCGGATTCCGGCAGCGGCCGGGCGAACTCGGTGGAGATCCGCGCGTCGAAGCCGCGCCCGGCGACGGCGATGGCGAAGGTGTTCTGCCACTGCTGCCCGCAGGCGTCCACGCACTTGTAGCAGAGGATGCACTTGCCGTAGTCGCGGACGTAGAGGTCGTTGTCGACCTTCGCGTCCTGCCGCACCGTCGCGGCCGCGCTGCCGTCCGGCTCCTCGTGCTCTCCCGGCCGGCGTTCGTCGTGGTCGTCGGCGGGCGGCTCGGGCGGGCCGAACCGCTCCGGCCGCGCGCCGCACTCGGCCATCCATTCGCCGACCTGCGGCGTGGTCGACAGATCCGCCGAGGACGCCAGCAGTTCCAGCACCACCTTGCGGCTGCGCCGGGTGCGCTCGGAGTCGGTGCGCACCACCATGCCGGGAGCGACCTGCCGCGAGCACGACGGCACCAGCGTGCGCGAGCCCTCGACCTCCACCATGCAGACCCGGCAGGCGTTGCGGGGTTGCAGCGTGTCTCCCCAGCACAGCGTGGGGATCGAGATGCCCAGCGCCGTGCACGCGTCCAGGATCGTCGAGCCCTCCGGCACGCTGACGGTGCGACCGTCCAAAGTGAACTCGACCAGGCGGCGCGGGAGCCCGATGTCGACGGCCGTCATGCCGCGCCTCCCCCGGCATCCGCCTGGGCGGCGGTGAAATCGTCACTCATGCGACCCTCCAGCTGCGAACGCGCCGAGCTGCTCCACTGCGGACTCCACCGCGTTCCAGGCCGTCTGCCCGAGCCCGCAGATGGATGAATCCCGCATCACCTGGCCGACTTCGCGCAGCAGCGCGAGGTCGTCCGCGCCGTCGCCGCGGCCCCGCGCGAGCCGCTGCAACGCCTCCTCCTGCCGCACCGTCCCGACCCGGCACGGCACGCACTGCCCGCACGATTCGTCGCGGAAGAACGCGGCGATGCGCAGCAACAACGCGGGCAGGTCGGCGGTGCCGTCGAAGACCAGCACCACCCCGGACCCCAGCGTGGTACCGGCCTCCCGCACGGCCTCCAGGCTCAGCGGCAGGTCCAGCCGGTCGGGCCCGACGAACCCGCCCGCCGCGCCGCCGAGCAGCACCGCGCGCAGCCGCCGCCCGTCGCGCACTCCGCCGGCCAGCTCCAGCAGTTCCCGGAGGGTCGTGCCGAACGCGACCTCGTAGACCCCAGGCCGCCGCACGCTGCCGGAGAGGCAGAACAGCCGCGTCCCGGTCGACTGCTCGGTGCCGGTGCGCGCGTACTCCGCTCCGCCGCCGGTCAGGATCAGCGGCACGTTGATCAGCGTCTCGACGTTGTTGACGACCGTCGGCTTGCCGAACAGGCCGCGCTCCACCGGGAACGGCGGCTTGCTGCGCGGCTCGCCTCGGTAGCCCTCGATCGAGTTGAAGATCGCGGTCTCCTCGCCGCAGATGTAGGCGCCCGCGCCGCGGCGCAGCTCGATGTCGAAGTCGAAGCCGTCCCGGCCGAAGATGCCGCGACCGAGCAGGCCGCGCTCGCGGGCCTGGGCGATCGCGTTCCGCAGGCGGCGGGTGGCCCGCGGGTATTCGCCGCGGATGTAGAGGTAGCCGCGGGCGCAGCCGGTGGCGAAGCCGGCGATGGTCATCGCCTCGATCACGGCGAATGGATCGCCCTCCATGACCACCCGGTCCTTGAAGGTGCCCGGCTCGCTCTCGTCGGCATTGCACACCAGGTAGTGCGGTCGCGCCGGCTGGCCCGCGGTGGCCTCCCACTTGCGGCCGGTCGGGAACGCCGCGCCGCCCCGCCCGGTCAGCCGCGCCTCGGTGAGCTGCCGGATCACTTCTGCCGCGCCGATGTCCAGAGCTCTCCGGAGCGCCTCGTAGCCGCCGTGCACCCGGTAGTCGTCCAGGCTTTCCGGGTCGACCACGCCGATCCGGCGCAGCAGGCGCAGCTGCGGATCGCCGGCCTGCGGCACCGAGTCCCGCACCGGCGGCTCGCGATCACCGTCGACCGGACCGGTTCCCACGAGATCCACAGTGGACTCTCCGGTGGCCGGGGCGACCAGTTGCGCGCGGGCCGGGTCACCGGCTTGGAACGCCAGCGCGGCCGGAGCGCGTTCGCATACTCCGAGGCATGGGCTGCGCAGCCACATCACGCCGTCGTGATCCTTGCCCGCCGCGCCCAGCGAAGCCTCCAGCGCCGCGCACACCTGCGCCGATCCGCCCGCCTTGCAGGCCAGGTCGTCGCAGACGTGCACCACCCGCGGCGGGCGCGGGCCCAGCGCGAACAGCGCGTAGAAGCTGGCCACGCCGTAGGCATCGGCAGGCGGGATGGCCAGCCGTTCGCAGATGTGGTTCAACGCGCCCGTGCTGATCCAGCCCACCCGGTCGTTGACCGCGTGCAATGCGGGCAGCAGCTGATCCCGGCCCGCCGGCGGGCCATGCCCGTTGCCTCCGGGCGGGCCGAGCAGCGCGTCCACCGCCGCTCGCTCGGCATCCGTCGGTGCGGCGTTGAGCAGCTTCAGATCCACAGCGCCTCCTGGTGGGCTCCGGCCGGCAGCTTGTCGACGCGGATCGCCGCGGCCTTGTACTCGGCCGTGCCCGCCACCGGGTCGGTGGCCTCGATGGTGATCAGGTTGACGTCCACCTCGTCCGGGAAGTGGAACGTCATGAACGCCAGGCCCGGCCGGAGCCCGGCGTCCAGCCGGACCGGCGCGACGATCGAGCCGCGGCGCGAGGAGATCTGCACCCGCTCCCCCTCCGCCACTCCCAGGGCCTCGGCGTCGGCCGGGCACAGGTCGAGGGTTTCGCCGCGCCGCATCGGCGAGTTGAAGCCCTGCGACTGCACCCCGGTGTTGTAGGAGTCCAGCCGGCGGCCGGTGGTCAGCCGCAGCGGGTACTCCTCGCTGAGCTCGTCGACCGGCGGGCTGTGCCGCACCGGCGCGAACACCGCGGGCTCGCCGCGCGCGATCGGGTCGTCCGCCCACAGCCTGCTGTGCAGGTAGGTCGGTTCCAGCGAATCCTCGGAGAAGCAGGGCCACTGGATGCCGCCGAGCTCCGCGAGCCGCTCGTAGGACATGCCGTGGTGCATCGGCGAGAGCGCCCGCACCTCCTCCCACACCTGCTCTGCGGTGTCGAAGTGCCAGTCGTGGCCGAGGCGCCGCGCGATCTCGCAGATGATGTCGATGTCGTTGCGCGCCCCGCCGGGCGGGTCCAGTGCCTTGCGCACCCGCTGCACCCGCCGCTCGCTGTTGGTGAAGGTGCCGTCCGTCTCGCACCAGGCGGCCGAGGCGGGCAGCACGACGTGCGCCTGCTGCGCGGTCTTGGTGAGGAAGATGTCCTGCACCACCAGGTGTTCCAGGTTCCGCATCCGCTTGAGGGTGCGGCCGGAGTCGGCCTCGGACTGCACCGGGTTCTCGCCGATCGCGTACACCGCGGTGAGGTCGCCGCGGTCCATCGCCTCGAACATCTGCGTAAGGTGCCAGCCGTAGCGCGGCGGGATGCTCGATCCCCAGGCCGCGTCGAACCGCTCGCGGACCTCGGGCGAGAGGATGTCCTGGAAGCCGGGCAGCCGGTTGGGGATCGCGCCCATGTCGCCGCCGCCCTGCACGTTGTTCTGGCCGCGCAACGGGTTCAGGCCGCTGCCGTAGCGGCCGACGTGCCCGGTCAGCAGGGACAGGTTGATCAGCGACAGCACGTTGTCGGTGCCGTTGTGGTGCTCGGTGATGCCCAGCGTCCAGCACAGCTGGGCGCGGTCGGCGCGCGCGTAGGCGTGGGCGAGTTCCTCGATGAGCTCGGCGGGCACTCCCGTTTCCAGCGCCGCGACTTCCGGCGTCCACTGCCGCACTTCGGCGGCGTAGGCGTCGAAACCGCCGGTGGCGCGGTCGATGAAGGAGCGGTTGACCAGCCCGGACGCGATGATCTCCCGGCCGATCGCGTGCGCCAGCGCGATGTCGGTGCCGACGTGCAGCTGCAGCCACCGGTGCGCCCACTTGGCGGTGCTCGTGCGCCGCGGGTCCACCACGTACAGCTTGGCGCCGCGGTTGACGGCTTTGAGCACGTGGTGGAAGAAGATCGGGTGCGCCTCGCGGGCGTTGGAGCCCCACAGCACGATCAGGTCGGCGTCCTCGATCTCCTGGTAGGACGACGTGCCGCCGCCGCTGCCGAAGACCTGGGCCAGGCCCGCCACGCTCGGCGCGTGGCAGGTCCGGTTGCAGGAGTCGACGTTGTTGGTGCCGATCACGGCGCGCGCGAACTTCTGCGCCACGTAGTTCATCTCGTTGGTGGCGCGGGCGCAGGAGAAGACGCCGAAGGCGTCTGGCCCGCGCTCCTCGACGGTGCGCGCGATTCCCCCGGCGACCCGGTCGAGCGCTTCCTCCCACGACGCGGGCCGCAGGTCGCCGCCGTCGCGCACCAAGGGCTCGGTCAGCCTCGTGTACCCCATTCCTGCCGCCTCCTCGATACCGAAGGTCGAGCGGGTTCTCTTCTGCAACAACGCAATCCGGCGTTCGGCAGAAGCGGTCGGCCGCGGTCGGCGTTTCCGGTTTCGAGCGGGAGAGCCGATGCCGAACGGCTGCCCGCTGCGGGAAACCCGTGCTCGCCGGCCCGTTCGGCGGCGGCTCCGGGGCGACCATCACCAAGCAGTGTATACAGTATGTGACACTCGCGGCAAGATTGCGCCGACCTCACCTCATCCCACAATGCGCCCGACTGCCTCATGACGAGCTCCTGACCAGCGCGAACTCCGCCAAAAAATTCCATTGTGGACAATGGTGGGCCACGCAGAGAGCCGGATCCGGCTATGGACACCCACCCGGTTCTGCGGTAAGCCTGAAAAGCACCTCATACGGTATGCAGTATGGAGCCGACCGTAGGCACCGGCTTGGAGGAGAGCGCAGATGGCCCAGACGACACCCGACCAAGCAGGCGGAACCGAGCTGATCTCCGGCGGTCACCTCGTCGCCAAGGCGCTCAAGGCCGAAGGCGTGGACACCATCTTCACGCTCTGCGGCGGGCACATCATCGACATCTACGACGGCTGCGTCGACGAGGGCATCGACGTGATCGACGTCCGGCACGAGCAGGTCGCCGCGCACGCCGCCGACGGCTACGCGCGGATCACCGGGCGCCCCGGGTGCGCCGTGGTCACCGCCGGCCCCGGCACCACCGACGCGGTCACCGGCGTGGCCAACGCGTTCCGCGCCGAGAGCCCGATGCTGCTCATCGGCGGCCAGGGCGCGCTGTCGCAGCACAAGATGGGCTCGCTGCAGGACCTGCCGCACGTCGACATGATGAACCCGATCACCAAGTTCGCCGCCACCGTGCCGCACACCGAACGCGTCGCCGACATGGTGTCGATGGCGTTCCGGGAATGCTTCCACGGCGCGCCCGGCCCGTCGTTCCTGGAGATCCCGCGCGACATCCTCGACGGGGCGGTGCCGCTGGCGAAGGCGCGCATCCCCGGCACTGGCGGATACCGCGCCACCACCCGCTCCGCAGGCGATCCGGACGCCGTCGAGAAGCTGGCCGACCTGCTGGTCAAGGCGGAGAAGCCGTGCATCCTGCTGGGCAGCCAGACCTGGACCTGCCGGGCGACGGACTCGGCGGTGCAGCTGGTCCGCGAGCTGAACCTGCCCGCGTTCTGCAACGGCGCCGGACGCGGCACGCTGCCGCCCGGGGATCCGCTGCACTTCCAGCTCGCCCGCCGCTACGCCTTCGACAACGCCGACCTGATCATCATCCTGGGCACCCCGTTCGACTTCCGGATGGGCTACGGCCGCCGGCTCTCGCCCGAGGCCACCGTGGTGCAGATCGACCTGGACTACCGCACCGTCGGGCGCAACCGCGACATCGACCTGGGCATCGTCGGAGACGCCGACGCGGTGCTCACCGCGCTCGCCCAGGCCACCTCCGGGCGGCTGGACAACGGCGCGAGCGGCCGGAAGGGGTGGGTGCAGGAGCTGCGCGAGGTCGAGACCGCGGCCTACGAGAAGCGGCTGCCGCGCCAGCACTCCACGGCCTCCCCCATCGACCCGTACCGGCTGGTGCACGAGATCAACGAGTTCCTCACCGAGGATTCGATCTACATCGGCGACGGCGGCGACATCGTCACCTTCTCCGGCCAGGTCGTCCAGCCCAAGGCGCCCGGGCACTGGATGGACCCCGGCCCGCTGGGCACCCTCGGCGTCGGCGTGCCGTTCGCGATGGCGGCCAAGCACGCCCGCCCCGACCAGGAAGTGGTGTGCCTGTTCGGCGACGGCGCGTTCAGCCTCACCGGCTGGGACTTCGAGACGATGGTGCGCTTCGGCCTGCCGTTCGTGGGCATCGTCGGCAACAACTCGTCGATGAACCAGATCCGCTACGGCCAGATCGCCAAGTACGGCGAGGACCGCGGCCGGGTCGGCAACACCCTCGGCGACGTCGAGTACAGCAAGTTCGCCCAGATGCTCGGCGGCTACGGCGAAGAGGTCCGCGACCCCGACGAGATCGGCCCGGCCCTGCGCCGAGCCAGGGAGTCGGGCCTGCCGTCGCTGATCAACGTCTGGGTCGACCCCGACGTCTACGCACCCGGAACCATGAATCAGACCATGTACAAGTGAGAAACACGGTTTCCAGACTCATTTTTCTTAGCGGTACCGGCGACGGTGCCGGTTGCGAGGGTGGGCTAAGCGGCTTCGCCGCTTCAAGGAACAAGAAGAGGTGCTTGGCATGAGCGCTTTGGAAGGTGTCCGGGTGCTGGACATGACGCATGTCCAATCCGGACCGTCCGCGACGCAAATCCTGGCCTGGCTCGGCGCCGACGTGGTGAAGCTGGAGGCACCGACCGGCGACATCACCCGCCGCCAGCTGCGCGACGTCGACGACGCCGACAGCCTGTACTTCACCATGCTCAACTGCAACAAGCGCAGCATCACGCTGAACATGAAGTCCGAGCGCGGCAAGGAGATCTTCGCGGAGCTGGTCGCCGGCTCCGACGTGCTGGTGGAGAACTTCGGGCCCGGCACCGTCGACCGGATGGGCTTCACCTGGGAGCGGCTGCGCGAGATCAACCCGCGGCTGGTCTACGCCTCCATCAAGGGCTTCGGCGACGGCCCGTACACGCACTACAAGGCCTACGAGGTCGTCGCCCAGGCGATGGGCGGGTCGATGAGCACCACCGGCTTCGAGGACGGGCCGCCGCTGGCCACCGGCGCGCAGATCGGCGACTCCGGCACCGGCATCCACACCGTCGCCGGCATCCTCGCCGCGCTGCTGCAGCGGGCGGAAACCGGCCGGGGGCAACGTGTTTCGGTGGCGATGCAGCACGCCGTGCTCAACCTGTGCCGGGTCAAGCTGCGCGACCAGCAGCGGCTCGCGCACGGCCCGCTGCGGGAGTACCCGAACGCCTCTTTCGGCGACGAGGTGCCGCGCTCGGGCAACGCCTCCGGCGGCGGCCAGCCCGGCTGGGCGGTGCGCTGCAAGCCCGGCGGCCCGAACGACTACATCTACGTCATCGTGCAGCCGCAGGGCTGGGCGCCGATCGCCCGGCTGATCGGGCGGCCCGAGCTGGTCGAGGACCCGGACTGGGCCACGCCGGAGGCACGGCTGTCCAAACTGGACAAGATGTTCAGCATGATCGAGGAGTGGACGCTCGGACTGGACAAGTGGTCCGTGCTGGCGGCCCTGAACGAGCACAACATCCCGTGCGGGCCGATCCTGTCCACCCAGGAGATCATCGAGGACGCGTCGCTGGCCGACAACGACATGATCGTCACGGTCGACCACCCGGAGCGCGGCGCGTTCAAGACCGTCGGCTGCCCGATCAAGCTGTCCGATTCCCCGGTGCGGGTCGACCGCTCCCCGCTGCTCGGCGAGCACACCGCCGAGATCTTCCGGGACCGGCTGGGCATCGGCGAAACCGAACTGGCCGATTTGAAGGCGAACGGGGTGATCTGAGCATGGCTTACGACGGTGCCCGCGTGCGGGAGGTGCTCGACGCGGTCCGGGCGGAAGGCCGGGCGGCGCTCACCGCACCGGAGGCGAAGGCGCTCTGCGACGCCTACGGCATCCCGACCGCCGGGGAGGGCCTCGCGACCAGCGCCGACGAGGCGGTGTCGCTGGCACGGGAGTTCGGCGGGCCGGTGGCGTTGAAGATCGTCTCGCCGGACATCCTGCACAAGACCGACGCGGGTTGCGTGCTCGTGGACGTCAGCGGCGACGAGGCGGTCCGCGCCGGCTACGCGCGGATCCTCGCCAATGCGCACGCCTTCACCGACAACCCGGCGATCGCCGGAGTTCAGGTGCAGCAGATGGTCGGCGGCCACGAGGTGATCGCCGGCGCCACCACCGATCCGACCTTCGGCAAGGTCGTCGCGTTCGGCCTCGGCGGGGTGCTCGTCGAGGTCCTCAAGGACGTCACGTTCCGGCTCGCTCCGCTGTCCGCGGAGCAGGCGCGCTCGATGCTCGACGACATCGCCGCCGCCGACGTGCTGCGCGGCGCGCGCGGCAGCGAGCCGGTGGACGCCGACGCCCTGGCCGACGTGCTGCGCCGGGTCTCGGACCTGGTGCACGACTTCCCGGAGATCGCCGAGCTCGACCTCAACCCGGTGTTCGCCACCGCCGCCGGGGCCACCGCCGCCGACGTGCGGATCGTCCTGGCGACCGAGGAGAGCGCCCCGCCGGTCCGGCATTCGCCGGAGGAGATCCTGCACGCGATGCAACGGCTGATGAATCCCCGCAGCGTGGCTGTGATCGGCGCCTCCAACGAGGACGGCAAGATCGGCAACTCGGTGATGAAGAACCTGATCAACGGCGGCTACGCGGGCGAGATCCACCCGGTCAACCCGAAGGCCGACGAGATCCTGGGCCGCAAGGCCCACCGCAGCATCACCGACGTGCCCGGCGAGGTCGACGTCGCGGTGTTCACCGTGCCGGCCAAGTTCGTGGCCGCGGCGCTGGAGGAATGCGGGCAGAAGCAGATCGCCGCCGCCGTGCTGATCCCGTCCGGCTTCGCCGAGACCGGCAACCACGAGCTGCAGGCGGAGGTGGTGGAAGTCGCGCGCAAGCACGGGATCCGGTTGCTGGGGCCGAACATCTACGGCTACTACTACACGCCGCAGAACCTCTGCGCGACGTTCTGCACGCCCTACGACGTGCGCGGCGGCGTGGCCCTGACGTCGCAGAGCGGCGGCATCGGCATGGCCATCCTGGGCTTCAGCCGCACCACCAAGATGGGCGTGTCGGCGATCGTCGGGCTCGGCAACAAGTCCGATGTGGACGAGGACGACCTGCTGACGTTCTTCGAGCAGGACGACAACACGCACTGCGTGGCGATGCACCTGGAGGACCTCAAGGACGGCCGGGCCTTCGTCGAGGCCGCCCAGCGGGTCACCAAGAAGAAGCCGGTCGTGGTGCTCAAGGCCGGGCGCACGGATCTGGGTGCCCGGGCCGCGAGCTCGCACACCGGCGCGCTGGCGGGCAACGACAAGGTCTACGACGACATCCTGCGGCAGTCCGGCGTGGTCCGGGCGCCCGGGCTCAACGAGATGCTGGAGTACGCGCGCGGCATCCCGGTGCTGCCCACGCCGAAGGGCGAGAACGTCGTCATCATCACCGGCGCAGGCGGCTCCGGCGTGCTGTTGTCGGATGCCTGCGTGGCGGCCGGGCTGCGGCTGATGGACATCCCGCCGGACCTCGACGAGGAGTTCCGGCGCTACATCCCGCCGTTCGGGGCGGCGGGCAACCCGATCGACATCACCGGCGGCGAGCCGCCGAGCACCTACGAGGCCACCATCCGGCTGGGGCTGCGGGACCCGCGCATCCACGCGCTCGTCCTCGGCTACTGGCACACCATCGTCACCCCGCCGATGGTGTTCGCGGAACTCGCCGCGCGGGTCGCCGAGGAGGCCCGCGCCGACGGCGTCGACAAGCCGGTCGTGGTGTCGCTGGCCGGCGACACGGAGGTCGAGAAGGCCGCCGAATACCTCTTCGACCACGGCATCGTCGCCTACCCCTACACGACCGAGAAGCCCGTCGCGGTGCTGGGCGCCAAGTACCAGTGGGCCCGAGCCGCCGGCCTCCTCGGCTGAGTCCGGGCATCGCACCGGCGTGAAGAAGTCCAACCAGGGCAAGGAGGTCCGATGTGGACGCTGAGAGAGCGCCCGGGAGAGATCCAGAACCTGTAATAGGACGAGACGAGGTGTGGCGGGCCGGCGGGCTGGAGCCGATGCCGATCCGCAAGCTGCCCGAGTCGCCGCCGTCGGTCCACCTGCTCGGCCCCACGGTGTTCCTGGTCGCGCTCGGGGTCGGCATGGGCGAGTCGTACATGTGGCCCAGGCTGGTGCTGGTCTTCGGCCCCGAGATCCGCTGGCTGTTCCTCATCGGGGTCACGCTGCAGGCCGTGGTGATGCTGGAGATGGCCCGCTACGCGATGGCCACCGGCGAGAGCATCTTCTCCGGCGCGGCGCGCCTGGCCAAGCCGGTGATGTGGTTCTTCTTCGTCACCGCGATCGCCGTCTACATCTGGCCGGGTCACCTGTCGGCGGGCGCGGCGGCGCTGGAGGAGATCACCGGCGTGCCGTGGGTGGTGTCGGCGTGCGTCGGCCTGCTGCTGGTCGGCGTGGTGTTCACGCTGGCCAAGGTGATCTACAACCTGCTGGAGAACGTGCTGTCGGTGCTGATCGGGCTGCTGGTGGTCGGCACCGCGGTGGTCGCCGCGATGGTCGGGGACCTCTCGGACCTGGCCGCCACCATCACCGGGATGTTCCACTTCGGGTACTTCCCGGCGGAGGCGATGTCGCCGTCGTGGTTCCCGATCGTGGTGGGCTCGATCGCCTTCGCCGGGCCGTCCGGCATGCAGCAGATGTGGTACACGCTGCACCTGCGCGACAAGGGCGCCGGGATGGGTGTGCACATCCCCCGCATCCGCGGCCTGCGGCACGCGGGCGACGAGGAAGCGATGCCCTCGCGCGGGTTCATGTTCGACACCACCGATCCCGACGAGATGCGCAAGTGGAAGGGCTGGCGGCGCTGGGTCACCTTCGACGCGCTGCTGCTGTTCTGGGGCATCACCATGCTGGTGACGATCTCGTTCACCGTGCTGGCGCAGTCCGCTGCGCGGGAGAACCCCGGCGTGCGCGACCTGATCGAGTCCGGGGAGCGGGAGGCCGCGCTGGGCGCGATGGCCGACGCGTTCTCGGCGGCGGGCGGCCCGGTGCTGGGCTCGGTGTTCCTCGGGTTCATCGCGCTGATCGGGCTGAACGCCACGCTGGGCCTGTTCGACTCGTTCTCCCGCGGCCAGGCCGACATGACCTACCACTTCGTGCCGGGCGCGCGGCGCTTCCGGATGTCGCACCTGTACGCGGCGTTCCTGTGGGGCGTCATCGCCTTCGGCATCCTGATCCTGCTGTTCGGCCCGGCGGACGGCCCCGGCGCGATCCTGGACGTCCTCGCGTTCCTGTCCACCTTCGCGATGGGCGCCTACTGCGTGGTGCTGCTGCTGGTGAACAACCGGATGCTGCCGCGCCCGATCCGGCCGCGGTGGTGGAGCAACGTGATCATCGGCTTCGGCGCGGTGTTCTACCTCGGAATGCTGTTCTACAGCCTCGTCGAGTACGGAGTGGTCGTGAGCTGACATGCCATTCAGCAGCCGGACGTCCGCGCCGGGCCTGGTGATCGGGGCGGTAGCGGGGTTGTTCGCCGGGACGCTCGTGCTGGCCGGCGGGGCGCCGCCGGGGTGGGCCGCGGTCACCGGCCTGATGCTGGCGTTGCCGCTGGCCGCGCTCGGGGCGGGCTGCAGCGCCCTGCGGGAGCACGGCGTGTTGCGCGGCGGCGCTTTCGCCCCGGTGGCCCTGTACTGGGCGATCGCCTTCCCGGTCGCCCGGCTCGTCCAGGACGTGGGCACCCGCCTGGTCCTGGACGAGCGGTTCGACTGGCCGCCGCAGCCGCTGGCCTTCCTGGCGTACCAGGCGTTGATCAGCGTCGGGTTCGCGATCGGGTTCGTGTGGGTGCACGAGCGGCTGCTGCCTCGCGGTGCCCCGAGATGACGGCGCCCGCGGCTCAGCGCTCCCGGGCAGCCGGCTCGGACCGCGCGCCGCCGGATCGCTGACGATCCGCGCGGCTGGAATCGATCGCGGCGGACGTGGCCAGCCCCAGCATGCGCCCGTCCGCCGCGTAACCGCGCGGCAGGTCGGCGAAATGCCGCAGCACGGAACGAAGTATCCGCATTCAGATGCACCTCCTTTCGTGCATACAGTATCCCGTCATTTGTCCGAATAGTGAAGCTCATGTGATCAGTAGCACCTGGATGGGTGATGCCCGGTGGGCCGCGTGACCAGCAGACGACCTGTCATCAGCCTCCGCGACGGCGCGCGCCGGGCACGCCCGGACACGCTCGTCACCGAGGAACCGCTGGAGATCCGCCTCGGCGGGCGACCTCTGACGATCACCATGCGCACGCCCGGCGACGACTTCGACCTGGCGGCCGGATTCCTGGTCTCCGAAGGCGCGGTGCGCCGCACCGGCGACCTGCTGGGCATCCGCTACTGCGCGGGCGCGACCAGCGACGGCGCGAACACCTACAACGTGCTCGACGTGGCGCTCGCGCCCGGCACGGCCCCGCCGGAGATCTCGTTGCAGCGCAACTTCTACACCACTTCTTCCTGCGGCGTCTGCGGAAAGGCGAGCCTCGACGCGGTCCGCACCGTCGCGACCTGGCCGGTCCGCGACGATCCCGCCCCGCTGGACCCGGCCGTGCTGATCGCACTCCCCGACCGATTGCGCGCCGCACAAAGGGTTTTCGACCGCACCGGCGGCCTGCACGCCGCCGGCCTGTTCGGCCTCGGCGGCGAACTGCTGTGCCTGCGCGAGGACGTCGGGCGGCACAACGCGGTCGACAAGGTCGTCGGCTGGGCGCTGCGAGAGGACCGGTTGCCGCTGTCCGCGACGGTGCTCATGGTCAGCGGCCGGGCGTCCTTCGAGCTGGTGCAGAAGGCCGTGATGGCCGGGATCCCCGTGCTGGCCGCCGTTTCCGCGCCCTCGTCGCTGGCCGTGGACCTCGCTGCGGAATCCGGCTTGACGCTGGTCGGATTCCTGCGCGGCACCAGCATGAACGTCTACGCCGGGGCGCACCGGCTGGGGCTGGTGCCAGCATGAGCGGGCGGTGGGCGATGATCGGCCTGCACACGCCGAACCTCGAGGTCCGCGACCACCACGGCCGCAGGTACCGGGTGGGCGAGGTGCCGCGCGAGCTCATCGGGCGTTCCCGCGCGACGGTGCTGTGGCTGTGCTGGCTGCCGATGCTCCTCGTCGGAGCCACGCAGTACGCCTACGGCGCGGCGGTTCCCGCGCTGGCCGCCGGCGGCCACGACACCGACAGCCTGTTCTGGGCGCTGGCCGGATGGGCGGTTTTCCAGGCGGGCGCCGGATTTCCGGTGGCGCACCTGCGGCAGCGCGACCGCGCCGGCCCGCGCTCGGCGATGATCGCCGGCGCCTTCCTCTGCGCGCTCGGCGTGCTCAGCCTGGCGCACGCGCACGCCTTCCCCGGCCTGCTCGCCGGGTACTCCGTGCTCGGCGGCACGGGCGCCGGGCTGGTCTACGCCGCGTGCACTTCGACGGCGGCCAAGTGGTTCCCCGAGCGCGCCGCCTCCCGGGTCGGGTTCGTCACCGGAGCATTCGCGTACGGATCGGTGCCGTTCGTCCTCGCCCTGCTCACCGGGCCGTGGAACGTGACCGCGGCACTGGACGTCTTCGCGCTCGTGCTGTTCGCCGCGGTGCTCGGCTGCGGCTTGCCGCTGGCCGACCCGCCGCGGCACTGGTGGCCCGCGCACCTGGATCCCCGCGAATGGGCCCTGGCCCGCACCAGACCGCCGGCAGCGCGGCAGTACTCGGCGGCCGAGGCGCTGCGCACGCCGGTGCTCCCGGCGATGGCCGCGTGCTTGTTCTGCGCCGCAACGGTTTCGCTGTTCAACGCGGCGTTCCTGGTGCTGTTCGCCGCGGCTCTGGCGCCCGCTCCGGCCGCCGTGGCGTTCGTCGCGACCAACGGCACCGGGCGGGCGCTGGCGATCCCGGTTGCCGACCGGATCGGCTGCCGGCGCACGCTGCGCTGGGTGGTGACGATCCAGGCCATCGGCCAGATCCTCCTGCTGGCAGCGGTTTCGCAGGAATCGGTCGCGCTGGTGATCGCCGGTGCGACCGCGGCGGGGATCGGTGGCGGCGCGTTCTACCCGCTGTTCGCCGCGCTGGCCCGCGAGTACTTCGGCGAGCAGCGCAGCGCCGAGGTGCACGGGCTGGTCTACAGCGCGAAGGCGCTCAGCGGCGTGGTCGGCATCGGTCTGGCCGCCATCGTCCTCGCGCAGTGGGGATCCCCGGCCGCACTGCTGGCCGCAGCGGTGCTTTCGCTGGTCGCTTCGGCCCTGTGCGCAGCGCTTCGCCGCCCCGGCCTGCCGAAGACGCTGCCGTCACCCGACCTGGGCCCCGATCGCGTTCGCGGCGGCCTGTAGCCGCTCCGCCAGCTCGTCGGGCTCCCGGTCGCTCGACACGTAGACCACGGCCACGGCCGCACACGCACCGCGCGACGGGATCGGCACGGCCACCGAGGAAAGGCCCGGGATCACCTCGTCACGGCTCGTCGCGTACCCCCGTCGACGGGCCTCGGCCACGCGCGCCGCGACGTCCTCCCCCAGCCCTTCCGCCCCCAGCAGCGCGAGCAGCGCAACCCCCGGCGCGCCGTGCTCCAGCGGGTGCCGGGTGCCCGGGTGCTCGGCCACGGTCCCGGCCGCGCGCCGGGGTTCGACGCTGACGAGCGTGATGCACTCGCCGTGGTCGTGCACCACCACGAAGCTGGTCATCGCCAAATCCGCTGCCACGGCGGCGAGTTCGGGCACCGCGACGCTCTGCAGGTCGCGGGCGACGCCGTGCGCCAGCACCGCCAGCCCCGCGCCCGGCGCGCAACGCCCGGCGGAATCCCGCGCCACCAGGCGGTGATCCTCCAGGGTGCGCACGATCCGGTAGACGATCGAGCGGTGCACGCCGAGGTCCGCGGCGATTTCGTCGATGCTGCGCGGCCGTTCCGCCGCGGCGAGCAGCTCCAGCACCTGGATGCCGCGCGACAGCGTCTGGGACCGCGCCCCGTCGTTCTTCGCCCGTTCGACCATGTCGGCGAACATAGCCGCCCACCCCTTGTGCCGCCGCTCACACGCCACTAGCGTTCTAAAAGAGAACAACGAATTCGATTATAGAACAAGAACACGGCAATCGTAGAGCATAGCTTTCGGAAACGCGGTCGAGCACGAGGTGGTGGTCGAGATGCCAAGACCGGAAACGGCGCGTTCACCCGGCGATGTCCACCACCGCCGGTTCCGCTCCTGCCTCGGGAGGTTCGCCACCGGCGTCACGGTGGTCGCCTTCGACGGCGCGACCGGGCGGCACGGCTTCACCGCCAACTCCTTCACCTCCGTGTCGATGGACCCGCCGCTGGTGCTCGTGAGCGTTGCGCGCGCCGCCAAGGCGCACGGCGAGCTGCCCGGCCGGCCGTTCACCATCAACGTGCTCGGCGCGGAACAGCAGGCGCTGGCCATGCACTTCGCCGGGCGGCCGCAACTGGAACCTGCTTGGCTGGACGCGGGGGCGGCCCCGCGACTGGCGGACGCGCTGGCGCACTTCGAGTGCCGCCCGTGGCAGACCTGCGAAGCGGGCGACCACACGTTGCACATCGGCGAGGTCGTCGACTTCGACTACCGCGGCGGCGACCTGCTCGGCTTCGCGGCCGGCCGCTTCGTCACCATCGCCGAACCCTCCCTCGGCCTGGAACACCTGCTCTGAAGTACCTGTCTCCGAACTCATTTCGCGTAGCGGTGCGGGTGGCGGCCCCCCTGCGGGAGTTACAGACGCCGCCTGAACTCCGGGATCCCCGACTCGTGTATGACCAGCTGTTCTCGCCAGACGACGCTTGAGAACCCGCGGCGGTGCAAGCTGCGTACGTGGGCTAAGCGGCTACGCCGCTGCAAAAGAAAAGCGCAGACCAGGATCAAGAACAGGCGCTGCCCAGATCGGCAGCAACCCACGCAACCTTGGAGGAACCATGGGCGCTCGTTCGGGACGGCAGTACCTCGACGACCTCGCGCGGCGGCGCATCCACGTCCAGATCGACGGCGACACCACCATCGGCGGCACCCCGCACCACCCCGCGTTCGCCGGCGTCGCCCGCAGCTACGCCGAACTGTTCGACATGCAGGTCAGCCCCGAGTTCCGGGACGTGCTCACCTACCCGTCGCCGACCTCCGGCGACCGGGTGGGCACCTCGTTCCTGGTGCCCGAGAACGGCGCGGACCTCGCCCGGCGGCGCGAAGCGTTCCGCACCTGGGCGAACCACTCCTTCGGCATGCTCGGCCGCACCGGCGACTACCTGAACAGCTCGCTGATGGCGCTCGGCCGGGCGAAATCCTGGTTCGCGCAGGCCGATCCCGCCTTCGGCGAGAACATCGAGCGCTACTACCGGCAGGTCCGCGAGGAAGACCTGCTGCTCACCCACACGCTGATCCCGCCGCAGATCAACCGCAGCGTCAGCGGCGGCCAGCAGGGCGGCGGCGCGCTGATGGCGCACGTGGTGCGCGAGGACGACAACGGCATCGTCGTGCGCGGCGCGCGAATGCTGGCCACCATCGCCCCGATCTCCGACGAGCTGCTGGTGTTCCCGTCCACCGTGCTGCGCGGCACCCCCGAGGACGAGCCCTACTCGTTCGCCTTCGCCATCCCCACCGACACCCCGGGCCTGCGCTTCGTGGCGCGCCAACCGCTGCACGGCAACCGCAGCGCGTTCGACGAGCCGCTGGCGTCCCGGTTCGAGGAGAGCGACTGCGTCGTGGTCTTCGACGACGTGCACGTGCCCTACGAGCGGGTGTTCGTGCTGCGCGATCCCGAGCTGTGCAACGGCTTCTACTCGCGGACCGGCGCGACCACCCACATGACGCACCAGGTGGTGACGCGGACGGTGGCCAAGAGCGAGTTCTTCCTGGGACTGCTCTCGGAACTGGCCGACGCCATCGGCATCGACGGCTTCCAGCACATCCAGCAGGACATCGCCGAGGTGATCGGTGCGGTGGAGATCGGCAAGGCCCTGCTGCAGTCGGCGGAATCCCAGGCGACGACGAACGAGTTCGGCGTGCACACCCCGCTGTGGGCGCCGCTGAACACGGCCCGCAACTGGTACCCGAAGGCATCGCAGCGGTTCCCGGAGATCGTCCGCAAGTTCGCCGCCAGCGGCCTGATGGCGCTGCCGGGCGAGCAGGACGTCTTCGGCGCGGCGGCGGCGGACGTGCAGAAGTACTTGCAGGGCAAGGCGATCGACGGACCGGAGCGGGTCCGCCTGTTCAAGCTGGCCTTCGACGCCAGCGCCTCGTCGTTCGCCGGCCGCCAGAACCTCTACGAGCACTTCTTCTTCGGCGACCCGGTCCGGATGGCGGGAGCCCTGGTGAACACCTACGACCGAACGGACCTCCGCAAGCGGATCCAGGACTTCCTGCACCGCGACTGACGCGCGGGCCGCGCCTACCCGTCCGCCGCGGCCGCCACCGGCAGCGACGCCACGTACGCGGCCATGGCGCGACCCGCGGCGAGCAGGGGCTCGGTGCTGCGCTGCCCCCTGGCCAGGAGGAATCCGCCTTCCAGGTGCCCGGCGCGTACGTGCTCTCGATGCTCGACGAGCCCGAAGCGGTCGCCCGCGAGCTCGGCTAGTTCCTCATCTGACGCAGCACCAGCGGCTTCCGCCTCACACCACGACGATCTCAGCACCCGGCAACGCCCGGAACGGCGCCAGGTCGTCGTCGGTCGCGCCGTCGTCTGTCACCAGCGTCCACATCGCCGGCAGCGGGGCCCAGGCGTTGAACGGCGCCGCACCCAGCTTGCTGCTGTCGGCGAGCACGAAGACCTCGCGGGCGCGGGCCATCATCTGCTCCTTCAGCCGGGTCTGCAGGAGGCTCGCCTCGCAGATGCCCAGCCGCGGATCGAGGCCGTCCGCGCCGAGGAAGACCTTGTCGGCCGTCAGCCGGGACAGGGTGAGCTCCGCCAGCGGTCCGACGAACCCCTGGCTGATGTGCCGCATCTCCCCCGCCAGCGCGATCACCTGCACCGCGTCGGCGTCGGCCAGCTCGGTGAGCACCGGGATGCCGTTGGTGATCACCGTCAGCCCGGCGCGGTCGCGCAGGTGGTGGGCGAGGCGGCCGGTGGTCGTCCCGGCGTCCAGCAGCACCGTGTCCGGCGGGCCGATCCGCGCCGCCGCCCACCGCGCGATGCGGTCCTTCTCCGCGGTGGCCAGCGCGGTGCGCTGACCGAGCGACGGTTCGGTCGCCGTCGCGGGCATCGCGCCGCCGTAGGTGCGGGCCAGCTTGCCCTGCTCGGTCAGCAGCGAGAGGTCGCGGCGGATGGTGGACTGGGTGACCGCCAGGGATGCCGCGAGCTCCTCCACCTGCACCGCGCCCTGCTCGGTCACCAGCCGCTCGATCAACGCGCGCCGCTGGCCCGCGGACATCCGCTGCCCGAAATCAGTGCTCACCCCGCCATCCTTTCAAAAAGGAAGTTCTTGGTAACAGACCAAGGTCAGGGGCGGCGGGCGAGTGCCGCGCCTTGGCGCAGGGCCTCGACCAGGCTGCCCGCCTCGGCCCGGCCGGTGCCCGCGATGTCGAAGGCGGTGCCGTGGTCCACCGAGGTGCGGATGACCGGCAGGCCCACCGTGATGTTCACCCCGGCCTCCAGCCCGAGGATCTTCACCGGCCCGTGCCCCTGGTCGTGGTACATCGCCACCACCAGGTCGAAATCCCCCCGGCCGGCGCGGAAGAACACCGTGTCGGCGGGCAGCGGCCCCTGCGCGTCGATGCCGTCCGCGCGGCAGGCCTCCAGCGCCGGGACGATCTTCTCCTCCTCCTCGCCGCGGCCGAACAGCCCGTTCTCCCCGGCGTGCGGGTTGATCCCGCACACCGCGATCTTCGGCTCCGCGATGCCGGAATCGACCATCGTGCGGTGCCCGCGCCGGACGGTGCGCTCCACCAGGCCCGGATCGATGCGCTCGATGGCGTCGACCAGCCCGATGTGGGTGGTCACGTGGATGACGCGCACCTTGCCGGTGGACAGCATCATCGACACCTCCGGAACGCCGCACAGCTCGGCGAGCAGTTCGGTGTGCCCGGGATAGCGGTGCCCCGCGGCGTGCAGCGCCGCCTTGTTCAGCGGCGCCGTGCAGATCGCCTGCACCTCCCCGGCCATCGCCAGCTCGGCGGCCTTCGCCACGTACCGGAAGGCGCCCTCACCGGCCACTTCGGACAGTTCGCCGAACGGCAGGTCCGCCGGGATGATCCCGAGGTCCAGCACGTCGATCACGCCCGCCTCGCCGGTCGCCTCGGCCGGCGAGCCGACGGTCTTGAACCGCACGTCGACGCCGCAGATCTCGGCGGCCCTCGCCAGGCGCGCGGCGTCGCCGACCACCACGCAGCGGGCCAGCCCGCGCACCTCGGGCTCCACGAGCGCGCGCACGACCACTTCGGGTCCCACGCCGGCCGCATCGCCCATCGTGACGGCAATGGTGGGCAGGTTCATCCGAGTCCCCTTCCGGAACGCACCGCCGCGATGGCCCGGTGCAGCGTCTCCGGCGTGCCGAAGCCGCCGGCCTTGGTGATGACGTAGCCGGGCTGCGGCTCGGTGCGCGCGAGCACCACGCCCGGTTCCAGCTCGTTGAGCAGCCGCAGGCCCGTGACGCCGCGCCTGCTGAGCACCGCGCGGGCGGTCTCGCCGCCGGTGAGCACGAGCAGCCCGGCGTGTTCCGACGCCGGTGCGCAGACTTCGGCCAGGGCGGTGTTGACCCGGCGGGCCGAGCCGGCGTCGACCGGGCCGTCCACGGTGACGACGACGTCGCCGGTGGCCAGCTCGTCGCGCAGCTGCTCGGACATCCGCGCCAGTGCGGCGGCGTTCGCGTCGAGCAGGTTCCGGACCGGTAATCGGCGGGTGTGCGCTACCCGCTCGGCCAGGAAGTCCGCCTGTTCGCGCGAGACGTCGTTGGCGCTGCCGACCACCGCCAGCACGCGGCCGCCGACCGGCGGCGGGGGCTCGACCTCGCGGCCCGGCCGCAGTTGCTCGGCCAGCGCATCCGCCAGCCCGGCCGAGCCCACCCAGTACGGCAGGCGACCGCCGGCCGTCCCGGCCGTCACCACGGCCCGGAGGTCGTTCTCGGCCACGGCATCGCAGATCACGACGTCGGCCTCGGCGAGCAGTTCGGCGAGCTTCGCCCGCAGCGCCGCCGCGTTGCCGCGGATCGACGCGAGCGCCACGTGCCGCACCGCCAGCGGCTTGAGCGCCGAGGCGATGTCGACGGGCGGATCGGTCACCTCCGCGGCCCAGGAATTGGTGTGGTGCAACGCGATTCCACCGATGTGGACGACACCGCCCAGCACCGTGCGCCCGGTCGCCGGGGACGCCGGGCACAGCAGCACCCCGGCGCCGTCGGCGTGCTCGACGAGCGCGCCGATCTCGGCGGCGAGGTTCCCGCGCAGCGTCGAGTCGATCTTCTTGAACACCACCCGCCCGGCGGCGTGCCCGCGCAGCGCCGACGCGACGCGCTCGGCCGCCTGCACCGGTTCGAGGTGTCGGCTATCGGTGTCGGCGACGAACACCTCCGCGTCACCGGTGTCGTCGAGGGCCAGCAGTGTGCGCATTTCACGCAACGCGAAGGGAACGCCGGAATCACCGGCACCGCTGAGGTCATCGGCCACGACCAAGACTCGCGATCCCATGATCACCTGCTCTTCCGCTCGCCGGAACACATCCGGCCGCCCGTCGCGCGGCCGGTGCCGCGAGCTACACGATAGTGATTGCTGCGCGAATCACGCAATAGCGCGCAGGATGATGAGCACAACGCGCAGGACGTCGAGAACCGATCGCCGTGCGGTCCTGCCCTTTGCCGCGAACCCTGCGGCGGCTCGGCATTCCGACGCTCATCTTCGCGAACAAGATCGACCGCCGCGGCGCGACGTACGAACAAGTGCGGCAAGGCATTTCCGCGAAGCTCACGCCGGCGCGGTCGAGATGATCGGCAAGGGCGGCAACCCGTTCCTCGGCACGGTGCTGCCCGTGTTCGCGCGACTACGCGCTGCGCCCGGGACGACGACGATGCGCGGTTCGTCGTGCTTGCTGGAGGGCGAGATCCCGGCGGCGCAGGTGTACGGGCTGCAGCAGCAGCTGCCGGGGCTGACGCGCGGCGAAGGCGTGCCCGATTCCACTTTCGACCGCTACGAACCGGTCCGCGGCGCGATCCCGAACCGACCCAGGACGGGCCGAAATCCGTTGGACCGCAAGGAATATATGCTGCGACTGCGCGTGGCGGGACGCTGACGACCGGCCGTGTGCTCCGCCACACGACCGGTCGCCTCCACTGTGGTCGCACCCGGGTGCGGTATAGTTCTCGTTTCGGCGGCGGGCTTTTTCCGCGCGGCAGTTGCCCGGGCCGCCAGCATCGAGGTCCGACGGGATCTCCGGCCGCGATCTCCTACAGGAAGAGCCTCCGCAAAGCCTCCACCTCTGCGCCCGCCGTCGCACGCGCTCCGCGCGTCCGGGGTGCTTCCCCTCACTCTTCCCGCTCGGGTCGCTGCGCCGGATGCGCGCGCCCGGGCCGGGTCCGAACCTTTCCACTGGAGTCGACCTCATGGCACGAGCCAGCACGCCCCCGGCCAACCGGCTGGGCGCGGTCTTCTACACATCGGTGGCGCTCTGCGCCCTGTTCGTCTGCTGGGCCACCCTGTTCACCGACAGCCTCGACGCGGTCACCGGAGCCGCGCTGAACTGGATCACCGGCTCGTTCGGCTGGGTCTACCTGGTCGCCAGCCTGGCGATGCTGGGCTTCCTGGTGGTGCTGGCCACCACGCGCTACGGCCGCATCCGGCTGGGCGCCGACACCGACCGACCGGAGTTCAGCACGCTGAGCTGGCTGGCCATGATCCTCGCCGCGGTGATGGGCATCGGCCTGGTCTCCTACGGGGTGTCCGAGCCGATCAGCCACTTCGTGACGCCGCCGCACGGGCTGGCGCAGCCGGGCACCAAGCACGCGGCCGTGGTCGCGATGCAGTACTCGTTCTTCGACTGGGGCCTGCACGCCTGGGCGATCTTCGCGGTGTTCGGCATCGCGCTCGGCTACTCCACCCACCGCAAGGGCCGCAAGGGCCTGGTCAGCCCGATGCTGCGGCCGCTGCTCGGCGACCGCGTCGAGGGCCCGCTCGGCAAGGCCATCGACGTGCTGGCGATCTTCGCGACGCTGTTCGGCACGACCACGTCGCTGGGGCTCGGTGCGCTGCAGATCAACGGCGGGCTGTCCAGGCTGTTCGGCATCCCGGGCGGCACCGGCACGCAGATCCTGATCATCGCGGTCGTCACGCTGCTGTTCACCCTCTCCGCGATCACCGGGCTGCACAAGGGAATCCGGTTCCTCAGCGAGACCAGCATGGGCCTGGCGGTGCTGCTGTTCGGCTTCGTGCTGCTGCTCGGGCCGACCGGTTTCGTGCTCAACCTGCTGGTGGAGTCGCTCGGCCAGTACGCAGGCGATTTCATCCCGATGAGCCTGCGCACCGGGATCTTCGGCGAGCTGGAGTGGATGCAGAGCTGGACCTACTTCATGCTCGCCTGGTGGATCTCCTGGGGCGCGTTCGTCGGCGTGTTCCTGGCCCGCATCTCCAAGGGCCGCACCATCCGCGAGTTCGTGATCGCCGTGCTCGGCGTGCCCAGCGCGGTGTTCTTCCTCTGGTTCACCGCCTTCGGCGGTACGGCGATCTTCGAGGACGCCTTCCGCGGCGGGCAGGTGGCGCAGGCCGCCGCGGCGGACTCCAACAACGCGATCTTCGCGATGCTGGAGACGCTGCCGTGGCCGACGATCACGTCGCTGATCGCGATGGCGCTGGTGCTGCTGTTCTTCGTCTCGGGCGCGGACGCCAACACCTTCGTGCTGAGCATGCTGTCCTCCGACGGGCACGCCCGGCCGCGGACGTCGGTGCTGGCGTTGTGGGGCGGGCTCACCGGCGTGACCGCGATCGTGCTGCTGGTCGCCGGCGGGCTCGACGCGCTGCAGAACACGGTGATCGTCACGGCCGCGCCGTTCGTGCTGGTGATGCTCGCCCTGGCGCTCTCGCTGTGGCGGGAGCTGCGCCAGGACCCGCTGATCGCAGCGGCGCCGGAGAAGAAGGAACCGGTGGCGGTCGCGACAGTGCCGAAAGACCCGGAAGTGTGACGTTCGTCGGCCGCCGGGGGCGCTGGAACGCCCCTGGCGGCACACCGGCAACAGCCGCCCCAGCCGTTGCCCGGTAGGGCGACCCCGGGCCGTCGGCAGGTCTTCCACCTGCGGTTATGGTGGTCGGCAACAGCCTGCGAGCTATCAGAGTTGGGACACCGCCATGGCTGATCCACACGGCATCGACCACTTCGACGCGACGTTCGCGCGCGACCTCGCCTGGGCCCAGCGGCTCCGCGAGCAGCTCGCCGACATGCCGACGATCGAGGAACCGGAGCAGGTCGACTAGAGCTCCTGGCTGGGCTTGGTGCGGTAGGGCGGGTTTTGAAGCGGCGCAGCCGCTTAGCCCACCTACGCAACTCGCACCGCCGCGGGTTCTCAGCCGCCGGTCTCGGGGGCGCGGCCGGCCGGCAGGTGCTCGGCCAGCAGCTCCAGGAGCCTGCCGACGTCGACCGGCTTGCTCAGGCACTCGTTGGCGCCTGCCGTGATGCTCGCCTCCCGGTCGCCCTTCATCGCCTTCGCCGTGATCGCGACGATCGTCAGGTCCCGGTGGCGCGGCATTTCCCGGATGATCCGGATGGTGGCGTTGCCGTCCATCTCCGGCATCATCACGTCCATCAGCACGATCACGATGTCGCCGTGCTGCTGCAGGGCGTTCAGCCCGGCCAGCGCGTTGTCCGCGTGCACCACCTGCAGGCCGTGCTGCTCCAGCAGCAGCGTCATCGCCTGCACGCTCCGGTAGTCGTCGTCGACGACCAGCACCTTCTCCCCGTTGAACTGCAGTGACGCGTGTTCCTCCGGCTCCTCGGTGTGCAGCATGTGCTGGTGGCCCTCCTGCCGGATCAGCTCGGTGGACCGCATCGGCGGGTCGATGCCCTCGGCCGACACGTCCAGGCTGGTCTCCGCCGCGCTCGGCACGTGGGGACGCGGCAGGCGCTCCGGCTCGGCCACCGGCTCGACGAGCTCCGCGGGCCTGCTCAGCGGCGGCTCGACAGGCAGGTACAGCGTGAAGGTGCTGCCCTCGCCGGGCTCGCTCTGCACCTGGAGTTCGCCGCCGAGCAGCGTGGTCAGCTCGCGGCTGATGGACAGTCCCAGGCCGGTGCCGCCGTACTTGCGCACCGTCGTGCCGTCCACCTGCTGGAACGCCTCGAAGATCAGGTTCAGCTTGTCGGCCGGGATGCCGATCCCGGTGTCGCGCACCGAGAACGCCAGCCGCTGCCGGGCGTGGCGCAGCGCCTGGGTGTGCACCTCGGAGGGCTGCGCCGGGCGGATCCGCAGCTCGACGCCGCCCCGGTCGGTGAACTTGACCGCGTTGGACAGCAGGTTCCGCACGATCTGCTCCAGCCGGTTGCGGTCGGTGCGCAGGGTCTGCTGCACCGATGGCGCCACGGAAACCCGGAAGTCCAGGCCCTTGTCCGCCGCCAGCGGCCGGTACAGCGACTCCACGTGCGCGGCCAGGTCGGCCAGCTCGACGTCCTCCGGCAGCAGGTGCATCTGCCCCGCTTCCACTTTGGACAGATCCAGCACGTCGTTGATCAGCTGCAGCAGATCGGTGCCCGCCTGGTGCACGGTCTTGGCCAGGTCCACCTGCTGCGAGGTCAGGTTGCCCTCCATGTTGTCGGCCAGCAGCTTGGCGAGGATCAGCACGCTGTTCAGCGGGGTGCGCAGCTCGTGCGACATGTTGGCCAGGAACTCCGACTTGTAGGCCGACGCCTGCGACAGCTGCCGGGCCCGCTCCTCCAGCTCCTGCCGGGCCTGCTCGATCTCGATGTTCTTCAGCTCGATGTCCCGGTTGCGGCTGGCCAGCAGCGCCGCCTTCTCCTCCAGTTCGGTGTTGGAGCGCTGCAGCTCGGTCTGCTGCTGCTGCAGCTGCTCGGACCGCGCCTGCAGCTCCTTCGCCAGGTGCTGGGACTCGGCCAGCAGCGCCTCGGTGCGCGAGTTCACCACGATCGTGTTGACGTCGACGCCGATGGTCTCCTTCAACCGTTCCAGCAGGTCCAGGTGCACCGGGGTGAACGTGTTGACCGACCCCAGCTCGATGACCGCCAGCACCTCGCCCTCGAACAGCACCGGCACGATCGCCACGTTGGTGGGCGCGCTGCCGCCGAGCCCGGAGCTGATCCGGATGTAGCCCGGCGGCGCGTCGCTGACCAGGATCGACTTGCGGTCGGCCGCGACCTGCCCGACCAGCGACTCGCCCAGCTCGAAGCGCAGCGGCGGGCGGCCGTTGCGGTCGCTGGGGCGGCCGTAGGCGGCGGTGCGCTCCAGGATGCTGCGGCCGTCCTCCCCAGCCCTCCGCAGGAAGAACGCGCCGTACTGGGCCGACACCAGCGGCGCCAGCTCGGTCATGATCAGCTGGGCGAGCGCGTCCAGGTCGTGCTGGCCCTGCATCAGCGCCGAGATCCGGGCCAGGTTCGTCTTCAGCCAGTCCTGCTCCTGGTTGTCCTTGGTGGTCTCCTTGAGGTTGCTGATCATCGCGTTGATGTTGTCCTTGAGCTCCGCGACCTCGCCGGAGGCGTCCACGGTGATCTGCCGGGTCAGGTCGCCCTCGGTGACCGCGGTGGCGACCTGCGCGATGGCGCGCACCTGGGTGGTGAGGTTGAGGGCCAGCCGGTTGACGCTCTCGGTCAGCCGCCGCCAGGTGCCGGAGACGTCGGCGACCTCGGCCTGGCCGCCGAGCTTGCCCTCGGTGCCGACCTCGCGGGCCACCCGGGTGACCTCGGCGGCGAACGCCGACAGCTGGTCGACCATCGTGTTGATGGTGGTCTTGAGCTCCAGGATCTCGCCGCGGGCGTCCACGTCGATCTTCTTCGACAGGTCGCCGCGCGCCACCGCGGTGGTCACCTGGGCGATGTTGCGCACCTGGTTGGTCAGGTTGCGGGCCATGATGTTGACGTTGTCGGTGAGGTCCTTCCAGGTGCCCGCCACGTTGGGCACCCTGGCCTGGCCGCCGAGGATGCCCTCGGTGCCGACCTCGCGGGCGACGAGCGTGACCTGCTCGGCGAACGCGCGCAGCGTCTCGACCATCCCGTTGATCGTCTCGGCCAGCGCGGCGACCTCGCCCTTGGCCTCCACCATGATCTTCTTCGACAGGTCGCCGCGCGCCACCGCGGTGGTCACCTGGGCGATGTTGCGCACCTGGATGGTCAGGTTGTCGGCCATGATGTTGACGTTGTCGGTGAGGTCCTTCCACGTTCCCGCCACGCCGTGCACCCGCGCCTGACCGCCGAGCTTGCCGTCGGTGCCGACCTCGCGGGCCACCCGGGTCACCTCGTCGGCGAACGCCGACAGCTGGTCGACCATCGTGTTGATGGTGTTCTTCAGCTGCAGGATCTCGCCGCGGGCGTCGACGTCGATCTTCTGCGTCAGGTCGCCCTGGGCGACCGCGGTGGCGACCTGCGCGATGTTGCGGACCTGCACGGTGAGGTTGTTGGCCATGAAGTTCACCGAGTCGACCAGCCCGCGCCAGGTACCGGCCGCGCCGGGCACCTCGGCCTGACCGCCCAGCCTGCCCTCGCTGGCCACCTCCCGGGCCACCCGGGTGACTTCCTCGGCGAACGCCGACAGCTGGTCGACCATCGTGTTGATGGTCTCTTTGAGCTCGCGCGTCTCGCCGGAGACCTCGACGGTGATCTTGCGGGTCAGGTCGCCGGCGGCGACCGCCTTCGCGACGTGCGAGATGTCGCGCAGCTGGCCGGTGAGGTCGGCGGCCATCCCGTTCACCGCGTCGGCCAGGTCCCGCCAGGTGCCCACCAGGCCCGGTACCTGCGCCTGGCCGCCGAGCTTGCCCTCGGTGCCGATCTCCCGCGCGACCCTGGTGATCTCCTGCGCGAACAGCGACAGCTGGTCCAGCATGTCGTTGACGGCCCCGCTGAGCCCGGCCAGCTCGCCGGGCAGCGCGGCGTCCGCCGCGCGCCGCGGCATCCGCTGCGACAGGTCGCCGCGGGTCAGCGCCCCCAGCACCCGGTTCAGCTCGGCCATCGGCGCCAGCAGGGTGCTGATCATCCCGTTCACCGAGTTCGCGGCGATCGTCCAGCCGCCCTGCGAGGAGCCGTCGAAGTCGATCTGCGGGATCGGCCAGTCGCCCTGCTCCGCGGCGACGCCGACCCGCTGCAGCTCGCCGACCAGGAACTGGTTGCGCTCGGCGAGCTCGTTGAACACCGTGGCGATCTCGGTCGCCAGGCCGCCGCCGGAGAACACCAGGCGGCGGCGGAAGTTGCCGTCCCGCAGCTCGCGCAGCCCGATCAGCAGGCGCGTCAGCAGCACCTCATCGCTCTCCTGCCCGGCGAGGGCGAGCTCCGCGGACGGGACGTCCGACGGCTGTGACGACATGACGGCCTCCGCCCCGCTCAGCGCTTGCCGCGCGAATCGCGGTCCAGCCGCAGCTCGGTGGCCAGGACCGCGGCCTCGCTGCGGTGCCGCATGGCCAGCTTCGCCAGCATCTGGGACACGTAGTTCTTGATGGTCTTCTCGGCGAGGAACATGCGGCTGGCGATCTCCCGGTTGGTGAGCCCCTCGCCGATCAGTTCCAGCACCTGCCGCTCGCGGGCGGTCAGCTCGCGCAGCGGGTCGGTCTGCTCCTGCTCGCGGCGCAGCCAGGCCAGCATCGCCTCGGTCTTCTTGGGGCTCAGCAGCGACTCCCCGGCCCCGGCGGTGCGGATGGCGGTGACCAGCTCCTCGCTGACCACGCCCTTGAGCACGAACCCGGCGGCACCGGCCATGATCGCGTCCATCAGGGCGTCGTGGTCGTCGAAGGAGGTCAGCATCAGGCAGCGCAGCTCGGGCAGTTGCGACTGCAGTTCGCGGCACAGCTCGACGCCGTTGCCGTCGGGCAGCCGCACGTCCAGGACGGCGACCTGCGGCTGCGCCCTCGGTACCCAGGCCAGCGCCTCGGCGACCGTCGCGGCCTCGCCGACCAGTTCCAGGTCGTCCTCCGCGGCCACCAGCGCGGCGATTCCCCGCCGGATCACGTCGTGGTCGTCGACCACGAAGACGCGTGTGGTCATCTGGTATCCCCGCCCCCTTCGCGCCGAACTCCTAGGGAGGGCACTGACCAGGATAAATAGCTCGTCTGCGGGGCGCTGGCCGGAACGCGTCGGAGCTGGGCGAACGCCGGCACCCGGCCGCGACCGGGCGCCGGGTGAGGGGGAGCTCACTTCATCGCGTAGACGCTCTCCACGAAGTGCGCCAGCTGCTCGTCGGTCAGGTGCCGGGCGAGGTCGGCCTCGCTGATCATGCCGACCAGCCGGTGTTCGGCGATCACCGGCAGCCGCCGGATCTGGTGCTCCTCCATCATCGAGAGCACCTTGCCGACGTCGGAGCCGGCGTCGACCCAGTACGGCTTGCCCTGGGCCAGCTCGCCGGCCTTCATCCCGGCGGGGTCGCGGCCTTCGGCGCAGCAGCGCAGGACGATGTCGCGGTCGGTGATGATGCCGTGCAGCCGGTCGTCCCGGCCGCAGATCGGCAACGACCCGACCTTCAGGTCACGCATCATCTGCGCGGCCTTGTACAGGCTTTCGTCCTCGCCGATGCATTGAGCCCCCGCATGCATGATGTCGCGCGCAGTGGTCATGGCTGATCCTTTCGACTGCGGTCCTGGGCTGCCCTCGCACTACCCGCCCCGGTCCCCGGCGAAACCGCTGCCGGCTCGGTCCCGCTTCCACAGGTCAGGCGCAATGCCCGGAGCACGCGGGGCGTCTGCGGTGTCCCGGCCCGACCGGCACCCGCGATACCTCGGGGATGGCCGCCAGGCCCGCTCGGCTCGGGCTCCGAACGTCGCGGAGCACGAACCGGCGCCCGGCCAATATGCCCTGGGCCGAGAGGAGGTGGCCGCTGTCGGCTGCCCGTTGCACGCGGGTCACGGCCTCAGAACCGTTCCGGTGCAAGGAATCCCGGCAGGTCGGCCTTGCCGGTCAGCGCGTCGGCCACCACCGCGGCGATGCCGGGTGCGTACTTGAAGCCGCGCCCGGAGTGCCCGGTGGCCAGCACGACCCGTCCATCGCCGATGCGGCCGACCAGCGGCTTGCCGTCGGTGGTGAACAGGTCGGTGAACGCGTCCGTCCGCACCGGCTCCGGGTGCAGGCCCGGCAGCATCTGCCGGACCGCGCTCGCGATGGTGCGGATCTCGGGGAGGCTGTGCCGCCGGTCGACCGCCGCCGGTTCCGGCACCACGTGCGAGGTGACCGCCCCGGCGACCTTCACCATGACACCGTCCACTGTGGGCGTTCCGTAGACGTGCACTCCGCCGTCGTGGTGGATGAAGATCGGGAAGCGCTCCGGCCGGTAGTCGTCGATGGCCTCGGCCCCGAACCAGGTGAGCAGGACCCGCCGGGGCTCCACCGCCGCGGCCAGCGCCCCGGGCAGGAACCGCGATGCCCACGAGCCCGCGCACACCACGACTTCACCGACCCGATGCGTGCCACCCGTGGTGTGCACCAGAACGCCGTCGCCGTCTTCGGCGATGCTGGTGACCTCCGTGTAGCGCAGCACCCCCGCCCCGGCCCCTTCCGCTACCCGGGTGGCGCTCAGCACAGCCTGCTCGCAGCGCAGGAAACCGGCCTGCTCGTCGAGCACCGCGACCTCGCCGTCGCACAGCCGGTGCTGCGGATACCGTTGGGCGGCTTGGTCTTTCGACAGCACCTCGACCGCGACCCCGGTCTCGCGGGCGCTCTCGACCAGCCCGGAGATGTAATCCTCCGCGGGGTCGCCGATCGCCAGACCGCCGCACTGCGTGAGGATGCCGTCCCCCGACTCCGCTTCGAGTTCCCGCCACAGCCGCAGCGAATCGCGCAGCAGTGGCACGTACTGCGCGCCTTCGGCGTAGGCGAGCCGGAACAGGCGCGTCTCGCCGCCCACCGCGCCGCGGTCGTGGCCGGGCGAGAACTGCTCGAAGGCCAGCACGTCGACTCCGCGGCGCGCCAGCTGCCAGGCGAGCATGCTGCCGATCGTGCCGGTCCCGATGATGCCGACCTGGGCGTCCAGGTTGCTTGCGGTCATTCTCTCGGCCCCTGTCCGTGAATTTGCACCGGATGGTCGGACCCCGCGATCTCAAGGGAAATCAGAGGTCCGGTTTCAATGAGCGCTTTTCATCCTGGTCGACCCGCAGCTGCGGGCCGCAAAGGTGCACGTCGATGGGGTGTCGCATGCGCCGCAGGCGCATAGCCCACCCTTGCAACCGGCACCGCCGCGGGTTCTCAGAGGCTTCCTGGCGAGGACGGCCCTGACGCCGTGTATTGGACATACATAAGTCAGGGCACCCACAGACCAGGGAGCCTCTGAGGTTCCGCTACCCGCACCGCCGCGCAGAACGAGGTTGGAAAAACCTCGCTGGAGATCGCAGGGTCACAGCACCTTCGACAGGAACGACCTGGTGCGTTCGTGGCTCGGGGCGGCGATGATCTCGCGCGGGTCGCCGTGTTCGACGATGGTGCCCTCGTCCATGAAGACCAGCGTGGTGCCGACCTCGCGGGCGAAGCCGATCTCGTGGGTGACCAGCAGCATCGTCATCCCGTCGGCGGCCAGGTCGCGCATGGTCGCCAGCACCTCGCCGACCAGCTCGGGGTCCAGCGCCGAGGTCGGCTCGTCGAACAACATCACCTTGGGGCGCATGGCCAGCGCCCGGGCGATCGCCACCCGCTGCTGCTGCCCGCCGGAGAGCTGGCCCGGGTAGGCGTCCTCCCGGGCCGCCAACCCGACACGTTCCAGCGCAGCAGCGTCGACTTGCCGCAACCGCTGGGGCCGATGATGCAGCACACCTCGCCGGAGTCGACCTCCAGGTCGATGCCGCGCAGCACCTCCACCGAACCGAACGACTTGCGCACGTCCCTGAGCTTCACCAGCGGGGTGCTCACGCGACAGCCCCCTTCCCTTGACGTCCTCTCCCGCCCGAGAGCAAGAGATTCCTCCTAGCCACCCTTCGGTGACCAGGGGGATGGTTCACGCAACCGACCACCCATGCGGGAGCCTCGCCCACAGAGTGGACTGCGCGTGCTCTGCGATCTTCCGCGACCGCTCGTGGAAGATCCCGCCCGACCGGCGGCGCTAAGAGCTCGGTCAAGGATGTTGAGTGCGGCATTGCGGTCGGCATGCTCGGTGTGTCCACATCGGACACAAGCAAACAAGCGGCCACATCCTTGCCTCGATTCGGGGTCCCGTACCTGACACTTCGAGCAGGTCTGCGAAGTCCCACAGGCCGGTACCAAGACCAGCTCACCACCGCGGCCACAGGTCTTGTAGCCAAGCTGACGGCGGATCTCAAACCATCCCTGATCAACGATCGTGCGATTCAGTCCGGCCTTCTGACGGACGTTGCGGCCGGGCTGTTCGACAGTGCCGCGTGCCGAGCGGATCATATTGCGAACGTTCAAGTCCTCTACCGCGATCAAGCCGTGGTTGTGGGCCAGATCGGTGGTGAGCTTGTGATTCCAGTCCGCACGGCGGCGAGCCTGCCGAGCTTTCAAGGCTGCGATCTCAACGATGGTCTTCCTCACAATGCGCCTCCACCCGACACCTACCGGTAGACCCCGCGCCACATGGAGATGATCAGGCTGGGGTGCGGGCAAGGGCTCTTACCCATGCCGGCTGAGATCAACCGTCGACCGGCCACCGCGGCCGATGACAAACTTCCAACTCCCAAGCCCACCACACGCGCGGATACAACAAGCGGCAGAAGTGGAACGTATATTGAATCCAACTCAGGTGTGGCCGCAAGACCTCCAGCGCGAGTCATCGCGCCTGCGGGCGACAGGAAGACTTGCGCTCGAACCCAGAATTCCTTTGTGGACTGTTGCGTCAGTACTCGTGCATGTACCGGTCGAACGCGGCGTTGGCCGCCGCCCATTCGTGGGTGATCAGCTCGGTCGGCACGTCCGGCCGCGGCTCGGCGTCCACGGTGACGACGAACCCCGGCTCGGAGATCCGGCGGCGCAGCTGCACCAGGCACCCGCCCGCCGAGCGGCCGAACCGCTCCCCGTTGTCCTTGGACTCGACCTGGCCCGGCTGAAGGGCGGACAGGTCGTCGTTCGGGTTTTCCGCCATGCGCCCGTTTGTAGCCCAATCCGGCAATCCCGGCACGTCGTTGCCCGCCGGTTCGAACAGGCGTGCCCGCGCCGCGCGCGGGAACCCGAGATCGGCACCGCGGCCCGGTGCCGCAACTAAACTGCGTCGCGAAACGCGCGAGGCCAGGGGGGCAGATGAGCGCGAGTTCCAGCACCGCCGCCGCGGAGACCACCGACCGCATCCCCCGCGCCCTCCCGCCGTTCGCCCGCGCCGCGGTGCCGGTCGTCGCCGCGTCGACCCTCGCGCTCCTGCTCGCCCTGGCGACCCGCTACGACTACGTCACCGACGAGCTCTACTTCCTGGCCGCCGGGAAGTACTACCCCGACTGGGGGTACATGGACCAGCAGCCGCTGGTCCCGCTCCTCGCCGCGTTCCTGGACCGGGCGTTCCCCGGTTCCCTGTTCGCCTTCCGGCTGCTCCCGGCCGTCGCCACGGCGCTCGGCGCGATCGTCACGGCGCTCATGGCGCGGGAGCTGGGCGGGAGCCGGCGTGCCCAGGTCCTCGCCGCAGCGGCGTATCCGCTCTCGCCGTGGATCCTGCTCAACGGCCACTGGCTCACGGCGTCCACGATGGAGCTGCTCCAGTGGACGACCGTCCTCTGGTTGCTGGCCCGCTGGGCGCGGCTCCGGCACGGCGGTGTCGACCGCGACCGGCTGCTGCTCGGCGTCGGCCTGATCACCGCCCTGGCGGTGCAGACGAAGTTCCAGGTGCTCGTGCTGATCGCGGCGCTGCTGGTGAGCATCGCGATCACCGGCCCGCGATCCCTCTTCGCCCGGCCGGCGCTGTGGCTCGCCGCCGCGATCCCGCTGGTCACGGCGGCCCCGACGCTGTGGTGGCAGGCCCGCCACGGCTGGCCCGCCCTCGCGATGGGCACCGCGGTGAACAACGAGAACGACCGGCTGCTCATGGTGCCGACGGCACTGTTCTACGCGGGCCTGCTGGTGGGCGCCGCGTGCTGCTGCTACGGCGCCCTGCGGCTCCTGCGGGCCCCGGAGCTGCTGCCGTTCCGATTCCTCGGCTGGGCCGCGATCGCGGTGTTCCTGTTCTTCCTGGCCGCTGGCGGCCGACCGAACTACGTCGCGGGCCTGTTCGGGCTGCTGTTCGCCGCGGCGGCCACCGGCTTGCAGCGCCGCATGGGAAAGCTGCTGTGGCCCGCCTACCTGCTCTCGGCGGTCCTGCCGCTGTCGCTGCTGCCGGTCTACCCGCTGGGCTTCCTGGCCCGCCATCCCGAGCTGCCGAGCTACGTCCGCCTCTACGAAACCGGCTGGCCCGAACTCACCGAAGCGGTCGCCCGCGCCTACCGAGCGCTCCCGGCCGAGCAGCAGCGCCGCACGGCGATCGTCGCCGAGAACTACTACCTGGCGGGAGCGCTCGACGTCCTCGGCCGGAAAGCGGGCCTGCCCCGCGCCTACAGCCCGCACCGCGGCTACTGGTTCTTCGGGGCACCACCGGAAACCGCCGACTCCGTGCTCTACGTCGGGAGCGGGAACCCGCTTTCGGTCCACTTCGGACGATCGCGGGAACTCGGCGAGGTCGAGACGGGCCTGGTGAACGTGGCGGAGGGCAACACGATCACGCTCTACCAGGACCCGTTGCAGCCGTGGCCCGCGCTGTGGCCGCGAATCCGCACGATCTGACGCTCACCTCGGGCCCCAGGGACCGCCGGGGCGCGGGCCGTTCGGCCCCGGCGGCTGCGGCGGACGTCCCGGCGGCCGGTGCCCGCCGGGCGGCTGCGGGCCCGGGCGGCTGCGGGCGCGCGGCTGGTAGGCCGGCAGCTGGCCCGCCGCGAGCTGCGCGGGCGGCGCGAAGAAGCCCGACCGCTCCTGGCGGGCCCACGGCGGCGGAGGCGCCTGCGGCAGCCGCCGGAAGAAGGCGTCCCGTGCAGCCCGCATCAACCCCAAGATCGCCTCCCGCCTGGCGAAGAACTTCTCCGGCGGGATCGTCTCCTTCTCGGCGTGCGCGTGCAAGAGTGCGAGTTCGGTGGCCGCCAGCTGGTAGTCGCCCATCGCCCGCGCCCCGGTCGCGCCCGCCTGCGCGCGCGCCCAGTGTCTCGCCTGCCGGCGGCCGGCGAGGCTGCCGAGCATCTGCACGTCCCGCGGCTGCACCAGGCCGCTCGGGATGTAGGCGGGCAGGTACTTGCGGATCAGGTGCACCAGCCGCTTGCGGTCCAGCACCACGATCACGACCAGCGCGATCAGCACCAGGAACTGCACCAGATACGCCACCACCATGCCCGGGAAGCCCGCGAACGTCAGGCTGCCGTTCCACAGGGCGTGCAGGAAGACCGCCCCGCACCAACCGCCGACCACGGCGAAGAACCGGCCCACGCCCCGGTGCGTCGCGGCGTAGGCGACGCCGAGCCCGGTCATCGCGGTGTACATCGGGTGTCCCAGCGGCGCGATCACGCCGCGGATCAGCACCGTGCCCCAGATCTCACCGGTCTCGGCGCCCAGGCCCTGCATGTAGTAGAGGACGTTCTCGACCAGCGCGAAGCCCAGCCCGCACATCCCGGCGTAGACGATGCCGTCGGTCGGCCCGTCGATCTCGTGCCGCCGCACCCACAGCAGGTACAGCAGCAGCGCACCCTTGAAGCTCTCCTCGACCACCGGCGCGACGATCGACACCGTGACCACCGAGGCGGCCTCCGCGCCCAGCGCCGGAGCCATCAGGATCTCGCTGCCGGTGTTCACGACCAGTGCGCCGATGATGGCCACCCCGGCGCCCCAGCCGAACGCCAGCCACAGGTTGAGCTGCGGCTCCGGCTCCAGCCGGTCGATGAGCAGGATCAGACCGATGAGCACGACGGCGGTCGGCAGCGCCAGCGCGGTGCCGATCACCACGTTCACCGGCCCGCCCTGCAGCAGGTAGAAGGCCAGCGCCAGCAGCAGGCAGAAACCGGACACGACCAAGCCGATGATCAGCGGTATCGGCGCGCGGTTGGTGCTGCGGCCTTCCAGGACGGACCGAGGACTGAGTGCGGGCATGCCCGCGAGCGTAGGAGATGCCCCGAGCCCCCGCGCCGGGTACCGCGATCTCGCCGGAGATCACCGGTTGCCGATCGTCCCGGGCGGGGCCCTCGACTCGTTCCGACGATCCGCCCGGCGAGGCCGGCATCGCCTCCGCCGAGCGATCGGCGTCGCGCTAGAGCGCCGGGCGGTGGCTTTCCGTGTACGCCCACGGCCGGACCCGCTCCAGTTCCTTGCCCAGCCGGAACACCGTGGCGTCGTCGTAGGTGTGGCCGACGATCTGCACACCGGTGGGCACGCCGTTGTCGCCGTGGCCGCTCGGCACCGCGAGCACGGGACACCGGTTGTTGATGTTGAACGGGGTCGTCAGCGTCGCGTCGGAGTACCGGGCGAAGCGGTGACCGTCCACTTCGAACTCGCCGATCAGGTCGTCCCCGGCCGGCAGCGCCGGAATCGCCGCGGTCGGGCACAGCAGGGCGTCGAAACCGGACATCGCCTCGGCGAGCTCGCGCTGCATGCGGGTCTCGATCCGCAGCCCGTCGAGGAAGCCGCCCCGGTCCGCGGCCTTCGCCGCCCAGCCCAGGAACGCCGCGGTGTAGGGCGCGACGAGGTCGCGCCGGTCGCCGACGACGTCCTGGACCAGCGCGCCGAAGATGGTGCCGAAGTGCTTGCCGGTGGCCCGGCCGATCTCCGCGCGGGTCCAGGGCAGTTCGATCTCCTCCACGACCACACCGGCCTGCGCCAGCGCGTCGGCGACCGCGCGGGTGTTTCGCTCGACGTCGGGCTTGACGTCGTAGTCACCGAGGCGCACGCACAGCGCCACCCGCATCCCGGCGGCCGGTTCGTACTCGGTGGGCAGCGCGATGCGGGGCCGCAACGACGTGTGGTCGCGCGGGTCCGGGCCGATCAGCGCGTTGGCGAACAGGATCGCGTCGTCGACGGTGCGGGCCAGCGGGCCGTCGCCGCGGTAGAAGTCCATCGACAGCGGCGGAGTGCCGGGAATCCGGCCGTAGGGGGCCTTGAACCCGACGATTCCGGTGAAGGCGGCGGGAATCCGGGTGGAGCCGCCGATGTCGGAGGCCGTGGCCAGCAGTGCCGTTCCGGCGGCGAGCGCGGCGGCGGACCCGCCGGAGGAGCCGCCGGGCGTGTAGTCCGGGTTCCACGGGTTGCGGGTGACGCCCCACATCGGCGTGTGGGTGAACGCTGAGATGCTGAACTCCGGCGTGGTGGTGCGGGCGTGGATGATGCCGCCCGCGTCCAGGACTCGGTCGATGACCGGGGCGTTCTCGGCGGCCACGCCGCCCTTGTTGATCAAGGATCCCTCGGTCAGCGACCGGCCCGCGATGGCGTGCTTCTCCTTGGCGGCGACCGGGATCCCCTCCAGCGGCCGGGGCGCGGGCCCCTTGCCCAGGTACCGGGCCTCGGCCTGCGCGGCGGCCGCCAGGGCCTCGTCGAAGAGCCGCTCGGTGAAGGCGTTCACCGTGGGCTCGACCTGCTCGGTGCGCTCGATCAGCGCCTGCAGCAGCTCCACCGGTGATAACGCGCGCTTGGCGAACAACGCGCGCGCTTCGGTCGCACTGAGGTAGATCAGCTCCGACATGCCACTCCTTTATTCAGCTGTTGCACCGTTGTCGCGCAGGTGTCGTGAGTGGACGTGGCCGCCGGGGCGACCACTGCCACTCACGACACCTGCCGGGAGGGCGCGCGGCCCGACTTCAGCTGTTCTGCGGGAACCCGAGGTTGACGCCGCCGTGGGACGGGTCCGGCCACCGCGTGGTGACCACCTTCGTGCGGGTGTAGAACTGGATGCCGTCCGGGCCGTAGGCGTGCGCGTCGCCGAACAGCGAGTCCTTCCAGCCGCCGAACGAGTAGTACGACACCGGCACCGGGATCGGCACGTTCACGCCGATCATGCCGACCTCGACCTCCTCGCAGAACTGCCGCGCGGCGCCGCCGTTCTCGGTGAACACCGCCGTGCCGTTGCCGTACGGGTTGTTGTTGAGCACCTCGATCGCCGAGTCGTAGCCCGGCACCCGGAGCACCGACAGGACGGGGCCGAAGATCTCGTCGGTGTAGATCGACATGTCGGTGCCCACGCGGTCGAACAGCGTCGGCCCCAGCCAGAACCCGTCGTCCCCGCCGTCGACCCGCACGCCGCGCCCATCCACCACCAGCTCCGCACCCGCCTCGACACCGGCGTCCACATAGGACGTCACGCGGTCCCGGTGGGCGGCGGTGACCAGCGGGCCCATGTCGCAGCCGCGGCGCCCGTCGCCGACGCTGAGCTTGGCCATCCGCTCCGCGATCTTGGCGACGAGCTCGTCGCCGACCGGGTCGACGGCGACGACCGCGGAGATCGCCATGCACCGCTCCCCCGCCGAGCCGAACCCCGCCGACACCGCGGCGTCCGCGGCCAGGTCGAGGTCGGCGTCGGGCAGCACCACCATGTGGTTCTTCGCCCCGCCGAGCGCCTGCACCCGCTTGCCGTTGCCGGTGCCGGTCTCGTAGACGTAGCGCGCCACCGGCGTGGAGCCGACGAACGACACCGCCTTCACCACCGGGTGCGCCAGCAGCGCGTCGACCGCGACCTTGTCGCCGTGCACCACGTTGAACACGCCGTCGGGCAGCCCGGCCTCCTGCCACAGCCCGGCGATGAAGTTCGCCGCCGACGGGTCCTTCTCGCTTGGCTTGAGCACCACGGCGTTGCCGCAGGCGATGGCGCCCGGCACGAACCACAGCGGCACCATGGCCGGGAAGTTGAACGGCGAGATCACCCCGACGACGCCCACCGGCTGCCGCACCGAGTGCACGTCCACGCTCGTCGAGGCGTTCTCCGAGAAGCCGCCCTTGAGCAGGTTGGGGATGCCGCAGGCGTACTCGACGTTCTCCAAGCCGCGCTGCACCTCGCCGGCGGCGTCGGAGACGACCTTGCCGTGCTCGGCGGTGATGATCTCGGCCAGCTCGCCCTTGCGCTGGTTGAGCAGTTCGCGGAAGGCGAACAGCACGTTGGACCGCTTCGCCAGCGACGCGCGCCGCCAGCTCTTGAGCGCCTCGGCGGCCGCCGTGACCGCGGCGTCCACATCGGACTCCCCGGCGAACGCGACCCGCTTGGTCACCTGCCCGGTGGCGGGGTCGAAGACCTCCCCGCTGCGCTGCGGGGCCACGTCGGCGGGCTTGCCCGCGATCCAGTGCCTGATCAGTTCTGTCATGCGTGGAGCTCCTGCTCGGCCAGCGAGATTGTTTCGGTGAGGATCTGCAGCGCCTGCGCCGCCTCCTCCTCGGTCAGCGTCATCGGCGGCGCCAGGCGCAGGACGTTCCCGTGCAGCCCGCCCTTGCCTACCAACAGCCCGTGCCGCTTCGCCAGGTCCATCACCCGCGTGGCCGACGCGGCGGCGGGCGTGCGGGTGCCGGGTTCGACGAGCTCGACGCCGATCATCAAGCCCTTGCCCCGCACGTCGCCGATCAGCGGGCACCGCTGGGCGTGCGCCCGCAGGCCGTCGAGCAGCTGGGCGCCGAGCTTCGCGGCGTTGCCCTGCAGGTCGTGGTCGAGCAGGTAGGCCAGGGCGGCCCCGGCGCCGGCGGTGGAGATCGGGTTGCCGCCGAAGGTGGAGATCGAGTTGGCGGTCAGGCAGTCCATCAGCTCCGCCTCCGCGACCACCCCGCCGATGGCCAGCCCGTTGCCCAGGCCCTTGGCGAAGGTCATCGCCGCGGGCACCACGCCGTGCGCCTGGATGCCCCAGAAGTGCTCGCCGGTGCGGCCCCAGCCGGTCTGCACCTCGTCGGAGATCAGCAGGATCCCGTACTCCTCCAGGACCTCGGCGAAGGCGCCGAACAGCCCGTCGGGCGGGGTGGCGAAGCCGCCGACGCCCTGGATCGGCTCGGCGATCATGCAGGCCACGTCGCCGGCGGTGGTGGTCTCGATGACCTCGCGCAGGTCGTCGACACAGGCGGCGATGTAGTCGGCGTCGGAGAGGTCCCGGAACGGGCTGCGGTAGCGGTAGCCGCCGTGCACGTAGCTGACCTTCACCGGCGACAACGAGCTGGCCGACCAACCGCGGTTGCCGGTCACGCCGAGGGTCCCGAAGGCCCGCCCGTGGTAGGAGTTGCGCAGCGCGAGGACCTGGTTGCTGCGCCGGTACTGGGTGGCGAGCATGAGCGCGGTCTCGTTCGCCTCGGTGCCGGAGCCGGTGAAGAACACCTTGGGGTTGGTCATCCCGGACAGCTCGCCGATCCGCTCGGCCAGCTCCACCTGCTGCCGGATCAGGTAGAGCGTCGAGGTGTGCAGGATGCCGGTGTCGACCTGGCGGCGGATCGCGTCGCTGATCTCGGCGACGTCGTAGCCGATGGCGTTGGTCAGGATCCCGGCGAAGAAGTCCAGGTAGGTGTTGCCGTCGGCGTCGGTGACGTGCCGTCCCTCGCCCGCGACGATCTCGATGGGCTCGTCGTAGTAGAGCGCCAGCCAGCTGGGCATGGCGGCGCGGTGCCTGGCCAGCAAGGATTCCGTCATCAGCGTCCTCTTCCCTCCAGGGCGGCCGGTTCTTCCGCGGCGGTCGTGCGTGCCGCTGCGGCCAGTCTGGTCGGCCGCGGCGGCCGCTTCCACGGACAACCTGTACTCATCTGGTGCCGCAGGCATTACGGTTTGTGCACCATGGATGCCGCGATGAAACCGACCTCGCCGGACGTGCTGGCGCTGCCGACCGTGTCCGAGGTGCTGGAGCTGCCGGTCCTGCGGCGCGGCAAGCCGCGGGTGGTGGCCGGTGCCTCCGGCCTGGACGGGCGGGTGCGCTGGGTGCACGTCGCGGAGATCGCCGACATCGCCCCGCTGCTCAGCGGCGGCGAGCTGGTGCTGACCACCGGCATCGCGCTCCCCGAGGAGCCCGCGCAGCTGGTGCGCTACGTCGACGAGCTCGCCGCGGTCGGGGCGTGCGGGCTGGTCGTGGAGCTGGTGCGCCGGTGGCGCGACCGGGTGCCGACGGCCCTGGTGGACGCGGCGCACCGGCACGACCTGCCGCTGGTGACGCTGTCGGAGGAGACGAAGTTCGTGGCCGTCACCGAGGCGGTGATCGCCCGGATCCGCGACGCCCAGCTGGCCGAGCTGCGCGCGACGCACGCCATCCACGAAACGTTCACCGCGCTGACCACCTCGGGCGCCGAACCCGCGTCGGTGCTGCGGGAAGCGGCGCGGATCGCCGGCCGCCCGGTGGTGCTGGAGACGCTCGCCCACCAGGTGCTGGCCTACGACTCAGCCGGTCAGGACCCGGGGGCGCTGCTGGCGGAGTGGGCGGAGCGGTCCCGCTCGGTGGTGCAGTCCGGCCGCACCTCCTACGACCCGGACCAGCGGTGGCTGACCACCGTGGTCGGGGCTCGCGGCGACGACTGGGGGCGGCTGGTGATGCTCGGGCCGGAGCCGCCGCACCGGCACGTCGTGGTCGCCGAGCGGGCGGCGTCGGCGCTGGCGGTGAACCGGCTGGCGACCCGCGACCGGGAGAGCCTGGAGCGCCAGACGCACCGCACGCTGATCACCGAACTGCTCGCGGGCAACGCCGATACCGCCGATCTGGCGGCCCGGTCCGCGGGCGTCGGCGTGCCGCTCGACGGCCCGCTGGTGGGCATCGCGGTCCGCCCGCGCACCACGACGACGGTCGCGCCGGCGCTGGAAACCCAGCAGGCGCTGCGGGATCTCGCCGAGGCGACGGCGCTCGCCGCGCGCAAGGCGAAGCTGCCGGTGCTGGTGGGCGTCGTCGACGACGTCACCGTCCAAGCCCTGGTGGCGCTGCGGACGCCCCACGCCGATGCCGTGCTGACCCGCTTGGCGGCGGATGTCCGCCGGTCCACGGGCACGCAGTCGCTGCAAGTGGTGGTGGCGGCCGGCAGCGTCGTCGGCTCGATCGCCGGGGCGCGCCGGACGCTGACCGAGGCCGCGCAGGTCGCGGAGGCGGCGCTGCACATCGACGACGGAGACCGCGAGTTCCACCGGCTGGACGACGTGCGGCTGCGCGGACTCTTGCACCTGCTGCGCGGCGACGAGCGACTGATCGCGTTCGCGGAACGGGAGCTCGGGCCGATCATGTCCAACGAACGACTGCTGGACGCATTGCGATCGCTGTGCCGCCACGGCGGGAACAAGTCCGCGGCAGCGGCGGCGGCGCACCTCTCCCGGACCGCCTACTACGCCCAGCTGGCACGCATCGAGCAGCTGCTGGGCGTGTCGCTGAGCGCGCCGGAATCCCTGGTGTCACTGCACGTCGCGCTGCTGGCGCGGGATCTGCACAGCGGATCCTGAACCCCTCAGGGCCGAGGGCTCAGGGTTCGGCGGGTCAGGTCCTGGGTCCGCTTCGTCAGATCCGCGACGTCGATCTCCGCCCCGGTGGCGATCAGTTCGTCGAGGAGGCCGTCCACGCCGTGGTAGACGATCCGGAACGCCGTGGGGGCGTCCGGCGCGAAGGTGCCGTCGGGCACGCCGTCGGCGACGAAGTCGCAGATGCGGTCGATCACCCGGCGGTTGATCTCCTTGCACAGCTCCAGGGCCTTGGCGTTGGCCGAACCGTAGACCGTGCGGTGCAGTTCGGCGTTGCGCACCGCGTGGTCCAGCAGCGCCGCCCACAGTTCATCCAATGTGGACCACCTCGACCCGTCGCCGGCGAGCACCCGGTCCGCGATCTCCAGGATGCCTTCGACGTAGCGCTCCCAGACGGCGGCGAGCAGGTGTTCCTTCGACTCGAAGTAGAGGTAGATGGTGCCCTGGGCGATCCCGCCCGCCCGGGCGACCTCCGCCATCGTCGCCCGCGCGAAACCCGTGGTCGAGAAGACCTCGGTCCCGGCCCGCAGGATCGCTTCGCGCCGGTCCTCGGGGCTCATCGTCACCCGGCGGCGGCGTGCCGGCATTCGTGCGGACATCTCGGCGACCTTCCTGCTGTGCGGCGGGCGCCAGCATAGCACCCGACTGAACGACACTCACTGAGCCACGCTCATTGACTGACTGAGCATCATTCAGTTAGCGTTCGCGGCGGCGCGCTCGCGCCGTCCGATCACTCCGCGAGGTTCTCCCGAATGCCGAATTCCCTTGTCCCCGAACGCCATCCACGACTGCTGCTGGCGCTGATCAGCAGCGGCGTCTTCCTGGTCCAGCTCGACGCGACGATCGTCGCCATCGCCCTGCCGGACGTGCAGGCGCACCTCGGCGTCGGCGTCGGCGATCTGCAGTGGATCATCGCCGGCTACACGCTCATGCTCGCCGGGCTGCTGCTCACCGCGGGCACCCTCGGCGACCGCTTCGGCCACCGGCGGCTGTTCCTCGGCGGGCTCGTCGCGTTCACCGCCGCCTCCGCGCTCTGCGCTCTCGCGCCGACCTTCGAGGCATTGCTGGCGGCGCGAATCCTGCAGGGCGCAGCGGGATCCGTGCTCATCCCGGTGTCGTTGGCGCTGATCAGCACGGTGTTCCCGGATCCGCGAGCGCGCTCGAAGGCCATCGGCACCTGGGCCGGCATCGGCGGGCTGGCGCTCGCGGTCGGACCGCTGCTCGGCGGCGCACTGGTCGAAGCCTTCGGCTGGCCGAGCATCTTCTGGGTGAACATCCCGGTCGGCGTGGCCGCCACGCTCGCCCTCCGACGCCTGCTCCCGGCACACCGTCCACAAGGGACTCGTTCGCTCGATCCACTGGGACAGCTGCTCTTCGCCGCGTCGATCGCCGCGCTCACCTACGCGCTGATCGAAGGCGGGCGCGACTGGACGGCCACGCCCGTCGTGGTCGCGCTAGTGGTCGCCGCGGCCGGGCTGGTCGTCTTCGTGCGCTGGGAGCTGCGGCATCCCGACCCGATGGTGCCGATCCGGCTGTTCCGCAGCCCGGTGGTGCTGGTCGCCGGGGCGGTCAACCTGTTCGGCCTGCTCGGCCTCTACGGCGGCATCTTCCTGCTGACGCTCTACCTGCAGCAGGTGAACCGGCTCAGCGCGGCGGCGGCCGGACTGCGGTTCCTCGCGCTGAACCTGGCGATCATGATCTTCTCGTACCTGGCCAGCGTGCTGGCCGCGAAGCTGGGGCCGCGGCCGCCGATCGTCGCCGGTTCGGCGCTGACCGCCATCGGCCTGCTGGCCCTCACCAGGCTCGGCGTCGGCACCGGCTATGAGCAGTACTGGTGGGCGCTCGCGCTGCTCGGCGCCGGGGTCTCGCTGGTCGGCGCGCCGGCCACCGTGGCGCTGCTGAGCGCGGTTCCGCCCGAGCAAGCCGGTGCCGCATCGGGAATTTCCAACACCTTCCGGCAGCTGGGCAGCGTGTTCGGCGTCGCGGCCTGCGGCACGCTGCTCGTCTCGCACCTGCGGGCGGAACTGCCCACCCGGCTCCCGACGCTCCCGGCGGCCGCGATCGGCCCGCTGTCCAGCGGAGATCTGTCGATCATCGACCGGCTCCCGATCGACCTCCGGCAACCGGCCTTCGACGTCAGCGCACGGCTGCTCGTCGAAGGGCTGCACCTGGGCGCCCTGGTGGCCGCCGCCTGCGCGCTGCTCGCCGGAGCGGCCGCCCTGCTGTTCCTGCCCCGAAGCGGCGCGATCCGACCGCTTTCCCAGTCCCAGCCGCAAGTTCGCGCCCGCCGGAGAAGGACACCGCGGCGCCGGGTGTAGCCTTGGGCCGCTGGCCGCGCACTGACGGCACCTCCCCCCAGTGGCTGTCGGTGCGCGGTCGGCCCAAACCCCGATTCGCCGCCACAGCAGCGAAAAACGGCCTTCACCGTCCCCCGCACCGCGCTCACGCCCCGCGCCCCTCTCCGCAAAACGACGCACCCCGGGCGCAACGGATCCCAAACCGATCACGACGGTCCCGACGGCGCTCGCCGACACGATCGACCAGGCCCCCACTGCCCACTGCCGGTGCCCGGTGCCCGGTGCCCGGTGCCCGGTGCCCGGTGCCCGGTGCCCGGTGCCCGGTGCCCGGTGCCGCAATTTCAATGGAAATCGAAGGTCCGATTTCCATTGAAATTGCGGAAGACCGGGGCCGGACGCCTGCGCCTGGCGGGAGCGCCACCGTCGGCGTCACCCGATTTTGAACACTGTGCGTGCACGGCACCCCCGATTCGCCCGCCGTTCGGGTGAATGGTCGATCATTGTCGCAGGAAGGCGTTGGGCCGAACGGGTCATTGCCCGTCCACCGGGCGTCACGCGTCCCCTGCGCGCCAGTCCCGTCCGCGGAGGTGGGGAAGATGTTTCGACCGAAGCACCACTGGCAACCTGCCGAGCAGCAGCGGCACGCCGTCGCGGGAACGCTGCCGGGCGGGCGGCGCCATCAGGACGGGGAATCCATCAACGCCCTTTGCGAGCGGACCGTTTCCACGGCCGGGCGCACCGAACTGGACTGGCTGTGGCCGACCTGCCCGGACTGCCTGCGAGCGGCCGAGCGGCTCAACGGAATCCCGTCATGACCCGCACCGTGGTGGTGCGCTTCGCCTTCGGGACCGTCAGCGAAGCCAGCCGCCAGGCACACCTCGCGGTCGCCCCCGAGGCCGGCACCCCGGAGCGCTGGCTCACGTACTGCGGCGTGGAGATCCCCACGAACGTCGCCGAGGTGTCCGCGCAACCGGCCGGCATGCCGTGCATGGGCTGCCTCAGCATCCCCAGCGGCCCGGCGAGACCGCGACTCGGCTCCGGATAGCAGAACCGCACCCGCCCGGAAGCCGGGCGGGTGCGGTTCGCTGCGACGATCAGCGCGAGAAGGTCACGGAACGCACCGCGACGTCGCGCGGGGCCTGCTGCCCCGGCTGCAGGATGTAGTAGTACACGTCGCTGGAGCAGTTCGAGTCCAGGAAGACGATCGCCGTTGCGTCGGTGTTGTTGCGCACCCCGTAGGCCGGGGCTTCCGGGTTCGGCAGGTCGAGCCGGTGGCAGAGCCGCCCGGCCGGGTCGAGGAGCGCGCGCTGGTGGTACGCGTTGGTCCCCTCGACCCAGTAGCTGAATTCGCCGTCCGCCGCGAGCGCAGAACCGGGCAGCGACAGCAGCAGACCGGCCGCACCGAGTGCGGCGGCGACAGTTGCGCGTAGACGCATCGAAACCGTCCCTTTCTGGGAAAATCGGACGCTGACACCGCAATACTCGTGATGCCGCCCGCGCGCGCCACCGCGATCACCCGCTGGTGGGGTGATCACCGCCCAATTCACCGATCGGCTCTACCGCGCCTCGGCCAGCGACAGCGCGAACTCCTCGGCGTCGTCCAGCCACCAGTGGCGCAGCTCGAATCCGGCCACCGCCAGCTCGTCGCGGACCCGGCCGTGCCGGAACTTCGCCGAGATCTCGGTGCGGATCTCCTCTCCCTCGGCGAAGTCCACGCCCAGCCCCAGCTCCGGCAGCCGCACGTGCATCGGCCGGTCGGCCCGCAGCCGCATCTCGATCCACTCCTGCTCGGCGTTCCACAGAGCCACGTGCCGGAACCGCTCGGGCGCGAAGTCGGCGCCGAGTTCCCGGTTGAGCACCCGCAGCACGTTGCGGTTGAACTCCGCGGTCACGCCCTGCGCGTCGTCGTAGGCGCGCACCAGCCGCCCGGGATCCTTCACCAGGTCGGTGCCCAGCAGCAGCCACTCGCCCGGCCGCAGCGCCGCGCGCACCGCGGCGAAGAAACCCGCGCGCTCGGCCGGCAGCAGGTTCCCGATCGTGCCGCCCAGGAACGCGACCAGCCGGCCCGCCCCCGCGTCCAGCGCGGACAGGCCGCTGGTGAAGTCGTCGACGACGCCGCGCACCCGGAGTTCCGGGTAGTCCAGCGCGATGGACTCCGCGGCGGCGCGCAGCGCCGACCCGGACACGTCCAGCGGCACGAACCGCTCCAGGGTCTCGGTCTTGCGCAGCGCGTCCAGCAGCAGCCTGGTCTTCTCCGACGAGCCGGACCCGAGCTCGACCAGGGTGGCCGCGCCGGTGATCTCGGCGATCTCCAGCGCGCGCCGCTGCAGGATCTGCTGCTCGGCGCGGGTCTGGTAGTACTCCGGCAGGGCCGTGATCCGCTCGAAGAGGTCGCTGCCCGCCGCGTCGTAGAACCACTTGGGAGACAACCACTTCGGGCTGTCCGTCAACCCCTCGCGGGCATCGGTGCGCAGCGCCCGGGCCGCGTCTTCCTCGGTGAATCGGACGAGAAGTTCCGGCTCGCTCATCGCTCCCCCATCGACAACTCCGACAACGACGTCACCCGCGCATCCGCGGTGTCCGCGACGAGCAGGCACCGGTCCGGGACCTCGACCCACCCGGCTTCCGGGCCGAACGGCTCCGACGCCACCGCCACCGACTCCTCCGACCGGCGCACCCACAACGCGTGCGTCCAGGTGGTGGCGATCAGCCGGGCACCGTCGGAGAGCAGCAGGTTCAGCCGCGAATCCGGTGCGGCGGCGACGACTTCGCACACCAGCTCCCGCACCGCCCGGTCCGGCTCCTCGCCGTCTGCCAGCCGCTGCCGCAGCAGCGCCCACAGCAACGCCGAGTCGGTGGCCGCCTCCAGCGTCAGCATGTCCACGACCTCCAGCCCGGCGGCGAGCTTCGCCAGCGAATCCGGCCAGCCGGTGACCCGGCCGTTGTGGCTGAACAGCCAGGTGTCATCGGTGAACGGCGCGCACGCGCCCGGAGTCACCGGCATGCCGGCGGTCGCCGAGCGGACCGCCGCGACCACCGCGCCGCTGCGCACGTCCGCGGCCGTCTGCCGGAACGATTCGTCCGTCCACATCGGAACGGCGGCCCGGTAGCGGGCGACCGCGCCGTCCGGCCGGTACCAGCCGACGCCGAAGCCGTCGGCGTTGATCGTGCCGCCGCCGCGCATGTCATTGGGCGCCCACGTCTGCTCCAGCAGCGAATGGGCCGGTTCGAGCAGCAGTTCCGCCAGCGACACGGCTGGCCCCAGATATCCCACGTGCCGGCACATCGGTCAGTCGCACTCCCCTCGTCCGGGCGTCCGGGCACACCGGAAGCCGGCGAAGATCTGCCGCCGGATCGGGTAGTCCCAGTTCCGGAAGGTGCCGCGGCACGCGGTGGCGTCGGTGCCGAACGAGCCGCCGCGCAGCACCTTGTAGTCGGGCCCGAAGAACACCTCGGAGTACTCGCGGTACGGGAACGCCGAGAACCCCGGGTACGGCGAGAAGTCGGTCGCCGTCCACTCCCAGACGTCGCCGATGAGCTGCCGCGCGCCGCACGGCGCCGCCCCGTCCGGATACGCCCCGGCGGGCGCCGGCCGCAGGTGCCGCTGCCCCAGGTTGGCGTGCTCGGGACGCGGGTCGGCGTCGCCCCACGGGTACCGCCGGGACCGGCCGCTCGCGGGGTCGAACCGCGCGGCCTTCTCCCACTCGGCCTCGGTGGGCAGCCGCTTGCCCGCCCACGCCGCGTACGCCTCGGCCTCGTGGAAGCTGACGTGCACCACCGGCTCCTCCGGCGGCACCGGCTCGACGTGGCCGAACCGGCGGCGCAGCCACCGGTCGCCCTCCAGCCACCAGAACCGCGGCGCCCGCAGCCCGGCCCGCTGCCGGTGCGCCCAGCCCGCGTCGCTCCACCAGCGCGGGTCGTCGTAGCCGCCGGCGTCGATGAACGCCAGGTACGCGCCGTTGGTGACCGGGGCGCTGTCGAGGTAGAAGTCGTCGACGTGGACCTGGTGCGCCGGTCGCTCGTTGTCCAGCGCCCAGGGTTCCGCGGAGGTGCCCATGGTGAACGGCCCGCCGGGCACGAACACCTCGGGCGGCAGCACGTCCACATCGGATGGTGGCGGCTCGGCCGCGAGGGCCGGTGGCCCGTCCCGCAGCTGGTGGGTGGCCAGCATCGTCTCGTCGTGCTGCTGCTCGTGCTGCACGATCATGCCGAAGGCGAACGCCTGCTGGACCAGCCGCCGCCCCTCCAGCGGGACGCGGTCGACCAGGTCGAAGACCTTCGAGCGCACCGTTGCGACGTACTCGCGCGCCTCGGCCGGGCCCAGCAGCGGCAGCTGCGGGCGGTCAGCCCTGGCGTGCTGGAACGCGTCGTAGAGGTCGTCGATCTCCGGGCGGATCGCCGGCGCTCCGCCCACGTCGCGCACCAGCCACAACTCCTCCTGGCTGCCGACGTGCGCCAGGTCCCAGACCAGCGGCGACATCAGCGGCGAATGCTGCTTCACGAGGTCCTCGTCGTCGACCGAATCGGTCAGCTCGGCGCTGCGCTGCCGGGTGCGCGCGAGTTCCGCGGCCACGTGCGCGCGCAGGTCGGCGATCCCCAGATCCACCAGATCTTGCGTGCTTTCCACCGGTCACCTCCGGTTTCGTCAGCGGTCGGCGGGCGCGGCGAGCCGCCGCGCCACGAAGTCGGCCAGCCGCCCGGCCAGTCCGGCCGGGCTGTCCGGTTCCTCCTCCAGGTGCCGGCACGCCAGCTCGAACACGTCGCGGGCGCTGCGCGCCAACGCCGGGTCCAGCAGCCCGTGCCGCGCGGCCTGCACCCACCGGCCGACCGCCGGGGACGTCATCGCCAACACCTTGTCCACAGTGGATTCATCACGGAACAGCGCGATCAGCGCACCCGCGGGCAGCATCCAGTCCTGGCCGGGCTGCGCGTCGAGGTAGCGGACCTCGAAGTAGCCGCGCGGCCGGACCGGCGGGAACACCGTGGACAGGTGGTAGTCGAGGTCGTCGCGGGTGGGCGGGTGCGGCAACGCGCCGTGGATCCACTCCGCGAAGCTGATGCCGCTGGGCGCCGTCCAGTCCCCGTCGTCGCGGCGCAGGCACACGATCGCGGTGTCGAGCACCCGCTTGGCCCAGCTGGCCGCCGGATCGACGGTGATCGGGCCGGGCCGGGTGCGCGGCGGATCGGTGCGCAGCAGCGCGCGGGTGCGGGTGGACACCCAGCCGGTGCGTTCGCCGAAGAGCATCGGCGAATTCGCGAAAGTCGCCATCATCACCGGCCCCAGCGCGTGCAGCGCCGCCCAGCGAGCGGCCACCCGGTCCGGTTCACCGGCGTCGAGGCAGACCTGCACGCCGGCGGTGCTGCACATCATCAACCGGCCGTCCAGGCCGATGCGGTCGAAGGCGGTTTCCATCGCGGCGTAGCGCGGCACCTGCAGGATCCGGTTCGGGTACCGCCACGGATCGGTGCCCTGTTCGCCGAGCACCAGCCCGGCGGCGCGCAGTCGGCGCTCGACGTACTCGGCGTCGGTGGCGACGACGCTGAACAGCGACCGCATGGACGTGGTGGGAAGACTGGAGATCTCGACCTGGCCGCCGGGTTCGACGGTGAGCACCGAGCCGTTGGGCAGTTCGCGGTGCGGGCTGTCCGGGACCAGGGAGCGCGGGGCGTGCGGGCCGAGCGCGGCGATCAGCGTCGCGGCGTCGAGCGTTCGGCCCGGGTCGTCGGAGTGGTGCACGGTCCATTCGAGTTCGATGCCCAGCAGTCGCGGCGGACCGTGCTTGAAGCACACCGACGCGACGTAGGCCTCGGCCTCGGCCCTGGTTCGGACCCGGGAGGCCGGGAAGTCGGCGGCGGCGGGATCGGTCGTAGTGGGCAATTTGATCACCCCCTGTAATTGGCCGGTTACCGACGCTACCGCTCCCCCCTGACGCCCGCGACCCTTGTTCTTGATCCGGAGAACTGGTACGAGGAACGGGAAACCCGTTCCCCCACCCGCTTTTCCCGGATCTCGACCGCCACGCGGGTAACGGTTCCGCCGGCCCCGGCGACCATATGGTCGGAGGTCGCCCATCGGTTGGGACATGCGCAGCAAAACGTACGTACGGATTGCAATGTGGCGGCCGCACCTGGGACGATCAGGACATGCCTCGGGTCAGCCAAGACCACCTCGACGCCCGGCGCCGTCAGATCCTCGACGGCTCCCGGTCGTGCTTCGCGCGCTTCGGTTACGAAGGCGCCACCGTGCGGCGGCTGGAAGAAGCGACCGGCCTGTCCCGGGGCGCGATCTTCCACCACTTCAAGGACAAGGAGTCGCTGTTCCTCGCGCTGGCCGAGGACGACGCGACCCGGATGGCCGACGTGGTTGCCGAGCAGGGCCTGGTGCAGGTGATGCGCGACCTGCTCGCCGGACCCGCAGGCGGCACCAGCAGCGCGCCCGGCGCGGACTGGCTGGGCACCCGGCTGGAGGTGTCGCGCCGCCTGCGCACGGACGAGGAGTTCCGGGCGCGCTGGGCGCAGCGTTCCGAGCAGCTGACCACCGCCACCCGCGCCCGGCTGAAGTGGCAGCGCGACGCCGGCAACCTCCGCGACGACGTCGACGTCGACGTGCTGACCGCCTACCTGGAGCTGGTGCTGGAGGGACTCGTGTCCCACCTGGCGATGGGCCTGCCCGCGGAACACCTCCCCGCAGTGCTGGACGTCGTCGAGGAGAGCGTCCGCCGCCACCGCGGTAGCTGACCCGCGCGGCTCGCCCGGGTAATCTCGCTACCGCGAACGGCCGAGCCCCTGCAGGACCATCCGGGTTCGGCGCACACCCCGAAGGAGCGCGCGGCGCATGTGGAGCGAGTGGTGGAACCGCTTCCTCGCCTCGGACCCGGCGCTGCGCCGCCTGCGCACCGCGGCCCGGGTGACGCTGTCGGTCGCGCTCTCGCTCGTGGTGGTGCTGCCGCTGCTGGCGTGGTGGGGGCAGCCGCTGCCGCTGGCCATGCTGGCCGCGGTGGTGGCGATCAACTCCTCGCTCGGCATCAACGACCCGGACCGGCGGCAGCAGAAGATCACCAACGTGCTGATGCCGCTGCCCGCGGTGCTCGCGCTGCTGCTGTCGATCCTCACCTCGCCGTGGCCGCTGCCGCACAGCCTGCTGTTCCTGGTGGTGATCTTCACCGCCACCTACATCCGCCGGTTCGGGCCGCGGTTCTTCCCGCTGGGGATGGTCGCGTTCATGGGCTACTTCTTCGCGATGTTCCTGCGCCCCCAGCTGCCGCAACTGCCCGCGCTGATCGCGGCGGCGGTGGTCGGGGCGCTGGCCGCGTTCGCGATGCGGTTCCTCGTGCTGCGGGACGATCCCGAAGGCGTGCTCGAACGCGGCCGCCACACACTGCGCGCCCAGGTGCACGGCCTCCTGCACGCGGTGCGCGACGTCGCCGAGCACCCGGATTCGACGCAGCGGCGACGCGAACTGCACAACCGCTCGGTGCGGCTCAACGAGACCTCGCTGATGCTGGAGAACACCGTGGGCCAGCTCGACGACCTCGACGAGGCCGGCCGCGAACTGCTCCGGCAGCGCATCCTCGACGTCGAACTCGCGGCCGAGAACCTGCTCACCCCGCTGATGCGGCTCGTCGACCACCCCAGCGGCGGCGCCACCGTGCCGCACGCGATCACCGCGCTGCTCGCGGTGCTCAACACCGAGCCGCGGGAGGTCCGGGAGGCCACGCGGCTGGTCGCCGAGGGGATCGAGCAGCAGGGCTCGGTGGAGATCGCGATGGCGGTGCGGCGGCTCGGCGCCGGGCTCGCGGAGCTGGCCGACGCGACCGGCGAGCTCGGCGGCGAACGCCGCGAGGAGGTGCCGCCGGAACCGGCCGGCGAGCCGGAGCCGGCGGAGGACGACGAGACCGGGTTGCGGCGGCCCGAGCTGCGGACCGCGATCCAGGTGACCTGCGCGACCGCGCTGGCGATCATGCTGGGCCAGCTGGTCTCGCCGAACCGGTGGTACTGGGCGGTGATCACCGCGTTCGTCGTGTTCATCAGCACCAACAGCCGCGGCGAGCTGCTGGTGCGGGCGTGGCAGCGCACCGCGGGCACCATGCTCGGCGTGGTCGCGGGCATCCTGGTCGCCGCGCAGATCTCCGGCAACACCCCAGCCGAGATCGCCATGATCCTGACCTGCGTGTTCCTGGGCTTCTACTTCGCCGGCTACTCGTACGCGGTGATGACGTTCTTCATCACCACCTTGCTCGGCGCGCTCTACGGGATGCTCGGCACCTTCGACGAGGCCGTCCTGGAGACGCGGCTGTGGGAGACCGCGGTCGGCGCGGTGGCGGGCGTGCTGGCGGCGGTGTTCGTGCTGCCCACCCGCACGCGCTTCCTGGTGCGCACCAACATCCAGGACTTCCTGCTGACGCTGCGGGACTTCCTGCGCGGCACCGGCACCGAGATCAGCGACCACGGCACGGTCGCCGGCCTGCAGGAGTCGATGCGCGACCTCGACGACGGCCTGCAGCGGGTGATCACCAGCGCGAAGCCGCTGACCAGCTACCGGCTGCGCTCCCGGCGCAGCCAGGTCCAGCGGTCGGTGGCGATGCTCAGCGGCTGCGCGTACTACGTGCGCAACCTGGCGGTCGCGCTGTCCTCCACTGTGGACATGGTCGACGAGGACACCCGCAACCGGCTGGCCGAACTGCTGTGGGCGCTGGCCGACGCGGTGGAGTCGCTGACCGACGAGGCCCAGGTCAGCTTCGAGGCGGCGATCGCCTCGGCGCACCGCACGGCCGACGCGCTGCACGACATCGCCGAATCGCTGACCGACGGCCCGACCTCCCTGCACCGCACCATTCGCTGGCTGGACCGCACGACCCAGGTCGCCGAAGACCTGGCCCGCGAACTCCCCGCGGCCACGCCCGAGAAGCAACCCGCCGCCTGAGCTGCCGGGCAGTCCAGTCGATCCGGATTGGACCGCGCCGCGGCGCGGCTGCTTCGTTACGGTCGTGAGTGAGTTTTCCGGTTTCTGCCGGATCAAACGCTCACGAAGGATGTCGCATTGCACCCGAAGCTCTCCGAAGACCTCGCCCGGCTGCCCGAGCTGCTCGACATCGCTCGGCGATGCGCCGTCGAGGCGCTGTCCGGGATCGCGGACCGGTCGGCCGCCGTGCCGCCCGCACCGCCGAATCCTGAGTCGCTGCCCGATTCCGGCGTCGGCGCCGAAGCCGCCCTAGAACGGTTCCAGAGCCGCTGGGCGCCGGGCTTCTCCGGCAGCGCGGGGCCCCGCTACCTCGGGTTCGTGACCGGTGGCGCAACCCCGGCTGCCGTGGCGGGCGACTGGCTGACCAGCACGTTCGACCAGAACGCGGCGGCCGGCGGCGACTCGTCGGCGCTGGATCTGGAACGCGAAGCGACCGGCTGGCTGCGCGAGCTGTTCGGCCTCGGCACGGCGCACGAAGGCGCGTTCGTCAGCGGCGCGACGATGTCGAACTTCGTCGGGCTGGCGATCGGCCGCGAATGGGTCGGTGAGCAGCTCGGCGTGTCCGTGGCGCAAGACGGCGCTGCAGCGCTCGGGAACGTCCCGGTGCTTTCCGGCAGTCCGCATTCCAGCGTCTACAAGGCGCTCTCGATGCTCGGCCTGGGCCGCGGTTGCGTTCGCGAGGTGGCCACGTTGCCGGATCGGGAGGCGGTCGACGTCGATCGGCTTTCCGCGGCACTCGCCGCGCTCGACGGGCGGCCCGCGATCGTGGTGGCCAATGCGGGAACGGTCAACACCGTGGACTTCGACGACCTGCGGGCGATCGCCGAACTGCGCCGGCGCTTCCCGTTCTGGCTGCACGTCGACGCCGCCTTCGGGGGCTTCGCCGCGCTGTCCCCGCCGCACACCGAACTGGTCGCAGGCATCGACGAGGCCGACTCGGTGTGCGTGGACCTGCACAAGTGGCTCAACGTGCCCTACGACAGCGCGATCCAGTTCACCCGGCGCCGGGACCTGCAGGTCCGGGTGTTCCAGAACGCGGCCGCGTACCTGGGGCGGATCACCGAGGACCCGGACTTCATCCACCTCACTCCGGAGAACTCGCGCCGCCTGCGCGCCCTGCCGGCCTGGTTCACGCTCGCCGCCTACGGGCGGCAGGGGCACCGCGAGATCGTCGAGCGGGACATCGCGCTGGCCCGCGACCTCGGCGACCGGATCGCCGGGATGCCGCACCTGCGGCTGCTCGCACCGGTGCGCCTCAACGTCGTCTGCTTCACCCTCGCCGACGACCCCACCGCCGAGCGGGTCGGCGCACTGGCCCGATCCGTCGCCGGATCCGGGGAAGCGTTCCTCACCCCGACCGTCTACAAGGGAACGCCCGGTCTGCGCGCGGCCTTCAGCAATTGGCGCACCACCGGGGCGGATGTCGGTCGCGTCGCCGCCGCCCTGCTGGCCGGCTGAACCGGAATCGGCCGGGGGACACGGACTTTCGCTGCCGGGTGTGGAACCGGGCCACCGATTACGCTCCGCCCTGAACCAGGTTCCACTCCACGAGGAGACGCCCGTGAAGCGTTCGATCGCGCTCGGTCTCGCCGGGGCCGCGGTGCTGGCCGGCACCGCGGCGCCGGGAGCGGCCGCCCAGGCCGCGCCCGGCCTGCAGTTCGGCGCGTGCCCGCAGGACATCAGCAAGCCCCACCCGCAGCTGCAGTGCGCCAACCTCGACGTGCCGCTGGATTACGCCGCGCCGAACGGCGAGAAGCTGCAGCTGCTGATCGCGAAGTCGCCGGCGCGCAAGCCCGAAGCCCGGCGCGGCTCGCTGCTGATCAACCCCGGCGGCCCGGGCGGGCCGGGGGTGGCCTTCGCCGGCACGCTGGCCGGCCGGCTGCCCGCCGAGGTGCTCGACACCTACGACCTGGTCGGGTTCGACACCCGCAATTCCGCGCACAGCACCCCGATCAGCTGCGTGGACCCGGCCACCTACTGGCGGCAGCCGCTGCCCGACCCGGACTCGCCGCAGACCCGCGAGCAGAACTGGCAGCGCGCCCAGGAGTACGCCGACGGGTGCGCGCAGCGGGCCGGAAAGTACCTGCCCCACCTGAACACGCCGACCAACGCCCGGGACATGGACCGCATCCGGGACGCGCTCGGCGAGCAGAAGATCAGCTACCTCGGCTACTCCTACGGCACCTACCTCGGCGCGGTGTACGGACAATTGTTCCCGGAGCGCGTGGAACGGATGGTCCTGGACAGCACGGTCAACCCGGACACCTCCGAAGTCTGGTACCGCAACAACCTCAACCAGGACATCGCCGGGCAGCGGCGGCTGGGCATCTACTTCGACTGGATCGCCCAGCACGACCAGGTGTTCCACCTCGGCACCGACCGCGGCCAGGTGCAGGCCGCCTGGGACGGCGTCCAGGCCGAGCTCCGCAAGGGGGCGCGGGGCGCGCTCGGGCCGTCGGAGCTCACCGACATCACCTTCGGCGCCCTCTACAGCGAGAGCAACTGGCAAGACCTCGCCGAGGCGGTCGCCGACTTCCGCCTCCGCAGCGACGACCGCAAGCTCGTCGCGCAGGTGTCGGCGAAGGACGCGGCGGCGGAGAACAGCAACGCCATCTACAACGCCGTGGAGTGCGCGGACGCCCCGTGGCCGACCCGCCGCAGCGAGTGGGAGCGCGACTCCGAAGAGCTGGCCGCCGAGTACCCGCTGGCCGCCTGGTACAACAGCTGGACCGTCGCGCCCTGCCGGGTGTGGCAGGCTCCCCGGCAGCAGCCGCTCAAGATCACCGGTGCGGGGCTGCCGCCGATGCTGGTGATCAACTCGGAGCACGACGTCGCGACCCCGTACGCGGGCGCGGTGGAGATGCACCGGTCGCTGCCGTCGTCGGTGCTGGTCACCGAGAAGGACGCGGGCAAGCACGGTGTGTGGGCGATGGCCGGCAACGCCGAGGTGGACCGGATCGGCACCGACTACCTCGTCCGGGGCGTGCTGCCGAGCGGGAACGTCACGGTCGCGGGCCACGCGAACCCGGACCCGGCGGCCCCGGAGAAACCCCGCACCTTCGACCTGCGCTGAGAAGAGGCCGGCCCCGGGATCACCGGGGCCGGCCTCTTCTCGTTCACGATGACTTGCTTCTGAAGCGGCGAAGCCGCTTAGCCCACCTACGCAACCGGCGCCGCCGCGGGTTCTCGGTGCCCACCCCTCTGGGGTTCTCCCAGCGAGGACAGCCCCGCCACGACGTATTGGTCATACGTGTGCCGGGGATCCCGGAGCCGAGAAGGCCTCTGAGGTTCCGCCACCCGCACCGCCACGCAGGATGAGTCGGAAGCTCCTTAATTCACGCCGTGCATGTAGCGCTTGATGCTCTTGGAGCCGAGCAGGAGGAGCACCGCGCAGCCGATCGTGGCCGCTCCGACGATGCCGAAGTAGACCGGCTGGTTGTCCACCGAGTACAGCTTCACCACCTGGGCGCCGAGGCCCTGCCCCATCGCCGGGGCCAGGAAGTACAGGCCCATGGTCTGGGAGGCGAAGACCTTCGGCGCCAGCTTGGTGCTCGCCGACAGGCCGACCGGCGAGAGCATCAGCTCACCGAAGGTCATGATCACGAACACCAGCGCGAGCATGATCGGCAGGTGCTTGCCGTCGCCGGCGACGAACTTCGACAGCACGACCCACAGGAACGAGACGCCGACGAAGAACAGGCCGCCGACGAACTTCTGCGGGGTCGACGGCTGCCGCTCCCCCAGCTTCGTCCACAGCAACGCCATCAGCGGCGCCAGCACGATGATCGCCAGCGAGTTGATGGACTGGAACCACGACGCCGGGATCACGAACCCGAAGATGTTCAGGTCGGTGTCCGCCTCGGCGATGTTGGCCAGCGAGTTCGGCTGCTGCTCGAAGAGCAGGAAGAACAGCGCAGTCGCCAGGAACAGCGGGATGTAGGCGATCAACCGGTCGCGCTCGATCTTGGTGATCTGCTTGCTGGAGAGCATCACCGCGAAGTAGATGACCGGCAGCACCGCGGAGATCAGGCTGATCACGTTGACCAGGCCGTCGAGGCCCATCACGCCGCTCACCGACAGGCCGACCAGGACCGCGATGAACACCAGGCCGATGCCGACCGCGCGCCCCAGCACGCGGCCCTTGTGCCCGGCGGGCAGCGGGTTGACCGGAACCAGCCCGGCCGAGCCCAGGTTCTTGCGCCCGAACTGGTACTGGATCAGGCCGATCGCCATGCCGACGGCCGCCGCGCCGAACCCGACGTGCCAGCTGACCTTCTCGCCGAGGGTGCCGACGACGAACGGCGCCAGGAACCCGCCGAGGTTGATGCCCATGTAGTAGATCGAGAACCCGGCGTCGCGGCGCGTGTCGTGTTCGCCGTAGAGCCCGCCGACGAGGCCGGAGATGTTCGGCTTCAGCAGCCCGGTGCCGATCACCAGCAGCACGAGCCCGAGCACCACCGTGGCGATGCCGCCGGGCAGGGCCAGGCTGATGTGGCCGAGCATGATCACGCAGCCGCCGTAGAACACCGCACGTTGCGCGCCGACGACCCGGTCGGCGAGCCAGCCGCCGAGGATGCCGGTCATGTAGACGGAGGCGCCGTAGACGCCGACCACCGACAGCGCTGTCGACTCGGGGATCCCCAGACCGCCCTCGGCGACCGCGAAGTACAGGTAGTACCCGAGGATCGCCCGCATGCCGTAGTAGGAGAACCGCTCCCACATCTCGGTGAAGAACAGCGTCGACAAGCCGCGGGGGTGGCCGAAGAAGCCCCTCTGCGGTGCGTCCGCAACCGTGGGTGTGCTCACGATCACGTCCTCTCGTGTGTGACCTGGCGGCGGTAGCCGCTCGACGAAACCTGCGGCAGGTTACGTCTCGCCCCAGTGGCCCAGACCACCGGGGCGTAAACCCGCCTCGCCGCGGAGGCCACGAGCGCCCCCGACCAGCCACACTGGACGCGTGGCCAGGGATTCCGCCGCCGCCTCCGGGCGCTCCGTGACCGATTTCACAACGCTCATCGGGAGAAATCATGCAGCTGCTGGACGCCCACCGCAGGGCCATGGCCGAGTTCGACACCAGGGTGCGACACATCGGCGACGACCAGTGGGACGCGCCGACGCCGTGCACGCGGTGGAGCGTCCGGGACCTGCTCGGCCACCTGGTGTCCGAGCAGCTGTGGGTGCCGTGGCTGCTCGACGGCGCGACCTTGGACGAGGTCGGCGACCGCTTCGACGGTGACGTCCTGGGCACCGACCCGGTCGGCGCGTGGCGGGAGGCTGCCGCAGCGGCCCGGCGGGCGTGGGACGAGCCTGGCGCGACCGATGGCGAGGTCAACGTGACCGGCGGCGTGATCCCGGCGCAGGACTACGGCTGGCAGATGACGCTGGACCTGGCGGTGCACGCCTGGGACCTGGCCCGCGGCATCGGCGCCGACGACCGGCTGGATCCGGCGCTGGTGACCGCGGTGCACACCGTGTTCGCCCCGCAGATCCCGGCCTGGGCGGACATGGGCATCTTCGCCCCGCCGCGCCCGGTGGCCGCCGACGCCGATGAGCAGGCCAAGCTCCTGGCCCTGCTCGGACGATCGTGATGATGTTGGCGCGGCCGGACCGGTCCGGACCCCGTATACTGGCGTCGTATTTTTCCGATTTTCTGTCTAGGAGTGACGTCTTCAGTGCCTGCGGCACAATCCCCTGAGGGCAGTACCGAGCCGGGACATAGTCCCGGCTTTCCGAATCTGATGGCCGGTTTCCCCGCCCGGGGTGATCGGTGATGGAGATCCTGCTGGCCGTTCTCGGCCTCGTTTTCGTCGGCATCCTCACGCTGGGCACCGGATTGGCGGTCGCCGCGGAGTTCTCGCTGACCTCCCTGGAACGCAGCACGGTGGACGCGCACGTCCGCCAGGTCGGCGACCGGCGCGCGCGGGCCGTGCAGAAGGCGCACCGGACGCTGTCGTTCCAGCTCTCCGGCGCTCAGGTCGCGATCACGCTGACGACCCTGATCACCGGTTACGTCGCCGAGCCCTTGATCGGTGACCTGATCCGGCCGGCGCTGACCGCGCTGGGGCTGCCCGGCGAGGCCGCCGGGGCGGTGTCGCTGACGCTGGCGATCCTGCTGGCCACCACGCTGTCGATGGTCTTCGGCGAGATGGTGCCCAAGAACCTCGCGATCGCCCGGCCGTTGCCGACCGCGCGCGCGGTTTCCGGCTACCACGCCGGGTTCTCGCAGGTCTTCCGCTGGCTGATCGACGCCATGAACAACAGCGCCAACTGGGTCGTGCGCCGCTTCGGCATCGAGCCCCAGGAGGAACTCCGGTCGGCGCGTTCGCCCGACGAGCTCGGCTCGATCGTGCGCTCCAGCGCCGAGCACGGAACGCTGGACTCCGCGACCGCCCAGCTGATGGACCGGTCGCTGCGCTTCGGCGATCGGACCGCCGAGGAGCTGATGACCCCGCGCGTGCGCGTCGAGTCGCTGACGGCCGACGAAAGCGTGCTGGACCTGCTCGACATCGCCCGCCGCACCGGGTTCTCCCGCTTCCCGGTACACGGCGCCGATCTGGACGAGGTGCACGGAGTCGTGCACGTCAAGCAGGCGTTCGGCGTGCCCGCGTCCCGCCGTGCGACGACTCCGGTGGGGTCGCTGGCCCGGCCGGTGCCGACGGTGCCGGAGACGCTGGACGGCGACGCGCTGCTGAACCGGCTGCGCGGGTCCGGGCTCCAGCTGGCCGTGGTGGTCGACGAGTACGGCGGCACGGCAGGCATCGTGACGCTGGAAGACGTCGTCGAGGAGATCATCGGCGACGTCCGCGACGAGCACGACCGCCGCGAGATCGCCGCCGTGCGCCGCGTCGGCGATGACACCTGGATCATCTCCGGGCGGCTGCGCCCGGACGAGCTCGCCGAGGCCACCGAGTTCGCCGTGCCCGACGGGGACTACGAGACCGTCGCCGGTTTCGTGCTGGCCCGGCTGGGCCGCATCCCCGAGGTCGGCGATCGCCTCGACCCCGACGGATGGGAGCTGACCGTCACGCGGATGGACCGCCACCGCATCGCCGAGCTGCGGCTCATCCGGCAGCCGGCGTCCGTCGAGGTCGTGGAGGAAGTCCGATGAGCGACGGTTTCGCGATCGTCCTCGGTGTCGTTCTGCTGCTGCTCAACGCGTTCTTCGTGGGCGCGGAGTTCTCGCTGCTGTCGTCCCGCCGGGACCGGCTGGAGGCGCTGCTGGCCCAGGGCAAGAGCCGGGCCAGGATCGTGATCAAGGCGAGCCAGGAGGGCTCGCTGATGCTCACCAGCGCCCAGCTGGGCATCACGCTGTGCTCGCTGGGCCTGGGCCGACTGGGCGAACCCGCCGTCGCCCACCAGCTGGAGGTGCCCTTCGCCGCCCTCGGCGTCCCCGAGCCGGTCATGCACGCCGTGGCGTTCGCGATCGCGCTGGCGATCGTGGTCGTCCTGCACGTGCTCGTCGGCGAGATGGTGCCGAAGAACCTGGCGATCGCCGAACCCGAGCGCCTCGCGCTGTGGCTGGTGCCGCCGCTGGTCGGGTTCGTCACCCTGGCCCGGCCGCTGATCGCCGTGTTCAACATGCTGGCCAACGCCGTGCTGCGGCTGCTGCGGGTGGAGCCCAAGGAGGAACTCGACACCGCCTACACCTCGGCGGAACTCGCCGAGCTCCTGGTGGAATCCCGCCGCGAAGGCCTGCTGGAGCAGTCCGAGCACCGCAGGCTGGCGCAGACGCTGTCGTCGGTGGAGCACACCGTCTCCGACGTCCTCGTGCCGCTGCCGGACCTGACGACGCTGCCGCAGCGCCCGACGCTGGGCGATGTGGAACGGGTGGTGACCGAGACCGGGTTCTCCCGGTTCCCGGTGCGGGGTGATGACGGTGCGCTGCGCGGCTACCTGCACGTCAAGGACGTGCTCGACCAGGCCGGGCACGACCCCTCCACTCCCATCGCGCCCGGCCGCATCCGGCGGCTGCCGACGGTGCCGGTGGGCGCTCTGCTCGACGAGGCGCTGACGTCGCTGCGCCGGGCCGGGAGCCACCTCGCCATGGCCGTCGACACCACGGGCGAACCCGTTGGCGTCGTCGCCATGGAGGACCTCGTCGAGGAGTATGTGGGCACCGTCCGCGACGCCACCCACGTGCACTGACGGCCGCGCGTCTTCCGGGCCGCCGCCGCGGCCCGGAAGACGCGGTGCGGCAACCGTGACCATTGGCCGATTTGTCACCCATTAGGGTCACGGTGTGCGAGATGATCGGGTCGTGGCTCACCATCAACAGGTCAGCACCGCCCCCCGTGTCATCGGCGGCCGGTACCGGCTGGAGGGCACCATCGGCCGCGGCGCGATGGGTTACGTCTGGTCCGGCACCGACGAGCTGCTGCAGCGGCCGGTGGCGGTCAAAGAGCTCCGGTTGTCCCCCGGCATCCCCGAAGAGGAGGCCGCCGAGCTGCGCGAACGAGCCCTGCGCGAGGCGCGCTCGATGGCGGTGCTCAGCCACCCCAACGCCGTCATGCTCTACGACGTCGCACGCGATGGCGAGCAGCCGTTCGTCGTGATGGAACTGGTGCGGGCGCAGAGCCTGTCGAGCGTGCTCAACAAGCACGGGGCGCTGAACCCGCACCAACTCGCCGTGCTGGTCGACAGCGTCGCCGCGGCCCTGCAGGCGGCGCACCACGTGGGCATCGTGCACCGCGACGTCAAGCCCGGCAACGTGCTGCTGGGGCGGCACGGCCAGGTCAAGCTCGCCGACTTTGGCATCTCCCGCAACGCCGCGGAATCGACCCTCACCCGCACCGGCGTCCTGGTCGGCACGCCCGCCTACCTGGCGCCGGAGATCGCGATGGGCCGCTCCCTGGGGCCGTCCGCCGACCTGTGGAGCCTCGGCGCGACGCTGTTCGCGGCGGCCGAAGGCCGGCTGCCGTACGACGCCTCCGGCGACCCGCTGATCACCGTCAGCTCCATCGTGCACGGGCCGGTGCCGCAGCACCGCCAGAGCGGCCCGGTCGGCGAGGTCATCAGCGGCCTGATGGTCAAGGATCCCGAGCGGCGAATGCCACTGCTCGAGGTGCGCCGCCGCCTCCAGGACCTGGCGCGCGACGCCGGGGAGGCCCCGTTCGACGCCCTGCTCGACGCCACCGAGCCCGCGCCGCTCCCACACACCCACCCGAGCACCTCGTCGCAAACCCTGCCCACCGCGCCGGTGAGCGCGCCGAAAAGCGGGAACGGGCGCCGGGCGGCGGTCGTGGCGGGCGGGCTCGCGATGCTGCTCGCGGGCGCCGCCGGGGTTGCCGGTTTCTACGCCGGAGTCGCCGAACGCCCGAGCGGAACCCCGGGCGTGGCGCCGCTGGAACCGACGCCCGGACAGGGTCCCGGCACGTCCGCCTACCGCATGATCGAGGCCGAGTCCTTCGGGACGGAGTCCGGTGGCGTCGCCACCGACGAGGAGGGGCAGGTCGGGTTCATCGGGCCGATCGACAACGGCGACGGGGTGCTGTTCCGGGGCATCGACTTCGGCCCCGAGCCTGCGACCCAGGTTTCCGCGCGGCTGCGGACGTGGGTCGACGACGGGGTGAAGGCGAAGATCGAGGTCCGGCTCGGCGGCCCGAAGGGCAAGGTCGTCGGCAAGATCAACGTATCGTCCACCACCGCGGACGGCCAGAAGTGGAAGGAGGTGCCGGTCGACCTGCAGGAGCCAGTGACCGGCAAGCGGGACGTGTACCTGTCCTTCGCCTCGGACGGAAGCGGGGACTTCCTGGACCTGGACTGGTTCAAGTTCTTCCGCCGCTGACCGGCCCGACACCCGCCTCGACTACCCTGACCGGCGATGATTGTGCTGTCTGAGCAGGACTGGCGCGCCCGGCAGGCCGCCCACCGGGAGCGGGTCGCGCGCTGGACGCAGCCGCACCGCCGACGCCAGCACGAGCACCGGAAGCACCCGGTGCTCGACTTCCTCTTCACCTACTACTCGTTCCGCCCGGCCCGGCTGGAGCGCTGGCAGCCCGGCGTCGGCGTCGCGCTGGCGGGCGGCGAGGAGTTCCTGGCCCGGCGGGGCTTCGCCGAGACGCCGGAGGGCGTCGCGCTCGATCCCGCCGCGCTGACCGAGAAACGCCGCGCCAGCACCGAATTCGTGCTCGGGCTGCTGACCGCCACGGCCTCCCGGAAGGCCCGGCTCGGCTGCTTCGGCCTGCACGAGTGGGCCATGGTCTACCGGACGCGACCGGAAGAGATCCGGCACACCGGGTGGCCGCTGCGCCTCGGGCACGACGGCACCGACGAGGTCGTCGAATCGATGCCGATCAGCTGCACGCACCACGACGCTTTCCGGTTCTTCACCCCGCAGGCCCGCCCGCTCAACGTGCTGCAGCCCGAGCGCGCCGACCAGGTCCGCCTGGAACAGCCGGGCTGCCTCCACGCGAACATGGACATGTTCAAGTGGAGCTACAAGCTCGAACCGTTCGTGCCCGCCGAATTGGTCGCCGACTGCTTCGAACTGGCCGTGCGGGTGCGCGAACTGGACATGCGCGCCAGCCCGTACGACCTGCGCGAACTCGGCTACGAGCCGGTTGCGATCGAAACCCCCGACGGCCGTGCCGACTACGTCCGGCGGCAGCGCGACTTCGCCGCCGAGGCCGCGGTCCTGCGGCAACGGCTGATCGACACCTGCCGCGAGGTCCTCGACTGGGCGGCGCAGCCGGTCTGATCACCCCTGGTCGGCGGCGGCACGGGCGGCGAGGATGCGGTTGACGTTGCGCTCGGACCAGTCGGCGATCGCCTCCACCGGCCCGCGGAGCGAATGCCCGAGTTCGGTCAGCTCGTAGGTCACCCTCGGCGGCACCTCCGGGTATACGGTCCGGATCACCAGTCCGTCGCGCTCCATCGCGCGCAACGTCTGCGTCAGCACCTTCGCGGCGACACCGCCGATGCCGGTGCGCAGCCGCGTGAAGCGCATCGGGCCGTCGGACAGCAGCGTCACCACCAGCACCGTCCACTTGTCCCCGATGCGGTCCAGCACCAGCCGGGTCGGGCAGTTCGGATCGGTCAGATCCCCGCGCTTGAGGACGCTGTCCTCACTGGTAACCACCAGGTACCTATAGCACGGCCGAGCAGTCGGTTACAACTGGTTACCTACGTGCCGGAACGCGCGGCTCCGCAGGCAGCGCAGCGGCGAGCAGAAGACGACGAGCCAGCTGACCGCGAAGACGCCCGCCGAGACCCACAGCACCGCGCGGACGCCCACCGACGAAGCTGATCTGGGTGCCGAGGTCGCTGCCGCCGACGGCGGCGAACAGCAGCCAGAACTCCCCGGGCAACCGGTCGAGATCGGTGGTTCGTTCGTTGATCACCCGACAACCATGGTTCTCGGTCCAGCTGATCAGCGCTGGGTGGTCCGCTCCTCCGCACGGTCGCCCGACAGCGCCTCGGCGCGGGCGCGGCGGGTCAGCGCGAGGTAGACCACGACCGCGGACAGCGACAGGGCCCCCATCACCACGCCCATCGGCAGCGCCGTGCCGGTGCCCGCCGAACCCACCAGCGGCGCCGCGAGGCCACCGGCCAGGAACTGCATGACGCCCAGCAGCGCCGATGCGCTCCCGGCCGTCTCGGGGTGCCCGGACAGCGCCAGGGTCGTGGCGTTGGGGAACACCACGCCCATGCTCGATGCCACCAGGAAGAGCGCCGGCAGCAGCCCCGGCAAGCCCAGACCGAACACGGCGGACAACGCCACCGCGATGCCGCCGACCGCGTTGACGCCCAGCCCGATGGCCAGCAGCCGGCTCGGGTCGACCCGGGCCACCAGCCGGCCGTTGAGCTGCCCGAAGAGCACGATGCCCAGCGAGTTCACGCCGAACACCAGGCTGAACAGCTGGGGCGACATGCCGTAGACGTCCTGCAGCACGAACGACGAACCGGCGATGTAGGCGAACATCGCCGCGAACGCCAGCGCCGCGGACAGCGAATACCCGACGAACGCCCGGTCGCCGAGCAGGCTTCCGAAGGTCCGCAGCGTGCTGCCCAGGCTGCCGGGCCGCCGCGACTCGCCGGGCAGCGTCTCCCGCACTCCGAACGCGGTCGCGACCAGCAGCACCACGCCGATCACGCCGAGCACCAGGAACACGCCGCGCCACGACGTCACCCGCAGCATCTGCCCGCCGATCAACGGCGCGAGGATCGGCGCCAGCCCGTTGACCAGCATGAGCAGCGAGAAGAACCGCGCCATCGCCACGCCCGAGTACAGGTCCCGCACCACGGCGCGGGCGATGACGATTCCGGCGGCGCCGCCGAGGCCCTGCACCAACCGCAGCCCGGCCAGCGCGTACGCGGACGGCGCGACCGCGCACAGCAGCGACGCCAAGGTGAACACCACCAGCCCGATCAGCAACGGCCGGCGGCGGCCGAAGGTGTCCGACAGCGGCCCGGCGACGAGCTGTCCCAGGGCCAGGCCGACCGTGCACGCCGTCAGCGACAGCTGCACCTGCGACGGCCCGGCTTGCAGATCGCCGGCGATCGCCGGAAAGGCGGGCAGGTACATGTCGATCGACAGCGGGCCGAACGCCGACAGCGCGCCCAGGATCAGCACGTACTCCACCCTGCGCGGTTGGTCCCCCATGCGTTCGCTCCCGTGGTGCTCGATACCGACCGGTACCGTAACTCCGCGGCGCACCTCGGGCAGCGGGCGGGCCCACCGATGAGAATCGGCCGCCGGAGCGGTCTACCCCACCAGAACGGACTGCGAAGGAGCCGCGAAATGACCGACCTGCCCGACCTCCGGCCGGCCGCCGAGCACCTGGTGACCCTGCTTGGGAACGTTGCCGACGACCAGCTCGGCGCGCCCACGCCGTGCACCGAGTACGCCCTCGGCGACCTGATCGACCACGTCAGCGGCCTGTCGCTGGCGTTCGCCGCGGCGGCTGCGAAGGACTTCTCGCAGACCGGCGGGGGACCGTCCGGAGACGCCACCCGGCTTCCCGGCGACTGGCGCACCCGCATCCCCGCCCAGCTGACCGCGATGGCCGAAGCGTGGCGCGACCCGGCGGCATGGGATGGCATGACGCAGGCCGGTGGCATCCAGTTGCCGGGTTCGGTCGTGGGCGCGGTCGCGATGAACGAGCTGGTGGTGCACGGCTGGGACATCGCGAAGGCCACCGGGCAGCAATTCCGGTGCGACGCCACGTCGCTGGCGTCGGCCCTGGAGTTCGTGTCCGCGTGGGCGACCGAGGAGCCCAGCCCCGACAGCCCGTTCGGCCCGGCCGTCGAGGTCCCGGCCGACGCGACGCCGCTGGACAAGCTCGTCGGCCTCACCGGCCGCAACCCTGCCTGGCAGCCATGAGAACCCGTGTGCACTTTCGGTTGCAATAGCAGCAAAAAGTGCGCACGGGTCCTGAAGGCTCAGCGGCCCCAGACGGGATTTCCCCACTCGGTCTGCTCGCGGAGTTGGCGTTTGAGCAGCTTCCCTCCCGGATTGCGGGGCAGCGGTTCCGCGCGCACCACGAAGTACTGCGGCACCTTGAAGTCGGCGAGGCGATCCGCCAGGTAGGCCAGCGCGGCCCGCGGGTCGAACTCGCCGTCCGGCGGCGGCACCACCACCGCGCCGACCTTCTCCCCCATCACGTCGTCCGGCACGCCGACGACCGCCACGTCGGCGACGCCGGGCGCTCCGGCCAGCGCGTTCTCCACCTCCACCGAGTACACGTTCTCGCCGCCCCGGTTGATCATGTCCTTGGCGCGGTCGACGACGCGGACCAGGCCGTGCTCGTCGATGCTCGCCAGGTCGCCGGTGCGCAGCCAGCCGTCGGCGAAGGCGTTCGCGGTCGCCTCCGGCTTGTTCCAGTACCCGGCCACGATGTTCGGGCCGCGGATGAGCAGCTCGCCGACGCCGTTTTCCGGGTCCGGCGCGTCCAGCGCCAGATCCACCACGGGCGCGGCGAACCCGACCGAGTCGGCGTGCTCGGCGGCCCACTCGTGCGGCAGGAACGTCGCGATCGACGACGTTTCGGTCAGGCCGAACCCGTTGCCCACCCGGGCCCGCGGGAAGCCCGCCTTGATCCGCTCGACCAGCGCCGGGGCGATCGGGGCGCCGCCGTAGTTGACCTGGGTGACCGCGCTGACGTCGAGGTCCGCGAACTCGGGCTGCGCCAGCGCCAGCGCGTAGATCGCGGGGACCGTGATGAGGGTGTTGATCCGCTCCTCGACGAGGGTGCGCAGGAACCGCGTCGCCTGGAAGTCCGGCAGCACGACGGTGGTGCCGCCGAGGGCGAGCTGCACGAGCAGCTGGGTGTTGCAGCCGGTCACGTGGAACAGCGGCACCGACACCAGATTGCGCTGCGCCGGGCCCTCGGCGCGGTCCGTGCCCATCACCCGCAGCGCGGTCTCCACATTGGACAGGAAGTTCTCGTGGGTCGTCATCGCACCCTTCGGGAAGCCCGTGGTGCCGCTGGTGTAGAAGATCGCCGCGAGGTCGTCCGGCGCCAGGTCGTCGACCGCGCGGGCCGGACCGTCGGGCAGCGGATCGCCTGGTCGCAGCACGTGCTTCGCGCCGGAGTCCGTCAGCACGTAGTCGATCTCGGGTGCGGCGAACCGGATGTTCACCGGCACCGCGACCGCCCCCGCCAGCTGCGTGCCCAGGAATCCCAGCACCCAACCCACCCCGGCGGGCAGCAAGCTCGCCACCCGGTCGCCCCGGCCGATCCCGGCCGCGCGCAACCCGCCTGCGACGCGTGCCGCCCGGTCCCACAACTGCCGGTAGGTGAGCCGCTCGCCGTCGACCTCGACGAGCGCCTCGTTGTCCGGGAAGCGTTCCGCAGTGGACCGGAACATGGTCACCAACGACGCGGGAAGGCCGGTGTAGTGCGCGATTCCGCGGCTGTCGCGCCGGATCCCGGAGGTGTCGAACGGGGCGGCACCGCGCGGGTGCGGTTCGACCGGCATCCCGCTCACCTCTCCCCGCACATCGGGCTCCTGCCCGGGTCGCCGGGATCTACCGGTCCGCGAACGGTTTCCACCGAAACCATCGGTGCCTCCTCGCCACGCTGCGACAGACCCGCTCACCCTCACCTCGCGAACAGGTGGGGTCAAGACGTCCGAAGGCGGGGATCGGCTCAGGGAACCCGGAATCCGTAGGGAAGTTCGAGGCGGTGCGCGGCCAGCAGCTCCGCGTCGGACAGCAGTTCCGCGGTGGGGCCGTCGGCGACCACCGCTCCGTCGTCGATCAGCACGCTGCGCGGGCACAGCTGCAGCGCGTACGGCAGGTCGTGGGTGACCATGAGCATCGTGCCGCCCCAGTCCAGCAGCACCTCGGCGAGTTCGCGCCGGGCCACCGGTTCGAGGTTCGACGACGGTTCGTCCAGCACCAGCAGCTCGGGACGGCAGGCGAGCACCGCGGCCAGCGCGACCCGCTTGCGCTGGCCGCCGGAGAGGTGCAGCGGCGAGCGGTCCGCGTGCTCGGCCATGCCCACCGCGTCGAGCGCCGACCGCACGCGCTCGGCCAGTTCCTCGCCGCGCACGCCGAAGTTCGCCGGGCCGAACGCGACGTCCTCGCGCACCGTCGGCATGAACAGCTGGTCGTCGGGATCCTGGAACACCAGCCCGACGCGACGGCGGATCTCCTTGAGGTTCCGCGAATCCACGGGCAGCCCGCCGACGTGGATGCTCCCCGACTCGGCCGTGTGCACCCCGTTGAGGTGCAGCGTCATGGTGGTCTTGCCCGCCCCGTTGGGGCCGAGCACCGCGACCCGCTCCCCGCGCTCGACGCGCAGGTCGACGCCGCTGAGCGCGCGGTGCCCGTCCGGGTACCGGAACGCCAGCCCGGCCACCTCCAGCGCCGGGACGGCCGCCGGCTCGGTGGTGCGCTCCGGCAGGGGTTCGGTCAGGCGGTCCACAAGGCCACTCCCAGCACGACGGCGGCGACGACCGGTGGCGCCATGCCCAGCCACCACATCGCCGGTGATGTCCGGCGCGATTCCCCCAGCTCGGGCATCGCGCCGCTCCAGCCACGCGACACCATCGCCAGGTGCACGCGTTCGCCCCGCTCGTAGGAGCGGATGAACAGGCTCCCGATCCCGCGCGCGGTCGCGCCGAGCTGCCACAGGAACCGCGGATCGTGCCCGCGGCAGATGCGCGCGACCCGCATCCGCTTGGCCTCGGCGACGATCACCTCGGCGTAGCGCAGCATCAGCGTGATGATGGTGATCAGCAGCCGGGGCGCCCGCAGCCGCTGCAACCCGACCACCAGCTCGCGCGGCGCGGTCGTGGCGGCCAGCAGCACCGACGTGGCCAGCCCGAGCGTGCCCTTGACCAGGATGTTCCAGCCCGCCAGCAGGCCACCGGTGGACAGCGCCAGGCCCGCCACCTCGGTGGTCGCACCGCCCGCGGTGAACGGCAGCACCAGCGCGAGCACCACGAACGGCACCTCGATCAGCAGGCGGCCGGCCAGCCAGCGCAGCGGAACCCTGGCCACCAGCACGAGCCCGAACAGCAGCAGCGCGTACCCGCCGAACGCCCAGAACACCTCGCGCGGCGTCGCCACCACGCACAGCACCACCAGGAAGGCCGCCACGATCTTGACCTCGGGCGCCGACCGGTGCAGGACCGAGTCGCCGGGCAGGTGCAGCGCGCCGGCGTGACCGGCTCCCACCGCTATTCGCCCCCGGTCCGGCGCCGCAGGCCCCAGAACAACCCGCCGGCGGCGCCGAGCGTGACCACCGCGCCGATCACCCCGGCCACCCCGGTCCAGCGGTCATCCCCGCCGACGGTGTAGTCCGCCAGCGGGCCGCCGGAGAACGCGTGGTCCTGGGCGTGCTGCGCGATGCACTGCCCTTCCAGCTGCTCGCCCTGCTCGGTCTCGACCACGGTGCAGCCGCGCTGCGTGACCGCGTCCAGCCCGTCGGGATCGGAGTCCGCGAAGTAGGCCACGCCACCCGCGATGACGAGGATGAACAGGCCGAAGACCAGCAGGAAACGCCGACGTGGGGCGCTCATCGCACCTTCTCCTCCGTCTGCTTCGCGGTCCGCAGCAGGTGGACCAGGTCCGGTCGGGCGGCCGCGACGGCACCCACCGTGGCCGCCGTGATCACGCCCTCGCCGATGCCGATCAGGCAGTGCACCCCGACCATCGCGACCGCGGCCGTGCCGAGGCCGAAACCGGCCGCGCCGCCGACCGCGTATTCGAGGATGAAGCCGCCGGAGGCGGCGACGGTGTTCACCCAGGCCGCGACGAAGGCGGTCACCAGCAGACCGGCCCGGCTCCGCCGCGCGAAGCGGCGCAATGCGAGGGCGACGAGGTAGCCGGCGGCGGTGCCGATCAGCGCCATGTTGGTGATGTTCGCGCCCAGCATGGTCAGCCCGCCGTCGGCGAACAGCAGCGCCTGCACCACCAGCACGATCGCCACGCATAGCGCGCCGACCCACGGCCCGGCCAGGATCGCCGCCAGCGCCCCGCCGAGCAGGTGCCCGCTGACGCCGGGCAGCACCGGGAAGTTGATCATCTGCGCGGCGAAGACGAACGCGGCGACCAACCCCGCCATCGGCGCCGTCCGGTCGTCCAGGTCGGCCCGCGCCTTGGTCAGCGCGACCGCCAGCCCGGCTATCGCCACGGCCGCGAACAGCACCGCCGTCTGCGCGTTGAGCAACCCGTCGCTCATGTGCATGGCGAGCGTGGTGGTCGGCACGACGCGCTCCCTCCTGACCGGAACAGCTGCGCATCGAGAGTAGTTGCCGCAATACCGCAATCACCAGTAGCTGGCAGGAGGCCTAGATCGCAGTCCGGTGAGAAAAAACCGTCGTCCCGGGCATAACGCCCAGGACGACGGTTCGAGTCCGTTCGGTCAGTCTCGGACTGCCAGCGCCAGTTCGCCGTTGGAGTCCCGCTCGGCGTCCAGCACCTTGTCGCCGAGCAGCGCGGCGACCTGCGGTTCGAGGAACACCCGCACGCCGGATACCTCGACCACCTCGTCGCCCGACTGCGGTTCGGCGGCGATCGACGCCTGCAGTCCTTCGCCCGCCGGCGCAATGCGCAGGCCGGAACCTTCCGGAGAGTCGCCGCCGACGAGGACGAGCTTGATGACCTCTGCGGCGCTCTCACTGATGGTGAGCATTGTGCTCAACCCCTTCTCCGAGCCGGTCGGTTTGAAGGGGCCACCGTGTCATCAGCCGCCGCCCCGACGCAAACCGAACCGCCCCCGGCGTGTCACCGGCCCCGGACACCACGACGCCCCCGGCCGCAACAGCGGTCCGAGGGCGTCGTGGACGGATCACGCCTGGTAGGCGTCCAGGGGCGGGCAGGAGCAGACGAGGTTGCGGTCGCCGCGCGCGCCATCGATGCGGCGCACCGGGGGCCAGACCTTCGTCACGTCGGTGCCCAGCGGGTAGGCCGCCTCCTCGCGGGAGTAGGCGTGGTCCCAGTCCTTGGCCAGCGACGCCGCCGTGTGCGGGGCACCCACCAACGGGTTGTCGTCGGCCGGCCACTGCCCGGCGACGACCTTGTCGATCTCCGCCCGGATCGCGATCATCGCCTCGCAGAACCGGTCCAGCTCCGCCAGGTTCTCGCTCTCCGTCGGCTCGACCATCAGCGTCCCGGCCACCGGGAACGACATCGTCGGCGCGTGGATGCCGTAGTCCGCCAGCCGCTTGGCGACGTCGTCGACGGTGATGCCGCTGGTCTTGCTGATCTGCCGCAGGTCGAGGATGCACTCGTGCGCGACGAAGCCGCCCTTGCCGGTGTAGAGCACCGGGAAGTAGTTGTTGAGGCGGCGGGCGACGTAGTTGGCGGCCGCGACCGCGGTCAGCGTCGCCCGGCGCAGGCCGTCGGCGCCCATCATCCGCACGTACGCCCAGGAGATCGGCAGGATCGAGGCGCTGCCCCACGGGGCGGCGCTGATCGGGCCGACGCCGGTCGCCGGCCCGGCGGCGGGCTGCAGCGGGTGGTTGGGCAGGAACGGCGCCAGGTGCTCGCGCACGCCGATCGGGCCGACGCCCGGGCCGCCACCGCCGTGCGGGATGCAGAACGTCTTGTGCAGGTTCAGGTGCGAGACGTCGGAGCCGAACTTGCCCATCCGCGCGAGGCCGATCAGGGCGTTGAGGTTCGCGCCGTCGACGTAGACCTGGCCGCCCGCGTCGTGCACCAGCCCGCACACCTCGCGCACGGTGTCCTCGTACACGCCGTGCGTGGACGGGTAGGTGATCATGATCGCGGCGAGGTCGTCGGCGTGCTCGGTGACCAGCTCGCGCAGGTGGTCGAGCTCGATGTTGCCGGCGTCGTCGCAGCGGACCACGATCACCCGCATCCCGGCCATCACGGCGCTGGCGGCGTTGGTGCCGTGCGCGCTCGCCGGGATCAGGCACAGGTCCCGGTCCTCGTCACCACGGCTGCGGTGGTAGGCGCGGATCGCCAGCAGGCCGGCGAACTCGCCCTGGCTGCCGGCGTTGGGCTGCAGGCTCACCGCGTCGTAGCCGGTGACCTCGGCCAGCCAGGTCTCCAGGTCCTTGACGATCGACAGCAGCCCCTCGGCGTCCTGCGCGGGCGCGAACGGGTGCAGCGAACCGAACTCGGGCCAGGTGATCGGCTCCATCTCGGCCGTCGCGTTGAGCTTCATCGTGCACGAGCCCAGCGGGATCATGCTGCGGTCCAGCGCGATGTCCTTGTCCGACAGCCGCCGGAGGTAGCGCAGCAGCGAGGTCTCGGAGCGGTGGGTGTGGAACACCGGGTGGGTCAGGTACTCCGAGGTGCGCTCCAGCGCCGCGGGCAGCGCGTCCGGCGTCTCGATGTCGAGCTCGTCGACGTCACCGCCGGTGACGCCGAAGGCCTGCCACACCGTCGCCAGGTGCGCCCGCGTGGTGGTCTCGTCGCAGCTGATGCCGACGTGGTCGGCGTCCACGCGGCGGAGGTTGATGCCGCCCCGGCGGGCCCTGGCGACGACGTCGTCGGCCTTGCCCGGCACCTTCACGAAGATCGTGTCGAAGAACTCCTGGTGCAGCACCTCGACGCCACCGCGGCGCAGCTGCTCGGCGAGCACCGCCGCCATCCGGTGCGCGCGGGTCGCGATCGACCGCAGCCCGGCCGGGCCGTGGTAGACCGCGTACATCGAAGCCACGACGGCCAGCAGCACCTGCGCGGTGCAGATGTTGCTGGTGGCCTTCTCACGGCGGATGTGCTGTTCGCGGGTCTGCAGCGCCAGCCGGTAGGCCTGGTTGCCGTCGGCGTCGACGCTCACGCCGACCAACCGCCCCGGCAGCTGCCGTTCGAAGCCCTTGGCCACGGCCATGAACCCGGCGTGCGGGCCGCCGAAGCCCATCGGCACGCCGAACCGCTGGGTGCTGCCGACCACCACGTCCGCGCCGATCTCGCCGGGCGAGCGCAGCAGCGTCAGCGCCAGCAGGTCGGCCGCGACGACGACCTTCGCGCCGCGCCGGTGGACCTCCGCGATGATCTCCTCGTGGTCCCGCACCGCGCCGGAAGCGCCCGGGTAGGACAGCAGCACGCCGAAGAACTCGCCGTCCGGCAGCGCCTGCGCGCCCGCGGCGAGGTCGGCGACGACGACCTCGATGCCCAGCGGCTCCGCGCGGGTCTCGATCACCGCGATGGTCTGCGGCAGCGTGTCGGCGTCCACCACGAACCGCGGCGACTTCGACCGGCCCGCGCGGCGCACCAGCGTCATGCCCTCGGCCGCGGCGGTGGACTCGTCGAGCATCGACGCGTTGGCCACCGGCACCCCGGCCAGGTCGGCCACCATCGTCTGGAAGTTCAGCAGCGCTTCGAGCCGGCCCTGCGAGATCTCCGGCTGGTACGGCGTGTAGGCCGTGTACCAGGCGGGGCTCTCCAGCACGTTGCGCAGGATCACCGGCGGCGTGACCGTGCCGTAGTAGCCGAGCCCGATCATCTCGGTGTGCGGGCGACAGCGGCGCGCCAGCTCGCGCAGCTCGGCCAGCGCCTCGGACTCGGTGGCCGGCTCCGGCAGCGCCAGCTGCAGGTCGCCTTCCCGGATCGTGTCCGGCACGGCGTTCTGCCCCAGCTCCTCCAGCGAGCCGACGCCGATCACGTCGAGCATGCGCGCGAGTTCGGCCGGCATCGGGCCGACGTGCCGGTCGGCGAACGGCGTGCCGTGCTCCAGGGCGGCCAGGGGAATGCGGTCGTGGGTCACGTCGGTCATCGCCAAACCTCAATCGTCGCGGCGGCAAAGGGCGGCAGGCAGCCGGAACTGCCCTGCTCTCCCCCTCTGTCACTGTCCGCGAAGCGAACGCCTGAGAGCTTCACCCGGGAACCGGGCTTGCACCGTCGGCGGGGTGCACCACGGCCGTGGTGCACCCTCTTTCCAGAGGTATCTCGCCCGTGCGGTCCAGGTGGCCTGAGAGGTTGGCGGGGAGGGTTGCTCCTTCGGCGCCGACCGCGGCCTAGGCCGGGCCGGACTCTCCCGCACGGGGTCGGCGATGTGCCGCAGCTTACCCGATCAGGGGGTCCGAGCGGACCAGCGATGTCACCGGCCACACACCACCCGGTCGGGGCCGGTCGGCTCAGCCGGTCTCGGCCTGCCGGTCGCGCCGCCGACGGGACAGCTCGTCGTCCATCGGGACCAGCTCCGCGCCGTCGGCCCGTTCCGCCGGGAAGTCGTGGATCGTGCCGCTGATCTCGCGCATCGCACCGCTGACGGCGATGCCGAACACTCCTTGGCCACCCTGCAACAGGTCGACCACCTCCTCGGCAGAGGTGCACTCGTAGACCGTCGTCCCGTCGCTGAACAGCGTCAGCCTGGCCAGGTCCTGCACGCCCCGGTTGCGCAGGTGTTCCACCGCGACCCGGATGTTGTGCAGCGACACCCCGGTGTCCAGCAGTCGCTTGACCACCTTGAGCACCAGGATGTCCTTGAACGAGTACAGCCGCTGCGAGCCGGAGCCGGCGGCGCCGCGGATGGACGGGCCGACCAGCTTGGTGCGCGCCCAGTAGTCCAACTGGCGGTAGGTGATGCCGGCGATCTGGCAGGCGGCCGGACCCCGGTAGCCGACCAGTTCGTCCGGCAGCGAGGCGTCGGGGAACAGCTCGCCCTGCTCCACGGCAGCATCCCGGTTGGACGCTTCCTCGACCACGCCTGCCTCCCCTCGTCCGGCACGAAGCCGACGACGATCACCAGCTCCCGGACCATCGCGGTCCGAGGCCGCGAACACCCCCCAGCGGCCGAATCACACCGGGGCAATTCGCGTAAGTTCGACGGTAGGCCTGCCCCGCGGGGAGGTCAACGCGACGCGCGGGGCACCCGGACGACCCGGCCCCCGCCTGCTCGCGCAGACGGGGGCCAGGCTGTGTCGTCGGTCGATCGGCGGGCTCAGGTGTCGGCGCCGCGGAAGTCCTCCGGGGAGACGGAGTCCAGGAACTCGCGGAACTTCTCCACCTCGTCCTCCTGCTCGTCCGGGATGATCAGCCCCGCCTCGTCCAGCACCGATTCGTCGGCGTGGATGGGCACCCCGATGCGCAGCGCCAGCGCCACCGAGTCGCTCGGCCGCGCGGAGACCCGCACATCCCCGTCGAACACCAGCTCGGCGAAGAAGGTGCCGTCCTGCAGGTCGGTGATCCGCACCTGTTCCAGGTCGCGCCCGAGGGCGCCGATGACGTCCTTCAACAGGTCGTGGGTAAGGGGTCTCTGCGGCCGCACACCCTGCTGCTCCAGCGCGATGGCGGTCGCCTCGACCGAGCCGATCCAGATCGGCAGGTAACGCTCGCCGTGCGCCTCGCGCAACAGCAGAATCGGCTGGTTTGCTGGTAGTTCAACTCGCACGCCGACGACGCGCATCTCGCTGCTCATCGTCACATCGCCTCCTCCAGCGCGCCGAAGCGTGACATCCCCGTCGAGGATCGCGCACCGACGCCTCCGACGCTACCCGCGTTGCGGCGGACACGCCCATCCCTTTAGCGGTCTGGTCGACCACCGAATCCGCGGCCTTCCTGCCGGTGCATCTGGTCCGAACCGCTGGCTGAGCTCTTCATCGAGCATTACCAGCACGATACACCGCCGACCCGTCCGCCGGACCGGTCGAAAGGCGGCCGCTACAACGTGGAAACCGGTTGCGACGGCGGGAAATTCCCCGCGCGGGAAGTCAGTCGATCTCGGCTGCGCACTACCTTCACGCGCCAGCGGGGCGACGCCGCTTCGGCGCCGCCCCGCTGGCGAATGGACTAGTCGGTCCAAGGGCCCCTCAGCGGGCGCCCGGGCCCCCATCGATCGGGCCGGTCAGGAACACCAGCCGGAACTTCCCGATCTGCACCTCGTCGCCGTTGGCCAGCACCGAGGTGTCGACCGGCTCCCGGTTGACGTAGGTGCCGTTGAGGCTGCCGACGTCGACGACCACGAAGTCGTTGCCCTCGCGCCGGAACTCGGCGTGCCGGCGGGAAACCGTGACGTCATCGAGGAAGATGTCGCTGTCCGGGTGCCGTCCCGCGCTGGTGGTCTCCCGGTCCAGCAGGAATCGCGATCCCGCGTTGGGGCCGCGCTTGACCACCAGCAGGGCGGACCCTGCGGGCAGCGCATCGACCCCGGATGCGGCGGCGGGCTCCGGGGACGCACTCTCGGTGCTCTCCGGCTCCGAGAGGAAGGGCCTGAAGACCGAGGTGGTCTCCGGTGACTGCTCCGGCGGAACGTCGCCGTGGCCGGGGAATTGGCTCACCTGAGCTCTCCTCTACGCGGATAGATCGTGCCAAGTATGTGCCCAACGTACCGTGCAGGTACAGACACGGGACGCGGGACTCCCGACATCTTCCTCCCGGCCCCTGACAGACCGACGATCTTGCCTGGTCGGATCAGGATTCGGTCAGCTTCTGGTACGCCGCGGCGTCGAGCAGGCCGTCCAGCTGGGCCGGGTCGGCGAGCTTGAGCTCGACCATCCAGCCGTCGTCCAGCGGGGCCGAATTGACCAGCTCCGGCTCGTCCTCCAGCTGCTCGTTGCGGGCCACCACCTCGCCGGTGATCGGCGCGTAGATCTCCGAGACGCTCTTGGTCGACTCCACCTCGCCCATCGACTCGCCGGCGGTGACCTGCTGGCCGAGGTCCGGCAGCTGCACGAACACCACGTCGCCGAGCTGCTGCTGGGCGTAGTCGGTGATACCGATGCGCACCTTGTCGTCAGCCGTGCGCTGAATCCACTCGTGCTCTTCGGTGTACTTGATCTCGTCCGGGGCCGCCACGTGGTCCCGCCTCCCTGCTCCGCTGGTGCTGTGGATCACCGGTCACGGAGGTTCGCGTGATCGGCTCGGCGAGCGTATTCACCACGCGGCGCAGGCCGCAAGGCGACCCTCCAGCGCGCGACGCGAAAGGGCGCCGCCCGCCGATCGGGCTCGGCGGGCGGCGCCCTTCGCGCGGGACGTCCGGACGGCGCTCAGGCCGGTCTGGCGCGGGCCTGGCGGACCGCCGCCATCACCTGGCCGAGGTAGAGGATGCCGGCCCACAGGTAGAGCGCGCCGCCCCAGCACGTGAAGGCGTAGGCGATCGGTCGGACCACTTCGGACAGCGGGAAGTCCTCCTGCACCAGCAGCAACAGGGGGAACGCGTACATCAGGCAGAACGTCGCGGCCTTGCCGAGGTAGTGCACGTCCGGCGGTTCGTAGCCGTGCCAGCGCAGCACCGGCAGGCAGAGCGTCAGCACCACGTCGCGGATGACCAGCGCGGCGGCGACCCACCAGGGCACCACGTCGCGCAGCACGAAGGCCACCAGGGTCGCGACTATGTAGAGGCGGTCGGCGGCCGGGTCGAGGAGCTCGCCGATGCGGCTGTACTGGTTGAGCCAGCGGGCGAGCTTGCCGTCGAGCCAGTCCGTGATGCCGCTGATCACCAGCACCAGCAAGGCGAGCAGGTCGGCCTTCGGGCCCAGCAGCAGCCAGAGGAACACCGCAACGCCGGCCAGCCGGATCACGCTGAGCAGGTTCGGAAGTGTCCACCATGGATCGGCCCACACGCCGGCGGCGGCCTCCCGTATCCGGGCCATGCCCGGATCGGGGCGCTCCGCCGCGGGGCCCTGCCCCGCCGGATCGGGATTCATCCCGCGATCCTCGCTCGTGGTGTCTTCCGTGGTGCGCTCAGCATCCTGCACCACGAGCCTCCCCTGAATGGTTGTGCGTCCTGCCCCCGCTTCGGACGCAACTTGTGCATCCCGACCAGATCAGGGTCTCACATTCCTCGCACAACACACTTGGCGGCCGGGCTCCCGCGAAGCCGGTCGATCGGGCTGCTCCACGGCGGGAGCCGTCGGCCACCGGGTGCGGCTACGCCCTGGTGCGGCTCCAGCCGCGGCGGCGGAGGTCCGCATCGGTGAGGAACCGGGCCCTGCCGCGGTCGTCGACGCCCGCCCAGCGGGCCCCGGTGGAGCCTTCGAGGACGTAGGAATGGCCACCGCTCCACACCACGCTGCACGGCGCGGTGGGCAGTTCGGTGGCCGCGGGGCCGCAGCCGGGTTCGACCCGGGTGGCAGCGGCGGTCTGGGCGGCGGATGCCTGTGCGGACAAGGCCGGTTCCGTGCTCATCGTTGTAGCACCTCCGATTCGGTTGTCGGCGCTATGCGCCGTGGTGTTAGCCCGATCATCGACTTCGGCTTGATTGTGTTCGGACGAGCACGCTCTGTCGCGCCGATCTACCCGCCCAGCGCCAAACGGACACGTTGTGTCGCCGAGTTGCACCCGGGATTCCCGGCGGCGCTCAGCGCGGCCGAAGTCCGCGCGGCCGTTCGTCCGATCGGCCGTGTTTCGGCTGTGACAAAAGCGTTTCGCGCATCGCTACCGGTGACCCTGGCGTTACGCCGAGTTGTGCGGTAGGACGACAGGCGACATCGGGGCGGATGCAGGAGGAACGTGGTCATGGGTGCCTATGCCGAGGCCTACCGGCGGAGTTCGGCCGATCCGGAGGGCTTCTGGCTCGACGCGGCGGCGGCGATCGAGTGGGAGCGGGCACCGTCGCGGGCCCTGGACGCCACCGCGGACCCGTTCTTCCGGTGGTTCCCCGACGGCGAGCTCAACACCTGCTTCAACGCGCTGGACCGGCACGTCCGCGACGGGCGCGGCGACCAGCCGGCGCTGATCTGGGATTCGGCGATGACCGGCGAGGTGCGCCGCTGGACGTACCGGGAGCTGCTGGACCGGGTGGCGCTGTTCGCCGGGGCGTTGCGGGCGCAGGGCGCCGAGCCGGGCGACCGGGTCGTGATCTACATGCCGATGATCTCCGAGGCCATCGTCGCGATGCTGGCCTGCGCGCGCATCGGCGCGGTGCATTCGGTGGTCTTCGGCGGCTTCGCGCCGAAGGAGCTGGCGGCGCGCATCGACGACGCCCGGCCGACGGTGATCGTCGCCGCGTCGTGCGGCCTGGAGCCGAACCGGATCGTCGAGTACAAGCCGATCGTCGACGAGGCGCTGCGGGCGACCGAGCACCAGCCGAAGCGGGTGATCGTGTTCCAGCGCGAGCAGGCCCGCGCGGAACTCGGGCCGCGCGACGTGGACTGGCACGATGCGCTGGCGCAGGCCGAACCGGCCGACTGCGTGCCGGTGAAGGCCACCGATCCGCTGTACGTCCTCTACACCTCGGGCACCACCGGGCGGCCGAAGGGCGTGGTGCGCGACAACGGCGGGCACGCGGTCGCGCTGCGCTGGTCGATGGCCAACATCTACGACATCGGGCCGGGCGACGTCTTCTGGACCGCCTCGGACGTCGGCTGGGTGGTCGGCCACTCCTACATCGTCTACGCGCCGCTGCTGACCGGGGCGACCACCGTGGTCTACGAGGGCAAGCCGGTGGGCACGCCGGATGCGGGTGCGTTCTGGCGGGTCATCGCCGAGCACCGGGCCAAGGCGCTGTTCACCGCGCCGACCGCGTTCCGGGCGATCAAGCGGGTGGACCCGAACGCCGAGCTGCTGGCCGGCCACGACATCTCGAGCCTGCGGGCGCTGTTCCTGGCCGGTGAGCGGCTGGACCCGGAGACCTACCACTGGGCGTCGGAGAAGCTCGGGGTGCCGGTGATCGACCACTGGTGGCAGACCGAGACGGGCTGGCCGATCTGCGCGAACCTGCGCGGGCTGGAGCCGATGCCGGTCAAGCCGGGTTCGCCGACCGTGCCGGTGCCCGGCTACGACGTGGCGGTGCTGGACCAGGCCGGGAACCCGCTGCCGCCGGAGACCGACGGCGCGATCTGCCTGAAGCTGCCGCTGCCGCCGGGCACGCTGCCGACGCTGTGGGGCGACGACGAGCGGTTCCGCGAGTCGTACCTGTCGCGCTACCCCGGCTACTACCTCACCGGCGACAACGGCTACGTCGACGCCGACGGCTACGTGTTCGTGATGGGCCGCACCGACGATGTGATCAACGTCGCCGGGCACCGGCTGTCGACCGGCTCGATGGAGGCGGTGCTCGCGGCGCACCCGGCGGTCGCCGAGTGCGCGGTGATCGGCGTGCGCGATTCGCTGAAGGGCCAGGTGCCGCGCGGGTTCGTGGTGCTGAAGTCCGGTGTGGACATCTCCGAGGAGGCGCTGCGGGACGAGCTGGTCGCGGCGGTGCGGGCGCAGATCGGGCCGGTGGCGGCGTTCCGCGACGTGTCGGTGGTGGACGGGCTGCCCAAGACGCGTTCGGGGAAGATCCTGCGGAAGTCGATGCGCGAGATCGCCGACACCGGCGACACCAGGGTGCCCTCCACCATCGAGGACCCGGCGGTGCTGGACAAGCTGCGGCCCGCGCTGCGCGGCGAGGGGTAGGCGCGACGCCTCACCCGCTCTGCCGGTTCCGCGCGACCTCTTCCAGCGCTTGGAGGACGGCGGCGATCGCGGGTTGCGCGCGGCTGCCCCGGCGCACGCAGGTGAGGACGCTGCGCGACGGCACCGGCTTGTCCCGCAACGGGATTCGCACCACGTGGTGGTCCGGCGAGACGGTGGCGAGCCTGGGCAGCAGGCAGATGCCGAGCCCGTGCGACACCAGGGTCAGCACCGAGTTCCACTCCGCCGCCTCGTGCGCCACCCGCGGGGCGAAGCCGGCCGCCGCGCACGCGACCTCGATCAGCTGGAACTGGTCGTGGTGCGGCGCGATCCAGGTCTCGTGCGCGGTCTCGGCCAACCGCACGGAGCCGCGCTCGGCGAACCCGTGCGCCGCGGGCACGACCAGGTCCTGCGGGTCGTCGAGCAGCAGTCGCTGGTCGAACCGCGGATCGTCCAGCGGCGGGGTGCCCGGGACGGGCAGGATCGCGATGTCGGCCTCCTCGGCCAGCAGCAGCCGCAGGCTGTCGTCGATGTCGGTCTCCCGCAGCCGCACCTCCAGTCGCGGGTGGGAGTCGCGGAGCCGGGCGGCGGCGGGCGCCAGCAGCGAGCCGAAGCTGGTCGCGAAGCCGCCCACCCGGACCTGTCCGACCGCGCCGCCGGAATGCGCGGCCAGGTCGGCGCGGGCCTGCTCCCATTCGGCCGCGATCGCGTCGGCGTGCTCCAGGACGATGTGCGCGGCGGGCGTGAGCCGGACCCGTCGGCCTTCGGGCTGCAGCAGCTCGGCACCGATCTCGCGGGACAGCAGCCGGAGTTGTTGCGAGACGGCCGAGGGCGTCAGGTAGAGCGCCCGCGCGGTCGCGGTCACCGTGCCCTCCTCCCGGAGCACCCGGAGGACTTGGAGCCGACGCAGGTCGATCATGTAGGTGATTCTTCACAATGCACGGTAGAAATGCGAGATGGACCTGAACGGGCGGTGAGCCCCAGGCTTCAGCCGTGAAGACTTCGACCCCGCCGCAGCGCTCCGCTACCGGCGCATCTCCGTTCCTGTTCGTGCTGGGAGCTGTGGTCAGCGTTCAGTTCGGGCAGGCCTTCGGGAAGCAGCTGTTCTCCGCCGCAGGGCCGCTCGGCGTCGCGGCGTTGCGACTGTCGCTGGCGGCCGCGGTGCTGCTGGTCCTGTGGCGCCCGCGGATCCCGCCGGGTTGGCGTTCGCGGAGGCTGATCATCGCGTTCGGCGCGGCGATCGCGGCGATGAACGTCGTCTACCTCGCGCTGGCACATCTCCCGGTGGGAGTTGCCAGCACGCTTCAGCTGCTCGGTCCGCTCTCGGTAGCGCTCCTGGGCTCCCGGCGGCCGCGCGACGTGCTGTGGGCCGCGCTGGCGGCGGTGGGTGTTTTCCTGTTCTGCGGCCCGATCGGCGCTCCGCTACCGGCCATCGGCGTCGCTCTCGCCCTGGTGTCGGCGGCCGGCATGGGTTGCTACCTCCTGCTGAGCCATCGCGCCGGCGGGCTCAGCAGCGACGGCTCGCCGCTGGCGCTGGCCGTCGCGTGCGCCGCCGTCATCGCGCTGCCGTTCGGCATCGCCGAGTCCGGGACGGCCTTGCTCTCCCCTGCCGTTCTGCTGGCCGGGCTGGGGATCGCCGTGCTGTCGGCGGTCGTGCCCTATTCGCTGGAAATGGCCGCGCTGCGCCGGATTCCGCCCAGGGTCGTCGGCGTGCTGCAGAGCCTGGAGCCAGCGGCCGGCGCCGCGGCGGGCCTGCTGCTGCTGGTCGAGCTGCTGACCCCGTCCCAGGTAGTCGCGCTCGGTTGCGTCACCGCGGCGTCCATCGGTGCGGTGCTCACCCGGGCTCGTTGAGGCGGGCGACCGTTCGACATGCCCGATACGCCCAGTTGGAGGCTGCCGCTTCCAAATATGGTCTATACCTTTATGGGGCCGTCCCCGATCATGGAGCGAGGCACATGACCAGACCGCCCCTACCGACGGTGCGCAACGCAGCGCTCGCCGTCGTGGCGGGTGCGCTGCTCACCGGTGGGCTCGTAGCGCCCGCCGGCGGCGCACCGGCCGAGGAGAACACCGCGATGGAGAACATCATCCCCGCACCCGAGTCGGTGCGGCCCGCCCCCGGCACCATCTACGAACTCACCGAGCAGACCTCGATCGAGGCCGCCGGCGACGCCGCCGAGGTCGGCGAGTACCTGGCCGGGATCCTGCGCCCCGCCACCGGATTCCCGGTCCCGGTCAACGAGGGCTCCGGCGGGATCTCGCTGGCGCTGGACGGATCCCCCGAGCTCGGCCCGGCCGGGTACCGCCTGCAGGTGGCCGACGACGGCATCGGCCTCCACGCGAGCAGCCCCGAAGGCCTGTTCAACGGCGTGCAGACGCTCCGGCAGCTGCTGCCCGCCGCGATCGAGAGCCCGACCGAGCAGTCCGGGCCGTGGACCGTGCCCGGCGGCGAGATCGTCGACAAGCCGAGGTTCGACCACCGGGCCACGATGCTCGACGTCGCCCGGCACTTCTTCACCGTGGAGCAGGTCAAGCTCTACATCGACCAGGTCGCCCGCTACAAGATCAACTGGCTGCACCTGCACCTGACCGACGACCAGGGCTGGCGGATCCAGATCAACAGCTGGCCGCGGCTGACCGAGCACGGCGGCAGCACCGAGGTCGGCGGCGGCCCGGGCGGCTACTACACGCAGGAGGACTACGCGGAGATCGTCGAGTACGCGGCGTCCCGGCACATCACCGTCGTGCCCGAGATCGACATGCCCGGGCACACCAATGCCGCGCTGGCCTCCTACGCCGAGCTCAACTGCGACGGCGTCGCGCCGCCGCTGTACACCGGCATCGAGGTGGGCTTCAGCTCGCTCTGCGTGGACAAGGACATCACCTACCGGTTCGTCGAGGACGTCATCCGCGAGCTCGCGGCGATCACCCCCGGCCCGTACCTGCACATCGGCGGCGACGAGGCGCACTCGACCACCGACGAGGACTACAAGCAGTTCTTCGAGCGGGTGATCCCGTTGCCCGCCAAGTACGGCAAGACCGCGCTGGGCTGGCACGAGTACGGCAAGGGCGCGCCCGAGGGCGACGCGGTGCTGCAGTACTGGGGCACCACCGACACCGATCCCCTGCTCGACGAGGCGGTCGCCCGCGGCAACAAGATCCTGGCGTCGCCGGCGAATCTGTCCTATCTGGACCACAAGTACGACGAGAACACCGAGCTGGGCCTGCACTGGGCCGGCTACATCGAGGTCGCAGACGCCTACGGCTGGGATCCGGGCAGCTACCTCAAGGGCGTGCCCGAGGAGTCCATCCTCGGCGTGGAGGCCCCGCTGTGGTCGGAGACCCTGGAGAACTCCGATCACATCGAGTTCATGGCCTTCCCACGACTGCCGGCCATCGCCGAACTCGGCTGGTCGCCCGCGTCCACCCATGACTGGGAGTCCTTCCGCCAGCGCCTGGCCACCCACGGCCCGCGAATGACGGCGTCCGGAATCGACTACTACCGCTCCCCCCAGGTCCCCTGGCAGGACTGAAAGGCGGCGACGTCCACCCGGGGATGGGCGCGATTTCGCACCCGTCCCCGGGATGCGTCACTCGCCTGCCGGGAGCTTGGGTTCCAGGACCGCCCACCACTCCGCCAGGGTCGGTCGTTCGGCGAGGTCGGCGAAGGTGATCTGAACGCCGAGGCGGCGCCAGTTCTCCACCAGCGTCATGATCCGCACCGAGTCCAGGCCCCAGTCGATGAGGTTCTCCTCGTCGGTGAGCTCCGCCGGGTCCTCGTACAGCAGCTCGGCGACCTGCGCCCGCACGTCTGCCAGCGTCAACTTCTGCGACATTCCCACGTTCTCCCCGAAAACTCGTCAGGCCACTTCGGACTCGTGCAGCACCAGCGATCGCGCCAGCCCCCGCGAAGTGTCCACCACCGCGCAGCGCTTGGCGGCGTAGTCCAGCGCCATCCGGTGCTCCGCCAGCGAGAAGTCCGCGACCGCGTCGGCGGCCAGGAACGCCTGGACGTCCTGCTGGAAGGCCTCGGCCGCCGTCATCAGGCAGCCGATGTGCGCGTAGATGCCGGTGATGATCAGCTGGTCGCGGTTCCAGTCCCGCAGCAGCTCGCGGAGCTCGGTGCGCTGGAACGCGCTGTAGCGCCACTTGGTCAGCTGCACGTCCCCCGCGCCGGGCGCCAGCTCGTCGATGATCGCCTCCTGCGTCGGATCGGCGACACCCGGGCCCCACCACTCCAGCTGCAGCCCGCGCTGTTCCGGCGTCTGGCCGCCGGGCTGCGCGCAGTACACCACCGGCACGCCGGCCGCGCGGGCGCGCTCGCGCAGCATGCGGATGTTCGGCACCACCTGGTCGAGCGGTTCGCTGTTGCGCGGATAGGCGTTGACGAAGTGCCGTTCCATGTCGTGGATCAGCAGCACCGCGCGATCCGGTTCGGGACGCCAGGCCACCCGGTTCTCGGGCAGCTCGTCCTGCTGCGGCACGCGGTACGGTGCGATGGCCGGAAGTGCCACCGGTCCTCCCTGTCTGTCGTGGTTTGCGGGCGCTCTTGCGGGCGCTCGGCTCACGTCCGGTTCCGCAGCTCCGGGACCAGCTCGCGGGAGATCGCCTCCCGCAGGTCGCGCTTGCTGACCTTGCCGACCCCGGTCTGCGGGAACTGCTCGACGAACTCGACCCGGTCCGGCACCTTGTACGCGGCCAGGCCGCGCTCGCGCACGAACTTGATCAGCTCCCGCGCCTTCGGCGGGGTGCCGCGCGGCACGACGAACGCGCAGCTGCGCTCGCCGAGGTAGTCGTCGGGCATCGACACCACCGCGGCGTCGTGCACCGCCGGGTGTGCCAGCAGGTGGTTCTCCACCTCCTCGGCGGCGATCTTCTCGCCGCCGCGGTTGATCTGGTCCTTCGCGCGGCCTTCGACGACGATGTTGCCCGCCGGCGTGAGCCGGACGACGTCGCCGGTGCGGTAGAAGCCGTCCGCGGTGAACGCCCGGGCGTTGTGCTCCTCGGCCCGGTAGTAGCCGCGGATGGTGTAAGGCCCCCGGGTGAGCAGGTGCCCGGTTTCGCCCGGTGCCACCGGGTTGTCCTCGTCGTCGACGACGAGGACCTCGTCGTCCGGCGAGATCGGGCGGCCCTGCGTGCCGAGGACGACGTCTTCGGGGTCGTCGAGGCGGGTGTAGTTGACCAGGCCCTCGGCCATGCCGAACACCTGCTGCAGGGTGGCGCCGAGCACCGGCCGCACCCGCCGCGCGACCTCTTCGCTGCACTTGGCGCCGCCCACCTGCAGCACTTCCAGGCTGGACAGGTCGTGCTCGGTGTTCGCGGCGGCGTCCAGCCACACCAGCGCCAGCGGCGGCACGGCCGCGAGGAGCGTGACGCGCTCGCGCTCGATCAGCGGGAACACCTCGTCCGGGCTTGGCCGCCGGGCCAGCACGACGGTGCCGCCGGCGTGCAGCACGCCGAAGGTGCCGGGCGAGCTCATCGGGAAGTTGTGCGCGATCGGCAGCGCCCCGAGGTAGACCGTGCCGGCGGTGACGCCGCAGATCTCGTTGCTGGCGCGGAAGGAGTAGATGTAGTCGTCGTGGGTGCGCGGGATCAGCTTCGGCACGCCGGTGCTGCCGCCGGAGAGCTGCAGGAAGGCGATGTCGCCGGGCTCCGGGCCCGCGAGCTCCGCGGGTTCGGCGTCCACATCGGACAGCGCGCGAAAGCCGTTGCGGGGACACTCCGCACCCCGGGCTCCGGGCTCACCCGCGATCAGCACCTGCAGGCTGGGGACCTTCGCGACGACCTCGGCCGCCAGCTCCCGGTGGTCGAACCCGGCCTCGACGTCGACGGTGATGTAGGCGGTGGCCTCGCTGAACTCGCAGAAGTAGGAGATCTCGGTCAGCCGGTGCGAGGGCAGCGCGAACACCGGGATCGCGCCGAGCCGGAACAGCGCGAAGCACACGTCGAAGAACTCGGCGATGTTCGGCAGCTGCACCACGACCCGGTCGCCCGCTCCGACGCCGAGCTCGCGGAGCCCGGCCGCGAGCCGGTCGGCTCGGACGTCGAGGTCCCGGTAGGAGACGCGGCGGTCGCCGTCGACGACGGCGGTGCGGTCGGGGTGTTCGGCGGCGCGTTCGCGCAGCAGCTGCCCGAAGGTGTAGCCGCGCCAGTAGCCCGCGGCCCGGTAGCGCTGCGCGAACTCCGCCGGCCAGGTGGGGCAGCCGGGTAGCGATGCGGTCATGTTCTCCCCCTCAGACGGCCTGGTCCAGGCCCATCGCGGACAGTGCGGTGCGGAACTTCGCGGACGTCTCGGCGAGTTCGTCGGCCGGGTCGGAACCCGCGACGATGCCCGCGCCCGCGTACAACCGCATCGAATCGTCCTCGATGTCGGCGCAGCGGATGGCGACCACCCATTCGCCGTCGCCGGCGGCGTCGCACCAGCCGACCATGCCCGCGTAGTAGCCGCGCTCGAACGGTTCGGTCTCGGCGATGACGTCGCGGGCGCGCTGCAACGGGGTGCCGCAGACCGCGGGCGTGGGGTGCAGCGCGTCGGCCAGTTCCAGCGAGGAGGTGGCCGGGTCGCGGAGCTCGCCGGTGATCTCGGTGGCCAGGTGCCACATGGCGGCGGTGCTGATCACCGACGGCGCGGGGACCTGCAGGTCGCGGCAGAACGGGCGCAACGCCTGCACGACCGCGTCGACGACGGCGGCGTGCTCGCGTTGATCCTTGTCCGAAGTGGACAGTTCGGCGGCGCGGCGCCGGTCCTCGACCGGGTCGGTGCTGCGCGGCCGCGAACCGGCCATCGGGTTCGACCGGACCCGCATGCCGCGGCGGGAGACCAGCAGTTCCGGGCTGGCGCCGAGGAAGGTGCGCCGCAGCGGCGGCGGCGCGCCGAAGCTGTCGCGGGTGCCGTCCTCGCCGTGCCGCGGCAGATCCACCGCGAAGGTGTAGCTGGCCGGGTCCGCGAGCGCGAGGTTGCGCAGCACGCCGCGGACGTCGATCGACTCGGCGGCGGTCAGCTCCAGGGAACGCGCGAGGACGACCTTGCTCAGCTCGCCGTCTTCCAGCCGCCGCAGCACCCGGCTGACGCCGCGCTCGTACTCGGCGGGCGCGGGCACCGGGCGGACGGCGCAGTCCGGCGCGCCGTTGTGCGGCGGCTGCGGCACCACGACGTTCAACGGCGTGGCCCGGACCACTTCGTCGGGCAGCACCAGGTGCGCGGGGAGGCTCTCGCCGAACGGCACCGCACCCACCACCATCGGATTGCGGCGGCCGAATTCCGTTGCGCTGTTGAGGAAATCGGTCACCCGCCGGGGCAGTTCCTCGCGCGCGCACTGGGTCTTGGGGACGATCGCGGACACGCCGCGGGCCAAGAGCACGCCGCGCGGCGCGGAGAAGAGGAACGACGAGCCTGCCTCGTACGCCGCCAGCAATCGGGTCGCCTCGTCGTCCGCGACGAGGCCGATGCTGTCGGTTTCGCTGTCCATCGTGGTCATGGCAACCTTTCCGGGTGTGCGGCAGGCGTGGTCAGGCGCGCAGCGTCGCGCCGCCGTCGACGTACAGGTCGTGCATCGTGATGTGCCCGGCCTGGTCGGAGGCCAGGAAGACGACTGCGTCGGCGATGTCTTGCGGGGTGGCGAGCTTGCGCAGCGGGATGCCCGCCTTGAACGTCTCCGGGGAGCCGGCGATGACTCGCTCAGCGCCGCGCTCGTCGGCCCACATCCCGCGCTGCATCTCGGTGTCGGTGGAGCCGGGCGCGACGACGTTGCACCGGATGCCGTGCTCGGCGAGTTCCAGCCCGAGCGACTTGGTGAACAGCGTCGCCGCGGCCTTGGAGGCGGCGTAGGCGGACATCCCGTGCCGGGGCACGCCTGCGGCGTTCGAGCTGACCGTGACGATGGCGCCGCGCCGCCGGCCGATCATGTGCCTGGACACCGCGCGGGACAGGTTGAACACCCCGGTGGTGTTGACCGCGAAGGTGCGGTGCCAATCCTCGTCGGTGAGCTCCTGCACGGTGCCGACCTGCAGGACGCCCGCGACGTTGGCGAGGACGTCGATGGGGCCGTGCGTGCGCTCGACCCGGTCCACGACATCGTTGACGGCCGCGGCGTCCGCGACGTCGGCGCGGTAGGCGTGGACCGCGTGGCCGCGTCCGGTCAGCTCGGCGGCCACGGCTTCGGCCTGCTCGCCGTTTCGGTCCACGGCCGCGACCGTGGCGCCGAGCTCGGCGAGCGCGGTGGTCACCGCCGCCCCGATGCCCTGGCCCGCGCCTGTCACGATGGCGACCTTGCCGCCGATCCCCGTCCGGTTCATCGCGCCCTTCTGTCAACTCAGGCAAGCCTAACCTTCGTCAGGCGAGCCTGAGTTTAGAACACGGACGTGTCCGGATCTTCCCTCCATCGAGGTGGCATTGATCACCGAGCGCAATCCGCCGCGCCACGATTGCCGCGGCCTCCTACCCCGGCTGAACTAGCGGCCGAGACCCGCGGTGAGCTCGCGCATGCAGCGGACGGCGAGCTCCGCCGCCGACCCCGCGCCGTCCGCAGGGGCGTCGCTCACCGCCCACGCCTCGACTGCCACCCGGATCGCGGCCGTGGCCGCCGCGGCAAGCAGGCGGATCTGCAGATCATCGGAGGCGCGCTCGGCGAGCAGCGGCACGAGCTGCTGCTCCGACTCCTGGTTGACCCTCGCCCACACCGCCAGCAGCGCGGGATCGCCGGCGGCCGCGCGCAGCAGGCCCCGCGTCCACCCGAAGGACTCGACGTCCTCCTCGTCGCGGACGGCCAAGGCGCGTTCGGCGGCCCGTTCCAGCGCATCCGGCAGCGGAATGTCACGCGGCGTGGCCGCCAGCAGGTCCTGCCAGCGCCGGGCGCCGAACGCCAGCAACGGCGCGACGGAGTCCTGCTTGGTGCGGAAGTAGCGGTAGAAGGTGCGAAGGCTCACCCCGGCGCGCTCCGCGATGACCTCAGCCGTCGTGCCGTCGGAGCCGCGCTCGGCGAACAGCGCGGCGGCGATGCGGGCGATTTCCAGCTGGGTGGCGGCCTTGCGGCGTTCGGTGAGGTTCACTCCCCCAGTTTAGGAATAAGGTGGCGATGTGGCATGTTGTGCCACATAGACACGATGTGTCGAGTTCGTGCAAGAGAGAGGGAACTCCCATGGAGCGCTTCGAAGGACGTCGCATCCTGATCACCGGGGCCGGTTCGGGCATCGGGCAGGCCACGGTGCACCGGATCCTCGCCGAGGGCGGCCGGGTCGTCGGGTTCGACCGCAGCGAGCAGGGCCTGGCGGCCACCGCCGCCACCGCCGCCGAGAACGGCACCGCCGAGCGGCTGACCACCGCCGTGGTGGACGTCGCCGACGAGAGCTCCGTGCGCGCGGGCGTGGCCGACGCCGTGGCAACGCTCGGCGGGCTCGACGTGCTGGTGAACGCGGCGGGCATCCTGCGGTCGGCGCACACGCACGAGACCACGCTGGAGTTCTGGAACACGATCCTGGCGGTCAACCTGACCGGCACGTTCCTGATGACCCGCGAGGCCCTGCCCGCGCTGCTGGAGTCCGGGCGCGGTGTCGTGGTCAACTTCAGCTCGACCTCGGCGAGCTTCACGCACCCCTACATGGCGGCCTACGCGGCCTCCAAGGGCGGCATCCAGTCGTTCACCCACGCGCTGGCCGGCGAGTACGCCAAGCAGGGCCTGCGCGCGGTCGCCGTGGCGCCCGGCTCGATCAGCAGCGGCATGACGACCGGCCGCGGCCCGGGCCTGCCGGAGGACGCCGACATGAGCCTATTCGCGAAGCTCATGCCCGCCATCGGGCAGGGCATGGCGGGGCCGGAGACGGTCGCGGGCGTGGTGGCGATGCTGGCCTCCGACGACGGTGCGTTCGTCACCGGCACCGAACTGCGCATCGACGGCGGCACCCACATGTGAGGGCCGTTTCCGGACTCGTTCTGCGTGGCGGTGCGGGTAGCGGCCCCCTGCGTGAAATGCGGCCGCCGCCTGCACCGTGGAAGCCCCATGGCCGCCGGAGTCGCGGTGATGTCCACCGCGAGTTCGCGGTGGACATCACCGCGCGATGCCCTGGACGAAGCCCAGGTCCAGCAAGTCCTGGGGGCGCAGCCGCAGGTGGTCGGCCAGGTCCGGCGCCTCCGCCGGGTCGCGCTTGAGGATGGCCGCGCTGGATTCGGGCGCGATGACCGCGAAGTAGGCGTCCGAGGTGATCCAGGTCCGCTCCGGCGCGGCCAGCGCCAGCGCACCGCCCGAACCGCCCTCCCCGATGACCAGCGTGGTCACCGGCACCCGGGCGTCGGCGACCGCGGCGAACACCTCCGCGATCGCCGGCCCGATACCGCCGTGCTCGGCCGTCGCGTCGTTGGCCGCGCCCGGGGTGTCCACCAGCGTCAGCACCGGGACGCCGAGCTGGTCGGCGAGCCGGATCAGCCGGGCCGCGGTGCGGAACCCGGCCGGGGTGTTCGCGGTGCCCGTCTGGGCGGCGAACGCGACCGTGCGCCCGTCGTGGTCGCCGAAGCCGCAGATCATCCCGTCGTCCCGGCCGCCGGCGCGGTCGCCGCTGATCTCGAAGCGCCGGGTGAAGTAGGCATCCAGGTACGCCCCGGCGCGCGGCCGGTCCGCCGAGCGCGCCCGCCGCACGGCTTCCCAGCCCGTGGCGGGCGGCTCGCCGCCTGCCAGCGACGCCGGGACCGGGGCCGGTTCCGGAGGCCGCACCAAGCGCTGCGGGTGCAGCAGCGACACCAGGTCCGCCAGCGCAGCGGGCAGTTCCGCGTCGTCGACGACCTGGTCCACCTGTCCATCGGCCAGCTTGCCCTCGGCGTGGAACGCCTCGCCGGTTTCGGACGCGTCGCGCACCCGGCTGCCGCCGAAGGCGACCGCCGCGCCGGGCGAGGCCAGCACGACGTCGGCCGCGGCCGCCAGCGCCACCCACATGCCGCCGGTGGTCGGATCGCGCAGCACCGCGATGTGCGGGATCCGGTCCTGGCGGGTCAGCAGGCAGGCCCGCGCGATCTCCTGCAGCTGGCGCAGGGCGCAGATCCCCTCCTGCATCCGGCTGCCGCCGGAGGCCACCAGCGAGATCACCGGCAGCCGCAGCTCCCGGGCCTGCTCGAACGCCGCGACGATGCGCGCCCCGGCCGCTTCCCCGACCGAGCCACCGAGGTAGGCGAAGTCGAAGGCGATGAGCACCGCCTGCCGCTGCCCTACCCAGCCGCGACCGCACAGGACCGACTCCTCCGAGCCGGTCCGCGCGGTCGCGCGGGCGCGCTGCTCGTCGTAGCCGGGCCAGCCCAGCGGGCCGTCCGCGGCCGGCGGCCCGGCCGGGGGCTCGAACTCCTCGAACCCCCGGCTGACCGACTCGACGATCGCGCGAGCAGCGGTGTGCTCAGCCATGCTGCAGCGCCTTCTTCTGCACCTTGCCCATCTCGTTGCGCGGCAACGCGTCCAGGAACCGCACCTCGCGCGGCCGCTTGTGCGGGGTGAGCAGGCGGGCCACGTGGTCGACCAGCTCCTGCTCGGCGGGCTCCTGACCGGGCGCGCGCACGATCCAGGCGATGATCCGCTCGCCCAGGTCGGCGTCGGGCTCGCCGGTGACCGCGACCTCGGCGACCGCCGGGTGCTCCAGCAGGCAGTTCTCGATCTCGCCCGCGCCGATCTTGTAGCCGCCGCTCTTGATGATGTCGGTGGCCTTGCGGCCGACGATCCGGATGTAGCCGTCCGGCGCGCGGGTGGCCACGTCGCCGGTGCGGAACCAGCCGTCGGCGAACGCCGCCTCGGTGGCGTCCGGCCGGTTCAGGTAGCCGCTGAACAGGTTCGAGCCGCGCACCAGGATCTCGCCGACGGTCTCGTCGTCGCTGGCGGTGATCTCGCCGCCCTGCTCGTCGACGAGCTTCAGCTCGACCCCGGCGAACGGGCGCCCCACGTAGCCGGGCCGCCGGTCGCCGTCCGCCCGCACGCCGCAGTTCATGATCGTCTCGCTCATGCCGTAGCGCTCCACGACCCGCTGGCCGGTCAGCCGCTCGATGCGCTCGTGCTCCACCGCCGGCAGCGCCGCGGAACCGGAGACCAGCAGCCGGGCCTTGCCGACCGACCGCCCGATCTGCGGGTCGAGCTCGGCGTCCTCGGCCAGCCGGTGGTACATGGTCGGCACGCCGAACATCATCGTCGCGGGCCCGGCGAGCTCCTCCGCCACGGCGGCGGACGAGAACTTGCCCAGGTGGTGGACGGTGCCGCCCAGCCGGACCGGGCCGAGCGTGCCGAGGATCAGGCCGTGCACGTGGAACAGCGGCAAGGCGTGCACCAGCACGTCGCGCTCGGTCCACTCCCAGGCCTCCGCCAGCGCGTCGAGGTTGGCGCGGATCGCGCGGCGCGGCAGCACGACGCCCTTCGGCGGCCCGGTGGTGCCCGAGGTGTAGACGATCAGCGCGGGGTCGTCCTCGTCCGCTTCCGGCGGCAGTTCTCCGCCGCGCACGTCCAGGTCGACCTCGTGCACCGGCACGTCGCCGAGGCCTTCCGGCCGCTGGAAGCCGGGCGGTGCGAACAGCAGTTCCGGTCGGCTGTCGCCGAGGATGTGCGCGAGCTCGCGCTCCCCCACCTTCGGGTTGATCGGCACCACCGCCACGCCCGCGCTCAGCCCGCCGATGACCGCCGCGCAGGTCTCCGGCGACGCCGTCGCCCAGACCGCGATCCGCTTCGCCGTCCCGACGCGCTCCGCGATCCCGGCGGCCACCGCCGCCAGCTCCCGGTAGGTCAGCGCCTTCTCGCCGAAGCGCAACGCTTCCTTCTCATCGGGCTTCCGCAACTTGGGGAACAGCACCTGCGCCGCGCCGGCCATGACCACCTCCACGATCCTGAATGTCCCGCCAGCGGACCCGCGATGCCCGGCGAGCCGGCATTGGTCCACTGGCTCGACCACTTTTGCGCCGTTTCGGACACCGCGTCAAGTGGATGTGGCAAAATTGGCTCATCCACTCGACCACAAGGTCGGTGTTAGCCTGATCACCATCCGTCCGGCCTGGAGGAACCCGGTGTCCGAAGCCCTGCGACCGCTCGCCCGCCCGCGCCTGTACGAGCAGGTGGTGCAGCGGCTGCGGGAGCACGTGGCGGATTCCGGCCTGCGCGTCGGCGACCGGCTCCCGCCGGAGCGGGAGCTCGCGGAGCGCCTCGGCGTCAGCCGCGCGTCGGTCAAGCAGGCGATCGTGGTGCTGGAGGTGCAGGGCCTCGTCGAGGTGCGCCACGGCGGCGGCACCTACCTGCGGCGCGAGTCGTTGGACGCGGAACCCGTCGCCGAGCTCGTGGCGCGCAAGCGCCGCCTGCCGGACGTACTGGAAGCGCGCGAAGCGCTGGAGACCAAGCTCGCGGAGCTGGCCGCGCAGCGGCGCACGGACGCCGACCTCGCGGAGATCGAGGCGGCGCTGGCGGACATGCGCCACGAGATCGCCGAAGGCGGGCTCGGCAACGAGGGCGACCGCCGGTTCCACGCCGCGATCACCGCCGCCGCGCACAGCTCGCTGCTGGCCGACTTCATGCGCACCATCGCGACCGAGATCGCGGAGAGCCGCCAGGAGTCGCTGCGCCAGCCCAACCGGCCGGGCAAGTCGCTGGCCCAGCACGAACGCATCGCCGAAGCGATCCGGGAGGGCAACCCGCGCGCGGCGGTCACGGCCATGCGCCGCCACCTCCAGACGGTGAGCCGGGTCCGCCTCCTCTCCTGGGACCCCGACGCCGACCCCACCCGCTCCGACGAGGCGTGAACGGGGCGCCCCGGCCGAACGCGGAGCCCGCGCCGATCGAGGTGATCCCGGCGTTTTCGCGCGAAAACGCCGCCCCGCCACCCGGGCGACGGCACCGGACCGCGAATCCCGGAGATCGGCGAAAGCGCGCCTCCTCCGGCCGAACCTCCCGGTTGGGGCGTGACCCGTTCGGGCCGGTAGGCTCGGGCGGGCCTGTTTCCGCAGCTACGGAGCATTCGACTTGATCCACCACCCGGTTTCGCAGCACGGTCCTGCCGTCGGCCGGGTGATCAGATGATCGGGTGGCTGCTGGCCACCGCGGGCACCGCCGCGCTCGGCAGCGTGTTCCCGCTGGTCAACATCGAGCTCTACCTGCTCGGCGTGGTCTCCACCGTGGACAGCGTCAGCTGGTGGGCGTTCGGGCTGGCCGCGGCCGTCGGCCAGGTCGCCGGGAAGACGCTGTTCTACCTGGCGGGCAAGGGCGGCTTCGCGCTCGGCGAGCGGTTGCGCAAGCGCGTCGAGGCCAAGCGGAAGGGCCGGTGGGCCGGCTGGTTCGAGAAGTTCCACCAGCGGACCGAGGAGCGCCCGTGGTGGGGCCTGGGCGTGCTGTGCCTCAGCGCCGTGCCCGGCATCCCGCCGTACAGCCTGATGTGCTTCCTCTCCGGCGCGGCCGGCATCCCGCTGCTGGGTTTCCTGCTCGCGAGCCTCGTCGGCCGGTCGGCGCACTTCCTGATCGTCGCCGGCGCGCCGGAGCTGCTGCACTGGCTGCCCGCCGCGCTGGGCTCGTAGCCGGCGAATACCGGTCCGGGCGGCCGGGAACCCCCCTGGGCGGTTAGCCGACATCGAGGGGAGCCAGCCGCAATGGGCACGGATGGGCACGATGCCAAGCAACGACAGCTCGACCAGGTCCGCCAGGACCTGACCGAGACCGAACTGACCACCCAGCAGGGCGTGCGCGTCGACCACACCGACGATGCGCTGAGCGCCGGTGAACGCGGCCCGACGCTGCTGGAGGACTTCCAGGCCCGCGAGAAGATCACCCACTTCGACCACGAGCGGATCCCGGAGCGCGTGGTGCACGCGCGCGGCGCGGGCGCCTACGGGCACTTCCAGCCCTACGACGACAACGGCCTCGCCGACCTCACCACCGCGCGGTTCCTGACCGATCCGGGCCGGCGCACCCCGGTCTTCGTGCGGTTCTCCACCGTCGCGGGTTCGCGCGGCTCCGCCGACACGGTGCGGGACGTGCGCGGATTCGCCACGAAGTTCTACACCGACGAGGGCAACTACGACCTCGTCGGCAACAACATGCCGGTGTTCTTCATCCAGGACGGCATCAAGTTCCCCGATTTCGTGCACGCGGTGAAACCCGAGCCGGACAACGAGATGCCGCAGGCGGCCTCGGCGCACGACACGTTCTGGGACTTCGTCGGGCTGCAGCCGGAAACCCTGCACATGGTCATGTGGCTGATGTCCGATCGCGCGCTGCCGCGCAGCTACCGGATGATGCAGGGCTTCGGGGTGCACACCTTCCGGCTGGTCGACGCGCAGGGCCGCGGGACGTTCGTGAAGTTCCACTGGAAGCCGCTGCTGGGCAGCCATTCGCTGGTGTGGGACGAGTGCCAGAAGATCGCCGGCAAGGACCCCGACTACAACCGCCGCGATCTGTGGGAGTCGATCGAGGCCGGGCAGTTCCCGGAGTACGAGCTGGGCGTGCAGCTGGTCGAGGAGTCCCGGGAGTTCGACTTCGACTTCGACCTGCTCGACGCCACCAAGATCATCCCGGAGGAGGTCGTGCCGGTGCGGCCGGTGGGCCGGATGGTGCTGGACCGCAACCCGGACAACTTCTTCGCCGAGACCGAGCAGGTCGCCTTCCACACCGCCAACGTGGTGCCGGGCATCGACTTCACCAACGACCCGTTGCTGCAGGCCCGCAACTTCTCGTACCTGGACACCCAGCTGATCCGGCTGGGCGGCCCGAACTTCGCGCAGCTGCCGGTGAACCGCCCGGTGGCCGAGGTCGCCAACAACCAGCGGGACGGCTACGGCCAGCAGCGCATCCACAGAGGACGGACCAGCTACTTCAAGAACAGCCTCGGCGGCGGCTGCCCGGCGCTGGCCGACGAGGGCGCCTTCACGCACTACCAGGAGAAGGTCGAGGGGCACAAGATCCGCAAGCGCAGCGAGAGCTTCAAGGACTTCTACGGCCAGGCCACGCTTTTCTGGAACAGCATGGCGCCCTGGGAGAAGGAGCACATCGTCGCGGCGTTCCGCTTCGAGCTCGGCAAGGTCGACCACGAGCACGTCCGCGAGACCGTGGTGCAGCAGATCGAGCAGATCGACCACGAGCTGGCCGTGGCGGTGGCCGAAGGCATCGGGGTGGCGGCCCCGAGCGGCGGCACGCCCAACCACGGCCGCAGCTCCCCCGCGCTGAGCCTGGTGAACCAGGGTGCCGACACGATCGCGACCCGCCGCGTCGCGGTGCTGGTCGCCGACGGCGTGGACGCCACCGAGGTCTCGCAGATCCGGCGCGAGCTTTCCGAGCGCGGAGCGATGGCGGAGGTCCTCGGCCTGCGCGACGGCGACGTCCGCAGCGCCGACGGCGACGAGGTCCCTGTCGACCGCGCCATGAACACGATGGGCTCGGTGCTCTACGACGGCGTGATCGTGCCGGGCGGCGCGGAAAGCGTCCGGGCGCTTTCCGGCGACGGGTTCGCCGTGCACTTCGTGGCCGAGGCGTACAAGCACAACAAGCCGGTGGCGGCCAGCGACGAGGGCATGGAACTGCTGCAACGGGCCGGGGTCGCGGAGGCCCGCAAGCCCACCGGCACCGACGGCGTGGTGACGGAGCTCGGCGTGGTCACCGCCGCGCACACCGGGGGCGCGCTGCCGGAGGGGTTCATCGCGGAGTTCGCCGCGGCTCTCGGCAAGCACCGCGCGTGGGAGCGGGACACCTCGTCGGTGCCCGCCTGATCGGCACGCGCCGGGTGCCGTTTTCGGGCGAAAACGGCACCCGGCGTGCGTGGCCGCGACGATTTCGCGCGAAATCGTCGTCCGGTTCCTCCCGGTTCGTGCTGGTTTCACACCGGTGTTGATAACTTTTCGTGCCCCCATCGACACTCATAGCGATTGTTCACTGGGCGTTGGCGCGGGAGTCATCTACCGTGCCTGCCTGTGAGCGTCTTTCGAACAATGCCCGTCGAGGACGTCCTGACCCGCGGCGAGCGCAGCGGCCTGATCCGCCGGCTCACCGGGCGCGACCTGGTCGGATTCGGCATCGGCATCATCATCGGCACCGGCGTCTTCACCCTGGCCGGGATCGAGGCCAAGGAGCACGCCGGCCCCTCGGTGGTGCTGTCGTTCGTGGTCGGCGGGATCGTCGCGGCGCTCGCCGCGCTCGCGTACGCCGAGCTCGCGTCGGCGGTGCCGACCGCAGGCAGCGCCTACACCTACGGGTACGCCACGCTGGGCGAGCTGTTCGCCTGGATCATCGGTTGGGACCTGCTGCTGGAGTTCGCGCTCGGCGCGGCGGTGGTCTCGCGCAGCTGGTCGGGGTACGTCTCGAACCTGCTCGGCCTGCCGCCGCAGTGGTTCGGCGAGGACGCCACGGTCAACGTCGGCGCGATCCTGATCATCGCGATCCTCACCGTCATCGCGGTGATCGGTATTCGCGAATCGTCGTGGGTCACCAACGCGCTGGTCGTGGTCAAGGTCGCGGTGTGCGTGCTGGTGATCGTCGCGGGGCTGTTCTTCATCAACGGCGCCAACCTCACCCCGTTCATCCCGCCGGCCCAGCCGGCGCCGGAAACCGCGAGCGGGTTGGAGCAGCCGCTGCTGCAGGCGGCGCTGGGCATGGAGCAGTCGATGTACGGCATCGGCGGCATGTTCACCGCGGCGGCGATCGTGTTCTTCGCCTACACCGGCTTCGAGGCGCTGGCCAACCTCGGCGAGGAGACCAAGCGCCCCAAGCGCGACCTGCCCGTCGGGCTGCTGGGCAGCCTGATCGTGTGCACCGTGCTGTACGTGGCGGTCGCGATCGTGCTCACCGCGATGGTCGACTACCGGCAGATCGACGAGGCCGCCCCGCTCGCGGCGGCGTTCCAGTCCGTCGGCCAGCCGTGGGTGGCGGCGCTGATCGCGCTGGGCGCGGTGACCGGGCTGACGTCGGTGATGATGGTCGAGCTGGTCACCATCGGCCGCATCGGCTTCGCGATGAGCCGCGACGGCCTGCTGCCGCCGAAGCTCTCGCAGGTGCACCCGAAGTGGGGCACGCCGCACCGGATGACCATCGGCGGAGCTGTGGTGATCATGCTGCTGGCGGGGTTCATCCCGATCTCGGAGCTGGCCGACATGGTCAGCATCGGCGCGCTGTCGGGCTTCGTCATCGTCTCGATCGCGGTGCCGGTGCTGCGCAGCCGCAAGCCGGACCTGCACCGCCCGTTCAAGATGCCGCTGTCGCCGGTGCTGCCGATCATCTCGGCCCTGGCGTGCCTGTACCTGATGTCCAACCTGGACGTCATCACCTGGATCCGCTTCGGGGCCTGGCTGGTCCTGGGCCTGGTGATCTACTTCGGCTACGGCCACCGCCACGCCCGCCTGGCGGACCCGACCCGTACGAAGTGAAGGGCGCCTTCGCCCGGCACCGCAGGCCAAGACGCCCTTCACCACTTCGAACGGCGCACTTCAGGCCGCGGTGAGCTCGGCGATGGCCTTCGTGCCGAGCGAGATCAGCGCGGCGAGGTTCTCTCGGCCGATGCTGAGGACGTACTCGCTGTTCCGTCCACAGTAGAGAACCACGAGATCGTTGTGCCGATCGATCTCGTACCGCATCGGCACCTCGTCCTCCATCTCCACGAACGAGTCGATGGATATCCCGGAGTAGTGCAACAGGGCCATGCTCCCGACCTTCCTCAGTGGACGACTAGGGTGATTTTCCGGAAAAGCTTCAAATAAGTCCGACTGTCGGACTATCTTGAGATTAAGTCCGACAGTCTGACTTTGATATCCCCCTCTCGGGTACTGATCAGGAGCTTCAGGAGGTAACTCGTGGGCCAGGCTCGCCAAACCGTGGAGCGCCGACAGCTCGGACTGACTCTGCGCAGGTTGCGCAAGGAGGCCGGGAAGTCCCAGCAGGAAGCAGCGAAAGCGATCGGCAAGGTCCGCTCCCGCATCGTTGACCTGGAAGACGGCCGCAGCGCCGCGCCCGAGGAAGACCTCATCAAACTGCTCGACTGCTACGGCGTTGCCGACGAACAACGCGAGACGGTGCTCGCCCTAGGAGCGGAAGCCCGGAAACGCCAACGCAGAAGGACGTACACGGACCTGCTTCCCGGAGCCTTCCAGCGCTTCGCCGACCTCGAAGCCAGCGCCACGGAGATCAGCAGCTATGAGTCCGGTGTCATCCCAGGCTTGTTGCAGTCGCCGGGCTATGTACGGGCAATTATCGAAGAGTGCGACGGGGTCTGGTGGGACGCCACCACCGACGCCGAGTTGGAGCAGCGCATCGCGTTCCGACTCGAACGGCAGGAGCGAGTCCTGAGTTCGACCGAATCCAGCTCCTTCTGTTTCGTGGTCACCGAAGAATCGCTACGAGCGGTTGTGGGTAGCTCGCAGGTGATACAGGAGCAGCTGAAGCATCTGGCGAACTTGATCGACTCCCGAGATGACGTCGCCGTCCAGATCCTGAAGCGGGACACGAAGCGCAATCCGGCTCGTGGTGGCGGATTCACCGTGTTCGGATTCGGCGACAGGGGATCGCCAGTCGGCTTCTTCACCACTGTCTTTGGCCCATCCACCTACCACAGCGACGAAGCTGATACTGCGGCCATGCTCCATGGCTTCAGTGAGGTTCGGAGCCTTGCGCTCGATCGAGACAAGTCGCGAGGATTGATCGACAAGATCCTGAAAGGTGGCTGATCATGTCGCGACTTCATTCCGACACGGGCTGGTTCAAAAGTTCCCGCAGCACCGGCGGCAGCGACAACTGCGTCGAAGTCCGGTTGCTCGCCGGCTCCGTACGGGTTCGGGACTCGAAGGCTCCCGAGGACGGCGTGCTGAGCTTCGGCTCCACCGCTTGGCGCACTTTCCTCGCGTCCTTAAAGGCGTAGCGTTTCAGCTGGTCACGGGCCGTGTGTGCTTTTGGTCGTCATAGCAGCACAAAGTACGCACGGGTCTCCAGCAGCCGAAATGGCGATCACGCCCTGTAGTACTGGGCCCAGCTGTCCGGTTGGGTGCCGTCGGTGTCGGTGAAGCCGTACTCCCCGGCGAGTTCGGCGGAGGTCACCGAGCTTTGGTTCCACCTCGCTCGGTTCTGGTCTGCGGCCAGTGCCGCGACCGCGCGGCCGACGTAGCGCGGTGATTCCGACGAGGCGAATCCACCCGGAGCAGTCGGGCGCCCGTCCGCCCGGTCGGGTTCCAATGCGGCGCGCCAGTCCGCTTCGGTGACCCCGTAGTCGTCGAGCATCATCTCCGAGCGCAGCCAGCCCGGTGTGATCGCGACGGCCGTTGCGCCGTGCGGCGCGAGTTCGTGGCCCTGGGAGAACGCCAGGCGGTTCACCGCGGCCTTGGCCAGGTCGTAGAACACCGAAATGCGGTACCTCGAAGCGTTGTGGGCGGCGGTGCCGTCGGTGACTTCGACGAGCAGGCCGCCGGGCTTGGTGATCAGCAGCGGCAGCAGGTGGTGCGAGGTGATCAGATGCGTTTCGACGCCGAGCCGGAGGATTCGCAGGCCGGCCGCCAGATCGTGCTCCCAGATCGGGGTGTTCCAGTCGGCGGGCCCGCCTTTGAGCCGCTCGGCGCCCCAGATGTCGTTGACCAGCACGTCGAGGTGGCCGTGCTCGGCCCGGACGCGCCCGGCCAAGCCGCGCACCTGCTCCGCGTCGAGATGATCGACCTGCATCGCGATCCCGGTCCCGCCGAGACGGGTGACGACCTCGGCGGTCTCCTCGATCGTCTCAACGCGGTCGTAGTCCGACCCACCACGGCCGGTCGAGCTGCTGCGTCCCGTGCAGATGACGGTCGCGCCGGCCTCCCCCAGCGCAGCCGCGATACCCCGCCCGGCACCCCGGGTCGCCCCCGCGACCAGAGCGACGCGCCCGCGCAGCGCTTCTCGATCCGGCGCCCACCGCATTCCGCGATTCTGGCACGCTCACCCCAGGATCGGCCGCTCTCGGTGTCAGCGCCCGCCCGACGGATCAGCGGGGCGGCGCGACAGGAAGACCTCAGCCAGGGCCACGACCAGGGCGGCCGTGACGAAGCCGACCGAGACGATCAGGCCGTCCGAGATCGCCGCGTCGAAGCCGCTCGTCATCAGCGTGCCGAAGAACAGGCCCGAGGCCGCTGCCGTGCCCACCGCCGAGCCGATGCGCTGGCCCGTCTGCTGGACACCCGCCGCGGTTCCGCCGTGGGCCGCGTCGATCTCGCTGAGCGTCACCGTCTGGTTCGGCGAGATCACCAGGCCGCTGCCCGTTCCCGCGACCAGCAGCGGCAGCGCCGTCACCAGCCCCGCCGCCTCACCCGGGTGCATGGTCAGCAGCAGATCCGTCGCCAGCAGGCCGAGCAGCGCCGCCGCCAGGCCGATGATCACCAGGCGGCGACCCATCCGGTACACGATCCGGCCGCCGAGCGCCGACGCCACCGCCGACCCCACCGCGAACGGCGTCAGCGCGAGTCCCGCTTGCAGCGCCGAGTAGCCCAGCCCGCGCTGGAAGTACACCGCCAGCACGAAGAAGATGCTGGTGAAGCCCGCGAAGTACAACAGTCCCAGCGTCGCGCCGAACGAGTAGCTGCGGATCTTCAGCAGCCGCAGGTTCACCAGCGGCGAGCGGCCCCGCACCCGGTACCAGTGCTCCCACGCCACGAACAGCACCAGCAGCACGACGGCGACGATCAGCAGGAACCACGGCGCGCCGCCCCCCTGCTCGACCAGCGGCAGCAGCAGGCATAGCAGGCCACCGCCGAGCAGCAGCACTCCCACGAGGTCGAGGCTGCGGGACTGCTCGCGCGCGCCGTCGCGAGGCAGCACCTTCAGCCCGTACAGCACCGCCGCGACACCGATCGGCAGGTTCACGAAGAACACCCAGCGCCAGCCGTGCTCCTGCCCGGCGAGCTGGATGATCAAGCCGCCCAGCAGCGGGCCGATCGCCGTTGAAATGCCCACCACCGCACCGAAAAGGCCGAACGCCTTGCCTCGCTCGCGGCCGTGGAACAGCTGCTGCATCAGGCCGAGTACCTGCGGGTTGAGCAGTCCGCCCGCGACGCCCTGCAGCAACCGGGCGATGACGAGCCACAGCGGCGTCATGGCGAACCCGGCCAGCGCGCTCGCCACCGTGAACGCCCCCAGCGCCAGCAAGAACATCCGGCTGCGGCCCCGGTCGTCGCCGAGCCTCCCGGCGGGCACCAGGACCAGCCCGAAGGTCAGGGCGTAGCCGGAGACCACCCACGACAGCGCCGCCGCGGGCGCGTCCAGGCCCTGCTGGATCGACGGCAAGGCGACGTTGACGATGCTGACGTCGAGCAGGGTCATGAACCCGGCGACCAGGCAGATGGCCAGTACCCGCCAGCGCCGCGCGCTCTCCCCCCGCTCCGTCGCCTTCGCCGCCGGCTCGATGTGGTTCACGGGTCCAGCTCAGCACGTTCGTACTACCCTCGCACCATCCGGCCCGGACCGACATTGCGACCGACTGACGTATCAATCACAGTCCGACTCCCCGCCGGTCGTCGCCGGGATCTCAATTCAGGCGATTGGCTAGGCACGTTGGCCCGATCGGCGGCAGCCCGACCGGATCGCAACACCACCGGCTAATTGCGATTCTCGCAATGGACTGTTAGCGTTCCGTCCCGTGCAGGACACGACGGCGGCGTTGCGCCAGCGAGTGCGCGACGCGTTGCGCAAGTACCCGGGGAGCCAGCGTGCCTTCGCCGAGCAGATCGGGCTCGACCCGACCAAGCTGTCCAAGTCGCTGACCGGCACCCGCCGGTTCACGCCGATCGAGCTCACCCGCATCGCCGAGCTCACCGGCGTCACGGTGAACTGGCTGATCTACGGCGGTGCCGACGTCGAGGCGGTGGCCGCCGCGCCACAGCGCACCGCGCGGCCCGAGCGCGAGCCCGGTGACCTCCGCGAGGCGGGCCGGTACCAGCAGATCCTCGACGCCGCTTGGACGCTGGTCGCTGAGCGCGGCTACCACTCGGTGCGGATCGCGGATGTTGCCAAGGCCTGCGGCACCAGCGCCGCGACGATCCACTACTACTTCCCCGGCCGCAACGACCTGCTCACCGAGACCCTGCGGTACTCGGTGCGGCTGGCCTTCGACCGGCAGGTCGCCGAGCTGCACAGCATCGAGGACGCGCACGAGCGCCTGCTGCAGCTGGTCGAGCTCCAGCTGCCCACCCCGGGCCTGCTGCGCGCGGAGTGGTCGATCTGGCTCCAGGTGTGGACCGAGAGCGCCCTGAACCCGGATCTCCAAGTGCTGCACAACGATTCCTACACCCGCTGGCACGACACGATCGCCCGCACCATCCGGCAGGGCCAGCAGCAGGGCGTGTTCACCGACACCGACGCCGAAGAGCTCACCGTGACGCTCACCGCGCTCATCGACGGCCTGGGCATCCAGGTGCTCGCCGGGCGGCCCGGCCGGTCGGTGGAGCGGATGCGCCGCGTGCTCCGCGAGTTCGTCGAGCGCGAGATCGTCCGCCACTGACACCCGAAGAACCCACCCGAGCGCGGATCACGGCGCGCCCGGGCGATCAGCCGCACCCACTGAAGGGAGAGCCCCATGGGCAACGAAGTGATCGTCACCGCCGCACTCACCGGCGCCGGTGACACCACCGGCAAGAGCGAGTTCGTCCCGGTCACCCCGGAGCAGATCGCGAAGTCCGCGGTCGAGGCCGCCGAGGCCGGCGCGGCCGTGGTGCACATCCACGTCCGCAACATCGAGACCGGGCAGGGCTCCCGCGACGTCTCCCTCTACCGCGAGGTGGTGGAGCGGATCAAGGAAACCAGCATCGACGTGGTCATCAACCTGACCGCCGGGATGGGCGGCGACCTGGTCATCGACGCCGACGACCCGCTCAAGCCGGTGGACGGCACCGACCTGGTCAACGGCCTGGACCGGCTGCCGCACGTCGAGGAGCTGCTGCCGGACATCTGCACGCTGGACTGCGGTTCGCTGAACTTCGGCGAGGGCAGCCAGCTCTACATCTCCACCCCGGACATGCTGCGCGCCGGCGCCAAGCGGATCCAGGAGCTGGGCGTCAAGCCGGAGCTGGAGATCTTCGACACCGGCAACCTGTGGTTCGCCACCAAGCTGATCGAGGAGGGGCTGATCGACGCCCCGCCGCTGTTCCAGCTGTGCGCGGGCATCCCGTGGGGCGCCCCGCCGGACCCGGGCCTGCTGCAGGCGATGGTGAACATGCTGCCCGCCGGCGCGAACTGGGCGAGCTTCGCCATCGGCCGCGACCAGCTGCGCTGGGTCGGCCTCACCGCCGCGCTGGGCGGCAACGTCCGCGTCGGCCTGGAGGACAACCTCTACCTGAGCCGCGGGGTCAAGGCCACCAACGGACAGCTGGTCGAGCGCGCGGTCACGATCGTCGAAGGCATGGGCATGAAGGTCGCCACCCCCGATCAGGCCCGCGAGCAGCTCGGCCTCCAGAAGCGTTGACGCCGGACGTTCCGTAGGCCCCGGCGATTTCGCGCGAAATCGCCATCGGTCCCCCGTGCGGGCGGGCGATTTCCGCGAAATCGCCCGCCCCACGACGCGAGCGGCTGCGGCCGCATCGAAGACGACCTCGAAAAGGAATCCCCAGTTGAACGAGAACACCCCCTCCCCCGCGGCGGTGCGGCGGGTCGCGTGCATCGGTGCCGGCGTCATCGGCGGCGGTTGGGTCGCGCACTTCCTGGCGCGCGGCTACCAGGTGACCGCGTGGGACCCCGCGCCCGGCTTCGAGGCCAAGCTGCGCCGCCTGGTCGACGCCGCGTGGCCCGCCCTCATGGAGCTCGGGCTCGCCGACCGCGCCTCCCGCGACAACCTCGTCATCGCCCCGACGCTGGAAGAGGCCGTCGCCGAGGCCGAGTTCGTGCAGGAGAGCGCGCCGGAAGACCTTGCCCTCAAACGGGATCTGCTGGCCCGCATCGATGCCGCGACCCCGGCGGGCGTCGTGGTCTCGTCGTCCACCTCCGGCTACGGCATGACCGAGATGCAGGTGGACTGCCCGACGCCGCAGCGGCTCGTGGTCGGGCACCCGTTCAACCCGCCGTACCTCATCCCGCTGGTCGAGGTCGTCGGCGGCGAGCGGACCGAGCCGTGGGCGGTGCAGTGGGCCGCGGAGTTCTTCGAGGTCGCCGGCAAGTCCGTGATCACCATGGACCGCGAGGTGCCGGGCTTCATCGCCAACCGGCTGCAGGAGGCGATCTGGCGCGAGGCGCTGCACATGGTCGCCAACGGCGAGGCCACGCCCGCGCAGATCGACGCGTCGATCACCGAGGGGCCCGGCCTGCGCTGGCCACTGCTCGGTCCGTGCCTGACCTTCCACCTCGCCGGCGGCGAAGGCGGCATGGCGCACATGCTCGACCACTTCGGCCCGTCGCTGAAGTCGCCGTGGACCCGGCTGGAGGCGCCGGAGCTCACCGACGAGCTGCGCGACGCCATGGTCCAGGGCTGCGAAGAAGCCGCCGACGGCCGCAGCATCGCCGAGCTCGTCGCCGACCGCGACCGGGCGGTGATCGCGGTGATGCGCGCGATCGACGGCGTGCGCAACGGCAAGCCGTGACCGGGCTTCGGGAGCACCGGGAGCGCGTCCGTCCAGAGTGGATCGACTACAACGGTCACCTCAGCGAGGCGTACTACGTGCTGGTGTTCGGCTTCGCCACCGACGCGGTCATGGACCAGGTCGGGCTCGACGCGGCGTACCGCGCCGACACCGGGTGCTCGCTGTACACGGTCGAGGCGCACGTGCGCTACCTGCGCGAAGTCGGGCCCGATTCGGAGCTCGTGATCACCAGCCGCGTCGTGGGCACCGGCGCGAAGAAGGTGCGCATCTGCCACGAGATGGCGGTCGGCGGCACGGTGGTGGCGACCGAGGAGATCATGGCGCTGCACGTCGACGGCGCGCAGGGCGGCACCACGCCGTTCCCGGCGGCGATCGCCGAGCGGTTCGCCGCGCTGGCCGAGCAGCCTCCGGAGTACGCGGGCCGGTCCATCGGTTGAGCGTGAGCGGGACTCCCCGGAGTCCCGCTCACCTGGCGGCGACGACCCGGTCCAGCGCCGCGCACACCGCGATGGCCACGACGAAGAACGCGGCGGCGGCGGCGAGCAGCCGGGCCTCGGGATATCCGCCCGTGGCGAGGAATCCGGCGCACGCCGCCGCCGCGCCCACCGCCGCCGCCAAGACCAGCTCGACGGCCCGGACCCGCCACGACATCGCCGAGCCGCGAGCCGCTTCGTGCACGCCGCAGACCACCGCGGCGGCGATGATGATCAAGCCGACCGCCGCCGACAGCATCGGAGTGCCGAAGGAGATCCCGTAGCGGATCGGCAGCGCGGGCGCGAAGAAGAACACCAGGAACCAACCGAGCGACGCGCTGACCGCCGTGATGCCCGGCCCTGCCTGTGCGGTCGGCAACCGGCGCGCGACCAACCGCGCTACGACGAGCACACCGGCCGCCGCCGCCATCACCGGCGCCGCGGCCGCGAGGTGCCCGAGGTTGTAGAGCAACGCGGTGTCGTAAACGGTCAGCACCAGGACGCCCAGCGCCGCAGCCGAAACCACGAACGCCACCAGCTCCGCCACCGAGCCGACCCGCTCCTGGCGGCCCGCGGTCAACCGCGCCAGGAACCACGGCGTCACCAGCCCGGACACGACGCGGAGCGCGATGTCCTCGGCCGTGTAGGGGTTGGCCAGCGACCACTCGATCAAGCAGAACGTCGCGGTGTAGGACGCCGCCACCGGCCACACCAGGACCCGCCGGAACACCTCGGCCCCGAACCACCGGCAGATCGTCAGGTACGCCAGCAGCACGAACGGCAGTTCCAGCAGCGCCGGCACTCGCAACAGGCTCCACGACAGCAGTTCCGGGCGCGGCCAGACCTCGGCCAGCCAGGCGATCACCGGGTTGTCGTCGGCCAGCGCGAACCAGCCGGTCGGCAGGTAGCGCGCGATGAACGCCGGGTCGCCGTGCCACACGCGCATCAGGTAGATCGTGCACAACACCTGGTTCAGGTAGATCGCGCCGGTGACCACCAGCAGCCAGAAACCGGGGTGCCGCAACAGGGTTGGGTGCGAGCCGCGTTGCCGCCGCGGCCACCGCCAGCCGACGAGGGCGACCGCCGCGGACAAGACGATCAAGGCGCCGAGGACGACCGCCACCATGAACTCCCGGGTTGAAAAGCGCTTTCGCGGCAGAGACTATCCGGCGGCGGCCGGTCGGCGGGCGAAGTTGACCACGTTCGCCGGCCCGCGCCGGGCGTACCGTTGACACCAACCGCCTGTGTCCTCGGGAGGCCCGGGTGAACTGGACCGGTCCCCCGCCGGCGCACGACCGCGCCCGCGGGCTGTTCACGGGAGTCGGGCTCGGCGACGCGATGGGCGCCGCGTTCGAAGGCCAACCGTCGGTCACCGAGCTGGCGCTGCTGGAGTTCGAACGCGCCCCCCACCAGCTGCGCTACACCGACGACACCGCGCTGACCATCGCCGTGGCCGAACACCTGCTGGAACGCGCCCGCCGCGGCGGGCACCTGCTCGACGAGGGCGAGCTGGCCGCCGCCCTGGCCTGCGCCTGGACCCGCGAGCCGTGGCGCGGGTTCGCCGACTCGGCGGCGGCGATGTTCGAGCGGCTCGACTCCGGCATGCCGTGGCGGGATGCGGCGGTCTCGGTGTTCCACGGGCAGGGTTCCTTCGGCAACGGCGCGGCGATGCGCAGCGCACCAGTGGCGCTCGCCGCGCAAAGCGCCCACCACGCCGCAGAACTGGGCCGGCGCGCGGCGTCGGTGACCCACGCCCACCCGGACGGCCAGGAAGGAGCGGCGGTGCAGGCGTGCAGCGCGTACCTGGCCCTGCACCACCACGGGCCGCTCGACCCGGAATCGTTCCTGGAGAAGCTGGCCCACGTGATCCTCGAACCGGAATGGGTGCGGCGGCTGCACTCCGTCGCCGCACAACTCGGGCACCGGGACCCGCACCGCGCCGCCGAGGAACTCGGCAACGACGTGCGGGCGACGCACTCGGTGCCGCTGGCGCTGTGGGCGTTCCTCGCCCACGCCGAGGCCCCGGTCGACGTCGTGCGGCAATGCATCCGCGCGGGCGGCGACACCGACACCATCGCCAGCATGGCGGCGGCGCTCGCCGGAGCGCTGCGCGGCGCCGCCGGTTGGCCGCAGTCGTGGCTGCGCCGGATCGAGGGGCTCACCCGGCTGCACGACCTGGGCGACCGGCTGGCCCGGCTGTCGGCGTGAGCCGCGCGCCGCGCGGCCGGGCTCGTTACCGTGGCGGTTGATCCGACCAGCTATCGACGGGAGGACTCGATGAACGCGGAAACCCCGGAAGCCGACGCCGCCGAGCAGGCCCGGCAAGCCGAGGAGATCCCCGAAGAGGAGGAGCCGGAGCCGTTGGAGGTTCCGCTCGACGCCGACCCGGCCGACCTCGCCGACCAGCACCGCCCGGTCCCGGTCGACGACTCGTACGACCACGACTGACCTCCGTCCGGCCGAGACGTGAGCAACGCCTCCCAGCAGGAGGCGCGTGCTTCACGTCAGGCCCGGAGATGCGCCGGTTTCGCGCGAAATCGTCGCAGCCACGCCTGCCGAATGGCGATTTCGCGCGAAACCGGCGGTCACCCCGCGTCGGGGAGGACCCGGCCGGGGTTGAGGATGTTGCGCGGGTCCAGGGCGTTCTTGATCGCCTGCTGGGTCCACAGGCCCGCCTCGTCGAGTTCCTCGCCCAGCCAGCGCCGCTTCAGGTGGCCGACGCCGTGCTCGCCGGTGATGGTGCCGCCGAGCTCCAGGCCCAGGGCCATGATCGCGTCGAACGCCTGCTGGGCGCGGGCCGACTCCTCCGGGTCGCTGGAGTCGAAGGCCACCACCGGGTGCATGTTGCCGTCCCCGGCGTGCCCGGCGCACAGCACCTGCACCCGGTACCGCTCGGCGATCGGGGTCAGCCCCTCGACCAGGTCCACCAGGCGCCGCCGGGGCACGCACACGTCGTCGACCAGCGTCGCCAGGCCGAGCTTCTCGTGCGCGTCCCCGACCAGCCGCCGGGCCTGCATCAGCAGTTCGCCCTCGGCCGGGTCGTCGGCGACGACCACCTCGGTGGCGGCGAAGGACCGGGCCACCCGCTCGAAGGCCGCCAGGTCGCCCGGCGCGGCGTCGCCGCGATCGGACTGCACGAGCAGCATGCCCGCAACGCCGTCGGGGAAGCCGAGGTCGGCGATGCGCTGCACCGCGTGCACCGTCGGGGCGTCCATGAACTCCAGCACCGACGGCCGGTAGCCCTCGCCGAGGTACCCGGCCACGGTGCGGGCCGCGTCGGCGATGGTCGGGAAGAACGCGACCGCGGTCAGCGGCTGTGCGGTGGCGGGTCGCAGCGCGACGGTGACCTCGGTGACCACGCCGAGGGTTCCCTCGGAGCCGACGAGCAGCCGCGTCAGGTCGTAGCCGGCGACGCCCTTGGCGGTGCGGCGGCCGGTGCGCATCACCCGGCCGTCGGCGAGCACCACCTCCAGGCCGCGCACGAAGTCGCCGGTCACGCCGTACTTCACGCAGCACATGCCGCCGGCGTTGGTGGCCACGTTGCCGCCGATGGTCGAGATGCTGCGGGAGCCGGGGTCGGGCGGGTAGAACAGCCCGTGCTCGGCCGCCTTCGCCGCGAACACGCCGTTGACCACGCCGGGCTGCACGACCGCGATCTGCTCCTCGGTGTCGATCTCGAGGATGGCGTCCATCTTCTCCAGCGACAGCAGGATGCAGCCGTCGATGGCGTTGGCCGCGCCGGAGAGCCCGGATCGGGCGCCCTGCGGCACCACCGGGACCCGGTTCTCGTGCGCCCACCTCAAGGTCGTCGCAACGTCCTCAGTGGACCGGGCGCGGACCAGCACCGACGGCGTCCCGGCCGGGCAGAAGGTGGCCCGGTCCCTGCAGTGGGCCTCCAGCACGTCGGCGTCGTCGAAAACGCTGCCGTCGGGCAGCAGTTCTCGCAGCGGGTGCACGTCAGTGGCGGTCATCGGTTGCTCTCGTCTCCGACCTCGGGGGGCATGGTCTTACCTCTGAACCTAACCCGTGCCACCCCGGATCTCCCAGCCCCGCGACGCACATGAGTCGGGGATCCCAGTCTCAGGCCGCCCAGAGGCCGAACAACGAGGCGAAGCCCTCCCGCCAGCTCGGCCACGCCGGCCGCCAGCCCAGCGTCTCGCGCAACCGGAAGTTGGTGGCGCCGCGCTGCTCCGTCAGCTGGTGCACGGTCAGCCAGTCCAGCTGGGTCCGGGCCTGGTCCATGGTCAGCGACACCGGGGCCGGGCCGCCCGCCATCCGCGCGTAGGCCGGGAGCCATTCCGCCGATTCGGCGGGCTCGTTGTCCACCACGTTGTAGGTGCCGGGCTCGCCGCCGGTGAGCAGTTCGAGCACCGCCCCGGCCGCGTCGTCGACGTGGGTGAACGACGTCAGGCCCACGCCGTCGTCCACCAGCGGCAGTTCGCTGCCGCACACCCGCGCGTGGATCGCGCCGCCCGGCGCGTACTGGGTGTCCGGGCCGTAGAGCGCGCCGTAGCGCAGCGCGATGCCCTCGATGTCCGGGCGGCTCAGCACCGCTTCTTCCATCGCCGCCAGGGCGCGCACCGCGTCACCCCAGCATCCTGGCGCTTCCGTCCACAGTGGAGATTCTTCGTCCAGCACGTCGTGCCCGTGCGGGCGGTAGGCGGCGGTCATGCTCTGCCCGATGATGCGCCGCGCGCCGACCGCCACGGCGGCGTCGACCAGGTTCCTGGCCCCGTTCTCGCGCAGCAGCGCGGTTCGGCGCAGGCCCTCGTCCGGGTCCGCACCACCGAAACCGGACGTCTGGTCGATGACCACTTCCGGCTCCACGCGGGCCAGCTCCCGGCGCAACCGCGGCGGATCCAGCACATCGGCGACGGCGACGTCGTCGACCGCAACACCATCGAGTCGGTCCGCGTGCCGGACGAGCGCGGTCACGTGATGACCGCGATCCCGCAACAACGGCAGCAGGGTTCTCCCGACAACGCCGGTCGCACCGGCGACAACCACACGCAGGGGCACATCGACCTCGCACCGGGTTAAACGTCAGCGGGCTGGAAGCCTACCCCGGCGACGTACCCCTCAACGGGTGAAAAAGCTGTCCTCCTCGGCGGCAGACCGGCACCGCAGGCGGCCCGGTACTGCCGCCCCATCGGAGGCGGCATCAGAGCTATCTCCGATGCGTCGTCATGCCCGTAGGGCACGATCCGGTTCAGACCGCGCGGATGTCCGCGGCCTGCGGCCCCTTCGGCCCCTGAGCGATCTCGAACTCCACCCGCTGCTGTTCCTCCAGCGTGCGGAAACCGGTGGACTGGATCGCGGAGTAGTGGGCGAAGACGTCAGCGCCACCGCCGTCGGGGGTGATGAACCCGTAGCCCTTCTCCGCGTTGAACCACTTCACCGTACCGGTAGCCATTCCCTGTTTCTCCTGATTCTGCTGGCCAGGGTCAACACTTCGCAGACCCCCGGTCGCCGAGCTGATCACCCGGTGCCCGGCGCGGCCGGAACACCACGGCACAAAAAAAGCGCCTGCGTTCTGGCAGGCACTTTTCCAGTACTGCTAGGACCAAAACTGCAACCACCGCAAACGCTAGCACTCGGACTGCGGGTTGTCACACATCGATCGCAGTGCGTGAACGGCGTGTGCAACCCGCAGCCGCTGCGGGCCGAAAACCGCAGGTGCGTCAGGGGATGCTGAGCAGCCCCTGCCCGCTCTCCTCGGCCGCGCGGTTCTGCTCGCTGCGGAGCTCCGCGAGCCGCAACGCCGCGGCGCGCGGCGTGAGGCCTTCGGTCTCCCAAGCCGCCAGCAGCGGCGGGATCTTGGCCAGCATCTCCTCCCGCAACACCTGGAAGGACAGCACCGGGTCGGCGTCGACCCGGCCGAGCAGCAGCCACCACGCCCAGGCCACGGCGCCGGCGTTGGCCACGAAGTCCGGGATCACCGGAATCCCGCGCGTAGCGAGCATTTCCTCGGCATCCTCGGTGACCGGGGTGTTCGCCGCCTCGATGATCACCTTCGCGTTGACCTCCGGCACCTGCGGCGCCTTGATGGTGAACGAGACCGCCGCCGGGATCAGCACGTCGACCTCGGCGGAGAGGACGGCTTCGCGCGGCAGCTGCTCGACGTCCGGGGGCACCTGGGCGCGGTCGATCTCGCCGAACCGGTCGCGGGTTTCCAGCAGTGCCGGGACATCGAGGCCGTCGGGATGCCACAAGGTACCCGCCGCGTCGGCCAGCGCGACGACCTTCAGCCCCGCCTCGTGCAGGTAGTAGGCCGCGCCGCCGCCCATCGTGCCGACGCCCTGCACGGCCACAGTGGTCTCCGCCTCTGCCCAGCCGCGGGCGTGCACGACACCCAGGCAGCTTTGCGCGACGCCGTAGCCGCCGACCACGTCACCGAGCAGGAGGCCGCCCGGAACCGGCGCGTTGAGCCCGGCGCGGACGCGGCGCAGCGTGCGCTCCGCGTCGGGCGCCCGGCGGATCGCCGCGTGGTACGACTGGTGCAGCCCGAGCTCGGCGAACACATCGTCGATCAGGTGCTGCGGCACCCCGAGGTCCTCGGCCGTCACCCAGTGCGCGTCCACCCACGGCCGCATCGCTTGCAGGAAACGGCTCAGCACGCCGCGGGCGGCGGGATCCTTCGGATCGCAGTCGATCCCGCCCTTGGCGCCGCCGACCGGCAGGTCGAACACGGCAGTCTTGCGCGCCATGCCACGGGCCAGCGCCTCCACCTCGGACAACGTGCAACCGGCACGCATCCGAGTCCCGCCGGTGGCGAGACCGGACACCAGGCTGTGCACGACCAGGTAACCGTTGCAGCCGGTTACCGAGTCCGTCCAGATCACCCTCATCAGCGGGTCGCGGTCGACGAATACCACGGGCCGAACCTCCTCTCAGAGCGCATACCTGACGCGGGCGCGCACGCCCGGATTTCATCGGGAAACGATGTTCAGGCGACCCGCGGGGCACCCGCGACGGTCACCGGCCACTGCCGAAGGAGTCGGTCAGTGATGTCGCAGCCAGAGCGAGGAAGAAGACAACCATCGGGCCGGGCGGGGGTTGCGGAAGGACTCGGTTCGCATAGCCCACCTCCCACATACGGCCGGAATGGCTCGAAATTAAACGCCACGTCGTCGGATTGTCAACAATCTGCGGTCACGTCGCCGGAACGGGTGCGTATCCCCCGGTTACCTGCGGGTTCGGGACGGCGCCGGGAGGTGCGAAAACGTGATCAACTCGGCCGCGACCGCCCACCCGGTGGGGTTCTAAGCTTCCGGGCACGACGTACGACTGCGTCGCGCGAACCGGTGTGCGATCTTGGCCGAAACGACTCCCACGGTTCCCGCGCGACTGGGAGGATGCAGGCATGAGCCAACCGGGACCCCATGACCGACCGGGATCGCTGGACGAGGTCGCACAGCAGCAGCTGATCCAGGAGATCGGCCGGGTTGTCGTGCGCGCCCTGCCTCCGGGCTGGCAGGAAGCCACCGTCGAATACCGCGAACTCGGCGACCACCGCGAACTCGTCGCGCGGCTGCTCGCCCCCAACGGCACGGCCGTCCCGCTCGCCGTCCCCATCGACGTCACCGAGCTGTTCCTGCGGCTGCGCAACGGTATGTACCAGCCCGACCGCGGCACCTGGGTCAGCGCGCTCTACCGGCTGCAGCGGCCCGGCAGCTACACCGTCGACTTCAACGGCGACTACCAGCCCAGCTGGCGCACCGCTCCCCCGCCGGAGGCCTTCGCCGAGGAACTGCGCCGCTACCCGCGGCCCGCCGCCGCCACGCCGGACTGGCTGGCCCCGCCGAGCACCGGGCCGGCCGGTCTGCGCACCGCCGAGGTCTTCGACGACGGCGGGCGGCCGATCACCGAGCGGCCGGAGCTGGATCCGGCGGAGCGCGACCAGGTGGCCGAATACCTGGAGGGGGCGCCGATCGTGCTGGCCGCGCGCAGCTACGACACCGACCGGCTGGACCCGCACCGCAGCCCGGCGGTGCCGATGACCTTCCACACCGACGGCAGCTGGATCTGGCCCGGCGCGGTCGGCTACTACCTCCGGCAGCACGGCGTCGCCCCCGAGGCGGAGCTGGTGGCGCACATCCGCAGCCGCGGCTTCCAGGTCCCGGACGTCGGCGAGCCCACCCGCGAGCAGGCGGTCGCGGTCATCACCGGCGAACAGCGCATCTGACGACGTGTCGTGAGTGGCAACGGTCGCCAGGACGACCAAAACCACTCACGATCCTCTCGGCCGCGCCGGGGCGCGGCCCTGCGACAATTCGGGCATGCGCGAAGTCGTCTTCGCGGGCGGTCCGGTGGCCACAATGGACGCCGCCCGCTCGTGCACCGATGCCGTCGCCGTGCGCGACGGCCGGATCGCGGCCGTCGGCGACGCCGCCGTGCGAGCCCGGCTGACCCCGGCGACCGAGGTGATCGATCTCGACGGCCGGTTGCTGCTGCCCGGCTTCCACGACGCGCACGTGCACCCGGTGTACGGCGGCATCGAACGGCTTCGCTGCGACCTCTCCGACTGCCTCGACGCGGCCGAATGCCTGCGGCGCATCGCCGAGTTCCGGCCGGACGCGGGCTGGGTGCTCGGCGGCGGCTGGGACATGGGCCAGTTCCCGGGCGGCACGCCTGACCGCGCCGCCCTGGACTCGGTGACCGGCAGCCGGCCGGCGTACCTGCTCAACCGCGATCACCACGGGGCGTGGGTGAACTCGGCGGCGCTGCGGCTGGCGGGCGTCGACCGCGACACCCCGGACCCGCCGGACGGCCGGATCGAGCGCGACGCCGACGGCGAACCGGCCGGGACCTTGCACGAGGGCGCCACCCGCCTGGTCGAGCGGGTGCTGCCGCCGACCAGCGCGCAGGAGTACCTCGCGGGCTTGCTGGAGGGCCAGCGCCACCTGCACTCGTGCGGTGTGACGTCCTGGCACGACGCGATCATCGGCCCGTATCTCGGCTACGACGACACGCTGGAGACCTACCTGGCGGCCGACCGGCAGGGCTTGCTGACCGGCAAGGCCCGCGGCGCGCTGTGGTGGGACCGGGGGCGCGGCCGGGAGCAGATCGAGGAGCTGCGGCAGCGGCGCGAGCGGGCGCGGGGGCGGCGGTTCCGCGCCGACGCGGTGAAGATCATGCAGGACGGCGTGTGCGAGAGCTTCACCGCCGCGCTGCAACTCCCGTACCTGGGCGGCCACGGCCGCGGAATGTCCTTCGTGGATCGCGACGTCCTCGCCGAGGTGGTTCCCGAGCTCGCCGCCGACGGGTTCCAGCTGCACTTCCACGCGATCGGCGACCGCGCGGTGCGCGACGTGCTGGACGCGCTCGCCGCCACCACCGGGCGGCACCTGCGGCACCAGATCGCCCACGTGCAGGTGGTGCACCCCAGCGACATCCCGCGGTTCCACGAACTCGGGGTCGTCGCGACGATCCAGCCCCGGTGGGCGGTCAACGACGCCGCGATGACCGAGTTGACCGTGCCGCACCTGGGACATCGGCGCGCCGGCTGGCAGTACCCGTTCCGGTCGCTGCGCGCCGCGGGCGCGGTGCTGGCCGCGGGCAGCGACTGGCCGGTGTCCGACGCCGATCCGGTGCAGGCGGTGCACGTGGCGGTCAACCGGCGCGAACCGGACGCCGACGACGCGCCGTTCCTGCCGGAACAAGCGCTCGATCTCGTGGATGCGCTCGCCGCCTACACCGCGGGCAGCGCCTGGGTGAACCACGTGGACGGCGAAACCGGCACCGTGGAGGTCGGCAAGGCCGCGGACCTCGTCGTGCTCGACCGCGACCCGTTCTCCTTGCCGCCAGGGGAGATCGGGCAGTGCCAGGTGGACCTCACGATGGTCGACGGCGTGGTCGTGCACGAGCGGAAGGCGTGACCCAACGCAGTGTCGGGCTGGGCTGGTCGGGCGACACCGATTCTCGATCGTGTGTAACCCCACCGAAGGCATTGGCGGCCACCGCCAACGCTGGTTTCGTGCGCAGGGTCGACGACCATCGCAGAGAGGTCAGGTGCGCGAAACCATGCAGCCCTTCCGACTGCCGGACTTCTACCTGTCCTACCCGGCTCGGCTGAACCCGAACCTGGAGCGGGCACGAGAGCACAGCAAGGCGTGGGCTTACCGGATGGACATGATCGATGTGCCGCAGGACGGTGTGCCGATCTGGGACGAGGCGGACCTCGACCGGCACGACTACGCGCTGCTGTGCGCCTACACGCATCCGGATGCGGACGGACCGGAGCTGGACCTGATCACCGACTGGTACGTGTGGGTGTTCTACTTCGACGACCACTTCGTCGAGCTGTACAAGCGGAATCCGGACCTCGTCGGGGCCCGCGAGTACCTCGACGGGCTGGCCGTGTTCATGCCGGTGGAGGGCCCGATCACGGCGGAGCCGGCGAACCCGGTGGAACGCGGCCTGGCCGACCTGTGGACCCGCACGGTGCCTGCCATGAGCGCGGACTGGCGGCGGCGGTTCGCCGAGAACACCAAGCACCTGCTGGACGAATCGCTGTGGGAACTGGCCAACATCTCGGAGAACCGGCTGTCCAATCCCATCGAGTACGTGGAGATGCGCCGCAAGGTGGGCGGCGCGCCGTGGTCGGCGAACCTGGTGGAGCACGCCGTCGGCGCGGAGGTGCCGGCCGAGATCGCGGCGACCCGCCCGATGGAGGTGTTGCGCGACACTTTCTCCGACGCCGTGCACCTGCGCAACGACCTGTTCTCCTACGAGCGCGAGGTGCAGGACGAGGGCGAGTTGAGCAATGGCGTGCTGGTCTTCGAGAAGTTCCTCGGCTGCACGACGCAGGAGGCCGCGAACGCGGTCAACGACCTGCTCACCTCCCGGCTGCACCAGTTCGAGCACACCGCGCTGACGGAGGTGCCGCGCCTGCTCGACGAGCACGGCATCGACCCGGTCGGCCGGCTGGCCGTCCTCGGCTACGTGAAGGGCCTGCAGGACTGGCAGTCCGGCGGCCACGAGTGGCACATGCAGTCCGGGCGCTACCCGGACGGGTCGAGCACGCCGACCGTGCTGGCCGGGCCGAACGGGTTCGGGACCGCGGCGGCGCACATCGCCTCGTCGCTGCTTTCGACCGCGCCGCAACGGATGCGCAGCTTCACCCGGGTCCCCTTCCAGCCCGTCGGCGAGATCCCGCGCCGGGAGATCTACATGCCCTACGAGGTGTCGATGTCCCCGCACCTCGACACCTCGCGGGAGCACAACGTCGAATGGGCCCGCGCCATGGGCATGTTCGACGACGTGCCGCAGGTGTGGACCGAGCAGATGCTGCGGAACAACGACCTCCCGCACTGCTCCGCCGGGCTCGACCCCGATGCGACCGTCGAGGAGCTGGACCTGTCGGCGGGGTGGCTGACTTGGGGCACCTACGGCGACGACTACTACCCGTCGGTCTTCGGCCACGGGCGGAACATGGCGGGCGCGAAGGCGCAGAACGCCCGTCTGAAGGAACTGCTCCCACTCGAAGGCGCGAGTCCGGTCGTCCCGGTGAACATGCTCGAACGCGGTCTGGCCGACCTGTGGGCGCGCACGATCGGCCCGATGCCGCCCGAAGCCCGCCGGGCCTTCCGGAAGTCCGTGGAGGTCATGATCGACAGCTGGCTGTGGGAACTGGACAACCAGCACCAGAACCACATCCCCGACCCGATCGACTACGTCGAGATGCGGCGCCGGACGTTCGGTTCGGACCTCACGTTGAGCCTGTCCCGCTTCTCGCACGGGCAGTCGGTGCCGCCGGATATCTACCGGACGCGCACGATCCGCAACATGGAGAACTCGGCGATCGACTACGCGACGATGGTCAACGACGTCTTCTCGTACCGGAAGGAGATCGAGTACGAGGGCGAGGTGCACAACGCGGTGCTGGTCGTGCAGAACTTCCTGGACTGCGGGCAGGACCGGGCCTTCGACATCGTGCACGACCTGATGACCGCGCGGATGAAGCAGTTCGAGCACACCGTGGAGGTCGAGCTGCCGGCGCTGTTCGAGGAGCGGGAACTGGACGCCGAGGCACGGGCGACGCTCAACCGCTACGCCTCGGAGTTGCAGGACTGGATGGCGGGAATCCTGAACTGGCACCGGGAATGCCGCCGGTACTTCGACTCGGAGCTGCGCCACAACATCCCGGTCGGCCTGACCAGGAGCGTGCTCCCCGGCCCCACCGGCCTCGGCACGTCCCTGGCCCGGCTGTCCTCCGGCTGGGACCCGGTGCTCGGCTGAGCCGGGAGTGAACGGACCGCTCACCTCCACAGGCGGGGCGAACGGTCCGTTCACCTCACCGCCGAGCCGGAGCGAACGGACCGTTCACCCCGATAGACGAGGTGAACGGTCCGTTCGCTTCACGCCACGGCGCCGTGCTGGACGACGTGGCGGATGTGCTCGGGGTTCGCGAGGTTCGCGATGTCCTCCAGCGGGTCGCCGTCGAGGACCACCAGGTCCGCCAGGGCACCCACCCGCAGCGTGCCGATCTCGCCGGTCATGCCGAGCAGGTCCGCCGCCGTGGTCGTCGCCGAGCGGATGACTTCCAGCGGCGGCAGGACCTCGCCGCGGATCCGGAACTCCTCGTTCTGGTGGCGGTGCATGCCGCCGAGCAGGTCGCTGCCGTAGACGATCTTGACGCCGCCGCGGTGCGCCATCTCCAGCGCCGCCAGCCCGGCGCCCAGCACGTCGTCGACCTTCCGCCAGCTGTCCTCCGGCAGCCCGAACTCGCGGCCCTCTGTCTTCAGCGCCCAGTACGTCACCAGCGTCGGCACCAGGAACGCGTCGTGTTCGAGGAATTCGGCCACGTTGGACTCGTCGATGAGGTTGCCGTGCTCGATCGACCGGATGCCCGCCTTCAGCGCCCTGCTGACCGAGCGAGCCGTGTAGGCGTGCGCGGCGACGTAGCGGTTGGCGGCGTCCGCCTCCTCGACGATGGCCCGCAGCTCCTCCATCGAGTACTGGGTGGAGTCGATGCGGTCGGTCGGCGAGGCCACGCCGCCGCCGGCCATCACCTTGATGTGGTGCGCGCCCTTGCGGAGCTCGTCGCGCGCCGCGGCGCGCACCGCGTCCACGCCATCGGCGATCCGGCCGAGCCCGGCGCAGCACTGGTGCCCGTCGTGCACCCGGGTGCCGCGCGGACGGCTGTCCCCGTGCCCGCCGGTCTGGCTGAGCGCCTTGCCGCAGAACGCCAGCCGCGGCCCGCGGATGAGGCCCTCGGCCTGCGCGTCGGCCAGCCCGAAGTCTGCGCCGGAGGCGTCGCGGACCGTGGTGAAGCCGCGGTCGAGCATCTTCCCCATGATCTGCGCGGCGTGCGCGGTGGCGTAGGACGGCGACCACGCGGGCAGCGCACCGAGATCGGCGGTGGCGGCGGTGACGTGCACGTGCGCGTCGATCAGCCCGGGCAGGACGGTGGCGCCGGCCAGGTCCACGATCCGCGCGCCGTCCGGGGAGGTGAGGCCGGGGCCGGTCTCGGCGATCCGGCCGTCGACGCACAGCAGGTCGCCTTCGGCGTACTCGCCGGTCTCGACGTCGAGCAGCTTGCCGGAACGCAGCAGCAGGGCGGTCACGAGTTCGACTCCTCCGTGGTGTTGTCGAGGCGCTGGACGAGTTCGGCCAGCGCGGGAACGGCCAGCGCCGCCAGCTCGGCGGCCCGGTCCACCTGGGCCTGGCCGTAGGCGTGCTCGGCGTCGAGCAGGGCGAGGGTGCCCAGGGTGGTGCCGTCGGCGCCGATGACCGGCACGTTGATCACCGAGCCGCAGCCGAGCTCCGCGATCAGCGCGTGGTCGGCGAAGACCTGGCGGACCGAGTCCGCGTCGGGCCCGAAGAACGGCTTCTGCTGCCGGATGCAGCGGTCCAGCCAGTCGGCGGCGACCTCGACGGACTTCTCGCCGCCCACCGGGTACTGCTCGGGGTGGCTGGTGTGCGCCCGGTGCAGCACGCGGCGGCCGGGCAGCCACGCCAGCACGGTGAACAGCCGGACGCCGATCTCCCGCCGGATCCGGTCTTCCACTGTGGACAGGTTCATCGGGTGGCCGCCTTCGGTGCGTCGGTTTCGGTCAGGTCCTCCAGCGACCGGCCCGCGGTGGACAAGCCGAACAGCAGCGTGCACACCACGCCGACCGCGAGCACCGCGGTGGTCATGCCGAACACGCCCGCGAAGCCCAGCGACGCGGCGGACATGCCGATCACCGACGGCGCGATGATGCTGCCGACGCGGCCGAACGCGCTGGACAGCCCGGTGCCCGACGCGCGGATCCAGGTCGGGAACACCTCCGGGGTGTAGGAGTACACCGCCGCGTAGGTGCCGTTGAGGAAGAACGACAGCACCGCCGCCGAGGTCGTGATCATCACCGCGTCGGTCATCTGCGACATCCAGAACGCGCTGGCCGCCGCGCCCGCCAGGTACAGCGCGATGGTGTTCTTGCGGTCCAGGAACTCGCCCAGCCACGCCGCCGAGAAGTAACCCGGCACCTGCGCCAGGTAGATGATGATCGAGAACTCGAAGCTCTTGGTGACCGTGATGCCCTGCTGCACCAGCAGCGTCGGGATCCAGGTGAAGAAGCCGTAGTAGGAGAAGGTGATCACGAACCAGATCAGCCAGGTGATCGCGGTGCGCCGCGCCATCCGGCCGCTCCACAGGTACTTCAGCGCGGAGGCCAGGCCGATCTTGCGGGCCTCGGCGGGCTTTTCCACCGCGGTCTCCGGCACCGGCGGCAGCGGCGCCTTCGTCGCGGCCTGCACCTTGCGCTCCAGGTCCAGCACGACCTTCTCGGCTTCGGCTGTCCGGCCGTTGGCCAGCAGGTAGCGCGGCGATTCCGGCAGCGAACGCCGCCACCACAGCAGCATCACGATCGGCACCGCAGTGATCACCTGGGCCCAGCGCCAGCCCTCGGGCAGCGGCTGCACCACGAACCGGCCCAGCAGCGCGGCCGCGACGAAGCCGAAGGAGAAGAAGCCGGCCAGGGCGCCGACGAACCAGCCGCGCCGGGCGGCGGGGACGAACTCGGACAGGAACGGCGCGATGATCGCGCTCTCGGCGCCGGCGCCGAAACCGGCCAGCACCCGGGCGCCGAGGAAGATCTCGTAGTTCGGGGACATCGCGCCGACGATCGAGAACAGCGCGTAGACGGCCAGCGCCCACATCATCACCTTGCGGCGCCCGATGCGGTCGCCGAGGATGCCGGCGCAGGTGGCGCCGAACAGGAAGCCGAACGGGGTGGCCGAGCCGATCAGGCCGAGCTGGGCGTTGGTCAGCCCCCATTCGTCTTGCACGCTGGGCAGCAGGAAGGCCACCACGGCGGAGTCCATCCCGTCGAAGGTGTAGCCGAGCCCGCCGAGCAGCAGAAGCAGGTAGTGCGGCCGGCTCAGCGGGAGCCGGTCCAACCGGGCCAACAGGGACACGAGGTGCCTCCAGGAGAGTTGCAGCACCGAACGAAGTGACCGGCAACATATAGTGCAGATGAACAGAAACGCAATACCTGTTGCGTTTTAGGCTCGTTACAGTGTGTGTCGGCGCATTGACGTGCACCGATGCGCAGCGATCGGCCCGACGAGAGGAACGCGATGACCGACAGCGCCACCACCAGCGCGGCCGGGGAATCCGACGGATTCGAGACCTGGCTGCGCGGGCGCGTGCCCGATCGCGGGCTGCGCAGCAAGGGCGCGTCGGTGCTGGAGGTGCTGCTCACGCAGCCCCGGCGGGTGTCCTACAGCTCCGCCGCCGAGGCCGCCGAGCTGGCCGGCGTCAACGTCGCGACGGTCAGCCGCACCGCGCAGGCGCTCGGCTTCAGCGGCTGGTCGGACCTGCAACAGGAGTTGCGCGCGCGGTTCCTGTCCTCGCTGAGCGCGCCTGAGGTCGCCGCGGCGCAGCACACCGAGGGCGAGCTCGGCGCCGCATCCCTGCGCCGGGACCTGGAGTCGCTGGCCATGCTCAACCGGCGGCTCGACGAGCAGCAGATCCGCACCATCGCCGAGGCGATCGCGCAGGCGCGGCGAGTGCTGATCGTCGCCCACGGCAGCTACGCCTCGATCGGCGCGGCGCTGAGCCACAACGTGCGGCTGGCCGGGTACGACGCGACCCTGACGTACGACGCCGACCTGGCCAACGCGGTGTCCCGGATCGAACCCGGCGACGTGCTGGTGGCAATCAGCTTCTGGCGGCTGTACCAGCACACCGTGACCGCGGCCGAGGAAGCGCACAGCCGCGGCGCCCGGGTCTTCGTGCTCTCCGATGCGGCCAGCCCGGACCTGGTCGCCGCGGCGGAGGAGGTGCTGCTGATCCCCGCCGAAGGCGTGGCGTTCTTCCCGTCCCTCGCGCCAGGGCTGGCGGTCGCGCAGGCCATCGTCGCCCAGCTATCCACAGTGGACCCCGAGCGGACCCGCAAGTCCATCGAGGCGGCCGAGTCCCAGTGGTCCCGCTTCGGACTGATGCACCGCCAGCCCCGGCGCGGCTGATTCCCCGCGCCGAAACGGCGAACCGGCGCGAAGCAGGGGGCACAACCCGGGAAATCCGGGTCGCGCCCCGACGAGTGAGCGGTCGACGCTAGATACCGCCCACGCGCGGGAGCGGGATCTCCGGCGCCAGCCTCGGCCGGAACCCCACGTCGCTCGACGCGGTCGATGGCACCGGCGCTCCCACCACCGCGGTCCAGTGCGCGAGGTACTTGGCCGCCTCGGCCGCCAGCAACGCGTCCAGCTCCACCCGGTTGGCGTTCTTGCGCAGCCGCAACGGTTTTCCGCGACGCACGTCGAGCACCATCGGCGTCGCGCCCGGCCGCAGGGCCGGCATCGCGTGCTCCAGGAGCCGCAGCGCCAGGCTCGCGGAGTCCGTGCCCAGCTCGGGTTCCTTCAGGTACGGCAGGACGACCTCGGTGCGGCCGTCCTGGCGCCGCAGCGCCAGCGAACTCCGGTCCGAGATGGTGACCGCGAGGCCGCCGATGTTCCACCGCGCGGAGGTCATCGGCACGCCGACTGCCTTCGCCCTGCCCCACCAGCGCTGGAATCCCGCGTGCAGCTCCTGGAAGTGGGGCTGCTGCACCGGACGCGCCTGCCGCACCGCCGCCGCGACGATCTCCACCGCGTCCGGCGAGGTCACCGCCTGCCGCAGCGCCAGCCGGAACGGACCGTAGAACGCCCAGGCCATGCTCGTCTCATCGAGGTAGATCTCCCGCTGGTCCCGCACGATGCCCGCGCAACCGCGCGGCGTGCTGCGCATGTAGTCGAGGAACGAACCGAGACTGATCTGCACACCGTCCACGAGTGCCCCTTCCCGCGGTCGAGGGCAGCATTCAACGCCACTGCGATCCGCCCCCGAAGACGACGGTCCACAGTGGTCCAAATGCGCCCGAACCCCCTGCCCGACAAGAAGATTCTAGCACGTCAGACCGTCTTTTAGAACACTTGTTCGTCATCATTTCGAGGGTTCACGACGCCCGACCAGTCTCGATATCGGCATCGCCGATCGGCTCGCCGATGCTCGGGCGGGGATGGCTCCACCGATCATCTCCGCCGCACCAGCAGCGCCAACGGCAGCACGGCCAGCACTCCGCCCACCACCCCCAGCGCCGCGAATCCACCTGCCGCGAGGATCGCCGTGGAGGCGAGGCTCGCGACCGCGGCCGCGCCCCACACTGCCGCGTCCACGGCGCCTTCGATCTGCATCCGGTCCGCTGCCGGCAACTGCCGGGTGATCTGTCCGCTGCCGCCGACGAAGCACAGGTTCCACCCGTAGCCCAGCAGGAACAGCGCCACCATGCGCAGCGGATCGCCCTCGCCGAACGCGGCGACCGCACTGGACAGGACGAGCACGGCCAGGCCGGACGCCATCACCGGCCGGGCGCCGAACCGGTCCACCAATCGCCCGGTGACCGGGGAGAGCACGAACATGCCGAGCGTGTGCGCCGACAACACCGCACCGACCATGCCCAACCCCGCACCGTGGTGGTGCATGTCAAGCGGCGCCGCCGTCATGATCCCGACCATCACCACCTGGGCGCTCGCCATCACCAGCAGCGCACTGCGGGCAGCGGGTACCCGCAGCAGACGCCCGGGCCGCACTCCCGGCACCCCGTCCCGCACGCCCGCTCCGGCAGGCGCGCCGAACCCAGCGACTACACCCAACGCACAACAAGTCGCAGCGGCGAGGAAGGCGCAGACCGGCCCGGGCCAGCCGAGCGGCCCGCCGAGCGCCGCCGTGGGCGCGATCAGCAGCGGCCCGCCCACGGCGCCGAGGGTGGCCGCCCAGACGACCACGCCGATCGCCTGCCCTCGCCGGTGCGACGGGTACATCTCCGCAGCCGCGTACCGGGACAACTGCGCGCCGGCGTTGCCGATCCCGAGCAGCAGCAATCCCACGCACAGTCCGACCGCGTCCCGATGGAACGCGGCCAGGGCGGCGGCCAATCCACCTGCGGCGGCGAGGCCGTAACCGAGCAGCAACCCGGCTCGCCGGCCCCACCGGTTCATCCCGCGGCTGAGCAGCAACGCGCCCAGGCCGGTGCCGATGACACCGGCGGTGTTGGGCACCGCGGCCCACGTCGTGCCCAGCTGCGCTCCGGCGACGATCGTGCTCACCGCGCTCGCAATCCCCATCGCCGCGTTCATCACCACGGTGCCCGCGCACAGAGCCCGGGTCGCGCGTCCCCGCCGATCGATCGTCCCAGCTCGAAGCATGGTCATCACAGTAGGAAACCGGTTCGGCGACTTGAATGCTCGAACCGCGGCGATCGACGTCGTTCGGTTGTTGATCGCAAAGCGACGATGCCCTGATACTTTCCGAATGGAGAAGCCGCTCGATCAGACCGACTGGCGCATCCTCGCCGAACTCCAGGAGAACGGCCGGCTGTCGTACAACCAGCTGGGCCGCCGGGTCAACCTGTCATCGCCCGCAGTGGCCGAACGGGTGCGCAGACTGGAGGAAGCCGGGGTGATCACCGGCTACCAGGCCCGGGTGGACCCGGCGAAGGCGGGCCTGCCGCTGACTGCGTTCGTGCAGATGCGCTGCCAGCTCGGCCGCTGCCTGTTGAAGACCACCACCGCGGCCGAACTTCCCGAAGTCGCCGAGGTGCACAAGCTCAGCGGCAGCTCGTGCAGCATGCTCAAGGTCCGGGTGACGTCGATGCGGCACTTGGAGGGCCTGTTCGAGCGGCTCGGCGAGCACGGCGAGATGCACTCGTACGTCGTGCTGTCCACCCAGTACGAGGGTCGACCGGTCGAGCCCCCGCCAACCGACGCCCGCCCGGTCACCGACCCGGCCGGCTGGAGTCGCTGACGAGCGGCGTCTGCGGCGATCCCCGCAGGACCAGCCGTTTCGCCGCTCCGGGTGGGCCGTGCTCAACCGAGAGCGCGGTGGACGGCCCGCCCGAGGCTCGCGATCGCATCGCAGGCCGGTCCGCCGCGGTAGCCCGCGGTGGAGCACTCGTCGGTGAGCTCGTCGACCAGCACCGCCACCACCGCGCGCGGCCGGTCGTCGCCGATCAGCCCCACGTCGTGGCGCAGGCCGAGCAGCTCTCCGGTCTTGTTCCAGCACTGCACGCCGTCCGGCAGCAGCGAGGGCAGCCGGTCGCGGACCTGCTGCCGAGACAGGACGTCGAGCGCGTGCTCGGTCAGTTCCGGCGGCAGCGCCGATCCCCCGGCCAGCGCGGCGAGCACGCGCGCCTGGTCCAGCGCCGTGGTCTCGTTGCGGCCCGGGGCGTTGACGTCCATCAGCCGCCGCTGGACCCGGGTCGCCGTGCAACCCAGGTCGGCGGCGCAGTCCCGGATCGCCTCGAACCCGACCGCGTCGATCACCGCGTTCGTGGCGGCGTTGTCGCTGATCACGATCATCAGCGTGATCAGGTCGCGCAGCGAGATCGCCGTCACGCTGGGAAGCTCCCGCAGCACCCCGAACCCGCCGGCCCGCTCCGCGGGCAACTCGACCTCGGCGTCCAGCCGGAGCCGCCCCTCGTGCACGGCGCGCAGCGCGGTGATCATGATCAGGACCTTGATCGTGCTGGCGGCGTGCACGACCCGCTCGGCGTCGACCAGCACCGGTTCCCGCTCGTCGAGATCCCAGGCGGCGAACCCGATCCGCCCGGGCAGACCCCCGAACGCCGCCTCGGCCCGCAACCGCTCCGCAAACCCCACCACGCGCCTCCCCAACTGATTCCTCGGGCGGGCCTGCCCGGGTCAGATCAGGACGAGGAACAGGACCGCGAACAGGGCCAGGTTGGCGACCATGATCGCCCAGCCGTTGAACATCATCATCCGCAGGTTCCGGGAGCGCGCGAGGCCCATCTGCCCGATCATGTCCGGCCCCGGGAACGGCCCGAACCAGTCGATCTGCGAGGAGCCCAGCAGCACCGCGGCCCACGCGCCGGGCGGAATGCCCAGCCCGGCCAGCGCCGGGCCGAACAGCTTCTGCAGCAGCACCACCTGCGCGACCGCCGCGCCGGAAACCCCGAGCCAGCCGACGACCAGCACGATCATGCAGAACAGCCACGGCCCGACATCGCCCAGCGTCGGCGCCACCAGCCGCTGCATCGCGTCGTAGGCGCCCGAGCGCTCCAGCAGCTCCAGCATCGGGTTGAGCAGCCAGAACAGCAGGAACAACCACAGCAGCGGCTGCGCACCCCGGTACATCGCGTGCAGCGCCGCCGTCGGCGACATGCGGCCGCACAGGGCGGTGACCGCGGCGCTGACGGGCATCACGATCAGCACGTAGGTGTAGCTCGCCTGGAACGCGATGCCCAGCGCCACCAGGACCACCATGCTGCCGAGGAAGCCGATGGTCGCCCGCCTGGCGGTCGCCGGGTCGTGCTCGGCCTCCTCGGCGACGTCGTCCGGATAGGAGTCGATGCCCTCGGTGCGCCGCTGGATCCAGTGCGACATGCCCAGCCCGGTGAGCCAGACGGTGGCGGCCATCGGGATCCCGGCGCTGAGCAGGTACTCGCCGTAGCCGATCTGCGCGGTGCCCATGATCGTGACCACCGGCGGCGTGAACGGGCCGGTGACCAGGCCCGCGGCGGTGCCCGCGTGGAACATCGCGGCCATCGACGGCGGGGTCAGCCGCATCGCGGCGGCGATCGGCAGCACGATCGGCACCAGCAGGGCGCTCGCGCCCGACAGCGTGCCCAGCGCCGCGCCCAGCAGCGTCGCCGACAGCATCACGCCGATCCGGAACCGCAGCCGGGTGCTGATCCCGATGCCGTGCAACACCATCCGCACCATCGTCGCGGCCGCGCCCGTCTCGGTGACGACCCGGCCGAGGCCGCCGCCGAGCAGGATGATCATGCCGACCACGGCGATGAACGAGCCCAGGGACTCGCCCATCAGCGTGCCCAGCTCCAGCGGCGCGGTGCCGGTCTCCAGCGCCGCGACGACGAGCGCGGCGAGGGTGGCGAGCACGACGTCCACGTCGAGCAGGACGAGGATCGCGTACACCACGATCGGCGTCAGGCCCCACAGGGTGCCCGCGCCGCCGGTGGCGAGGATCGCCGCGCCGGTGGCGATCGCGGCGCCGAAGACGCCTGCGGCGGCGCGTGGTTTCCAGGTCGAGACCGCTGCGGTGGTCACTGCTTCTCCTCGTCCAGCGCGCTCAGGTCGACCGAACCGCCCGGCATCACCCGCCGCGTGTTCCGGTAGCTGTACAGGCCGTAGACGAGCAGGCCGACCACCAGCCAACCGGCGAAGCGCAGCCAGGTCTCGCCGGCCAGGAACGACATCAGCCAGGCGGAGAACAGCACGCCGAGGACCGGCACCACCGGCATGCCCGGGCAGCGGAAGCTGCGGGGCAGGTCGGGCCTGCGGTAGCGCAGCACCACGACCGCGGCGCAGACCAGGACGAACGCGAACAGCACGCCGATGTTGGTCAGCTCCGCGGCCTCCTGCACCGGCAGCAGGCCGGCCAGCACCGCGGAGACGATGCCGAGGATCCACGTCGCGCGGTGCGGCACCCGGCGGACCGGGTGCAGTTCGCCGAACCACTTCGGCATCAGCCCGTCGCGGCTGAGCGCGTACCACAGCCGGGAGGCGCCCATCATGAACGAGAAGCTCACCGTGACGATGCCGAGGATCGCGCCGACCGCGATCACGGTCGCCACGCCCGACATGCCGACGCTGGCGAACGCGCTGGAGAAACCGCTGTCCGGGTTGACCTCGTGGTACGGCACCATGCCGGTGAGCACGATGCAGGCGCCGACGTAGAGCACCATCGAGATGGCCAGCGACCAGACCATCGCCTTCGGCATCAGCTTGCGGGCCTCCACGGATTCCTCGGCGGCGGTGGACAGCGCGTCGTAGCCGAAGACCGCGAAGAACACCGTGGCCGCCCCGGTGACCGCCCCGCCCCAGCCGAAGGGCGCGAACGGCGTCAGGTTCCCGAAGTCCACTTGGGACAGTCCGACGACCACGACGAGCAGCACCACGGCGATCTTCACGACGGTGAGCGCCACGTCGACCTTCGCCGAGGTCTTCGTGCCGCGGTTGAGCAGCCAGGCCACGCCGAGACAGATCAGCATCGCGATCAGGTCCACCCGGTGCCCCTCGCCGGTGCCGGGCGCGCCGAGCATCCACGCGGGCAGGTCGACGCCGATGGCGTCCAGCAGGAACCCGGCGTAGCCGGACATGCCGATGGAGACGGTCGCGACGATCGCGGTGTACTCCAGCAGCAGGTCCCAGCCGATGATCCAGCCGACGACCTCGCCGAGCACGGCGGCGGCGTAGGTGTAGGACGACCCGGCGCGCGGCACCATCCCGGCGAACTCGGCGTAGGCGAAGGCGGCGCACAGCGAAGCGGCGCCGGCGATGAGGAACGACACCAGCACGGCGGGACCGGCGACGTCGCGGGCGACGGCCCCGGCGAGGCTGAAGATCCCGGCGCCGATGATGGCGCCGACGCCGATCATGGTCAGCTGCGGCAACCCGAGCACGCGGAGCATCCGCCGGTCGCCCTGCGCCTCGGGTTTCGGCACGGTGCGGCGGAAGATCCCGTTCGGCCCGGTCCCGAACAGCGACCCACCGGTCGCGGCTGTCTCATCTCGCACCGAGTACCTCCCCGCTGGCGACGCCGATTGGCGATCACGCGATGCGGGGATGTTCGTCGATGGGGATCATCCGGGAAAGACGGCGAAGCACGCGGATGCCTTCCCCTGACCCCAAGCAGCCCTTCGCCTTTCCCGCGACGACCCGGGATCCGCTTCAGAAGACATTTCAAAATGGGCTTGCGTGGCGGTGCGGGTAGCGGAACCTCAGACGACGCCTGGACTGTGGGAGCCCCGACTTGCGTATGACCAATACGCGGCATCGGGGCTGTCCTCGCCAGACGCCGCCTGAGAACCCGCGGCGGTGCAAGCTGAGTCCCACACCGCATGCGGCTGACGCCGCATCCTCAAAGACCCCTTAGATGGTGCCGAGCACGGCGTGGGCCGCGGCGGCGTCCTGCACGCCCAGGCCGACGCTGTTGTAGAACACCACCTCCCCCGCGCTGACGCGCCCCGGGGCTTCGCCCAGCAGCACCGCGCCGAGCGCTCGCAGCTGCGCGCGCTCGATGTCGCCGCGCTCCAAGGCGCGCACGATCGGTCCCGCGTGCGTCGCGGCCGTGCCGACTTCGTCGACCACGACCGCTCCGGCGCGCCGGATCAGCTCCGCGTCCACTTCGCACCGTTGGTGCTCGAAGCTGCCGACGCTGATCACCGTCGCTCCCGCCGCGACCGCGGCGGTCGGGACGACGGGTTCCGCGCTGAGGGTGCAGGCCGCGATCAGCGGCGCTTCGCGGACCGCTTCCCCGGCGCTCGCCACGGCTCGCACCGCGATGCGCAGCTCGGCCGCCAGTTCCGCGGCCGCGGCCTCGCGGCGCGCCGCGTCGCGGCTGTAGATCCGGATTTCGCGCAGTTCGCGCACGCGCGCGATCGCGCGGGCGTGCGCCCTCGCCTGCACGCCGGAGCCGAGGATCGCGAGTTCGTCGGCGTCGGGCACCGCGAGCGCGTCGGCGGCGACGGCGCTGCCCGCGGCCGTGCGGATCTCGGTGAGCGCGGTGGCCTGCATGGTCGCCACCGGCCGGCCGGTGGCCGCGTCCAGGACCAGCACCGTCGCCGAGATCGCGGGCAGGCCCCGGTCGGCGTTGCCGGGGTGGACCGCGACCAGCTTGCTGACGGCTCCGTGCCTCGGCGACAGGCGGCTGAGGTAGCACAGCGTCGTGTCGTCGCCCGTTCGGATGGCGACCTTCTCGGCGAGCTGCGCCTCGCCCCGGCCGAGCGATTCGAACGCCAGCCGCTGCGAGGCGATGGCGGTGTCCAGGTCCAGCGCCGCGGCCACGTCGGCGTCGCTCCACACGTCCATGCGCGGCACGCTGCCACACCTCCGGCCGCAGCGGTAGAGATCGACATCTCGGCTCGTGGAGATCATCGCGAGCAGAAGCCGTGCTATCGCTCAGGGGGAGAAGAAATCACTCTTCTGATTCTCCGCGAAGACGCCTCCGGGGATTTACGGTGATCCCGACGGCGGAGGTGTCCCGCGGCACACCTGCGCGCGAGTACCCAACGAGCTGGAAGAGGTGCATGTCGGTGCAGTCGACGTTGAGCTCCGTGATCGGTCCGGACGCCCCCGCCCGGGTCGACGGCGGAGGCGAGTACCTCTCGCGCAACCCGGCGAACCTGGATGACGTCGTCGCCGAGGTCTCCCTCGGCGGACCCGAGACGCTGCTGGCCGCGACCGAGCAGGCGCAGCGGGCGCAGCGCGAGTGGGCGCAGGTGCCCGCGCCGGTGCGCGGGCGGGTGGTGGCCGGGCTGGGCCGGCTGGTCGAGGCGAACAAGGAGTCGCTGGCGCGCCTGGTGACCCGGGAGATCGGCAAGCCCTACGCCGAGGCGCTCGGCGAGGTGCAGGAGATCATAGACACCTGCGACTTCTTCCTCGGCGAGGGCCGCAGGCTCTACGGGCAGACCGTGCCCTCGGAGATGCCGGACAAGCAGCTGTTCACCTTCCGCGTGCCGGTGGGCGTCGCGGTGGTGATCACCGCGGGCAACTTCCCGGTCGCGGTGCCGTCCTGGTACATGGTTCCCGCGCTGCTGTGCGGCAACGCCGTGGTGTGGAAGCCCGCCGAGTACGCCGCGGGCGCGGCGCGGGCGCTGGCCGAGCTGGCCTGGCGCGCCGGGGTGCCCAAGGGCGTGCTCAACCTCGTCTACACCGACGGCGAGGCGACCTTCAAGGGCCTGGAGTCCGCGCTGGCTGCGGGCACCGTCAACAAGGTCGGCTTCACCGGTTCCAGCGCGGTCGGCGCGCGGGTCGGCGAGCTGTGCGGCCGCTACCTGCAGAGCCCGTGCCTGGAGCTGGGCGGCAAGAACCCGATGATCGTGGCCCCGGACGCGGAGCTCGACCTGGCCGTGGAGGGCGCGCTCTTCTCCGGGTGGGGCACCGCCGGGCAGCGCTGCACCTCGCTGGGCAACCTGATCGTGCACCGCGACGTGCACGACGAGTTCGTCGGGCGGCTGGACGCGTCGCTGCGCGCGGCCACCATCGGCGACCCGGCCGGTGACGTGCTCTACGGCCCAATGCTGGACCAGAAGTTCGCCGACAACTTCGAATCCATCCTGGGCAACATCGCCGAGCACCACACCGTGCTCGGTTCGGAATCGGTCGGCCGGATCACCGATTCGGCGCCGCGCAAGGGGTTCCAGGGCGATCCGTCGACCGGGCTGTACTACCACCCGGTGCTGCTGGACGGACTGCGGCCGGACGACCACGTGTTCCGCAACGAGACCTTCGGCCCGATCGTCGGCGTCACCACCTACGACACGCTGGACGAGGCCATCGAGCTGGGCAACGCTCCGGGCTACGGGCTGTCCGCGGCGATCTACACCACCGACCCGGCCACCGCGTTCCGGTTCCGGGAGGGCATCGGCGCGGGCATGGTCAGCGTGAACAACTCGACCTCGGGCGCGGAGGCGCACCTGCCCTTCGGCGGCAACGGCAAGTCCGGCAACGGCAGCCGCCAGTCCGGCGTCTGGGTGCTCGACCAGTTCACCCGCTGGCAGTCGTTGAACTGGGACTTCTCCGGCAAGCTGCAGAAGGCGCAGATGGACGTCGACACCGTCGAGCCGGAGCTGGACTTCCGGCTGCCACCGGAACTCGGCGGTGCGCGGTGATGCTGCCGCACCGGGCCGATGTCGTCGTGATCGGCGGCGGGGTGGTGGGCGTCAGCACCGCCTTCCACCTCGCCGAGGCCGGCGTGGACGTGCTGCTGCTGGAGCGCGACGAGCTCGGCGCGGGTAGCACCAGCAAGGCCGCCGGCGGCGTGCGGGCGCAGTTCTCCGACCCGGTCAACATCGAGCTCGGGCAGCGCAGCCTGCGGGCGTTCGAGGACTTCGCGCGGCGGCCCGGCGGCGAGATCGACCTCAAGCAGCACGGCTACCTGTTCCTGCTGTCCGATCACGCGGACGTCGCGGCCTTCGAGCGCGGCGTTCGGCTGCAGAACGAGTTCGGCGTGCCCAGCCGGATGCTGACCGTCCGGGAAGCCTGCGAGCTCTCCCCGTACGTCGTGCCGGACGGGCTGCGCGCGGCGGCCTTCTCCCCCACCGACGGGCACTGCACGCCCGAGGCGGTGGTGCAGGGATACGCGCAGGGCGCCCGGCACCACGGCGCGCTGCTGCGGCGGAACTGCCCGGTCACCGGCATCGAGGTCAGCCGCGGCGAGATAACCGCGGTGCACACCGACTTCGGCTCCGTCGAAACGTCCACAGTGGTCTGCGCGGCGGGCGCCTGGTCGGCGGCCGTCGGCGAGTTCGCCGGCGTCGAGCTGCCCGTTCGCCCGCTGCGCCGGCAGATCCTGGTCACCGAGCCGGTGCCCGATCTGCCGCCTCGGCTGCCGTTCACCATCGACTTCGGCACCAGCTTCTACTTCCACGACGAGGGACCGGGCCTGCTCATCGGCATGTCCGACCCCGACGAGGAGTTCGGCTTCCGGCTCAACACCGACGACCGCTGGCTCGGGCGGCTCGCCGACGCGGTGGCGCGGCGCGCGCCGCGGCTGGCCGACATCGGCGTGGCGCACGGCTGGGCCGGGCTCTACGAGATGACGCCCGACCACAACGCGCTGATCGGCGAGGCGGCGGGAGCGAGCCGGTTCCTGTACGCCACCGGCTTCTCCGGCCACGGCTTCCTGCAGGGGCCGGCGATCGGCGAGGTGATGCGCGACCTCGTGCTCGGCCGCCGACCGGTCGTCGACGTCTCCGGCCTCGACGCCCGCCGCTTCGCCGGGGCCGAGGTCCGCCCCGAGCACAACTGCGTCTGAAAGGCTGTTTTGGACTCTTTCTGCGTAGCGGTGCGGGTAGCGGAACCTCAGGCGCCGTCTCGCTCCGGGATCCCCGACTCAGGTATGTCCGGCTGTCCTCCCGAGACGACGTCTGAGAACCCGCGGCGGTGCAAGTTGCAAGGGCGGGCTAAGCGGCTTCGCCGCTTCGAAAACGAGAACTGAATCCCCCGATCCGGGCTGCGCGCGGCGCAGCCGACGAAGGAGCGCGAACCGTGCGTGATCTGTTGCAGGAGATCGACGAGTGGGGCCCGGAGAAGGTCGTGTGCGTCTCCGACGCGCGCACCGGCATGCGGGGCGTGCTGGTCATCGACAACACCGCCCGCGGCACCGGCAAGGGCGGCACCCGGATGAGCCCGACCGTCACCGTCGGCGAGGTCGCCCGGCTGGCCCGCGTGATGACCTGGAAGTGGGCCGCGGTCGACCTGTTCCACGGCGGCGCGAAGGCCGGCATCTTCGCCGACCCGGACTCGCCGGACAAGGAGCGGATCGTGCGGGCCTTCGCGCGGCGGCTGGCCGACCAGATCCCGGCCAGCTACGTCGCCGGGCTGGACATGGGCATGACCGAGCACGACGCGGCGATCATCCAGGACGAGCTCGGCGATCGCGGCGCGGCCGTCGGGGTGCCCGAATCGCTGGGCGGCGTGCCCTACGACCAGCTGGGCGTGACAGGCCATGGCGTCGCCGAGGCCGTGGACGCGGCGCTGGCCCGGCAGGGCCGCAGCGTGGCCGGCGCGCGGGTGGCGGTGCAGGGCTTCGGCGCCGTCGGGGCGGCTGCGGCGAAGCGGCTGCACGAGCTCGGCGCGCAGCTGGTGGCGTTGTCCACGATCGACGGGTCGGTGCACGACCCGGACGGGCTCGACGTGCCGCGGTGGCTGGACGCCCGCGCCGAGTTCGGCGACGCGTGCGTGGCCAAGGCCTCGGCGCAGCAGCGGATTCCGCGCGGCGAGGAACTGCTGGTGGACTGCGACGTGCTGATCCCGGCCGCCGGGCAGGACGTCATCGACGAAGCCGTCGCCGCCGGCATCCGGGCCGGGCTGGTCGTGGAGGGGGCGAACCTGCCGACCACGCCGGAAGCCCGCCGGCTGCTGGCCACCCGCGAGATCACCGTGGTGCCGGACTTCATCGCCAACGCCGGCGGCGCCATCGCGGCCGGTTTCGCGATGGATGCGCGGTATTCCGCGTTCCGGCCGGAGCCGACCGCGATCCTGCGGGCGGTCGCGGAGCGGACCCGCAGCAACACCGTGCTGGTGCTGGACACCGCGCAGGCCGACGGCGTGCTGCCGCACCAGGCGGCGCTGGACCTGGCGAAGCAGCGGGTGCGGACGGCGATGCAGCTGCGCGGCCGGTTGCCCAGCACCGCGACCGCGTGAGGGCCGCTTTGAACCTGAACCCACATCGCGTGGCTCCGCAATTTCCATTGAAATCGAACCTTCGATTTCAATGGAAATTGCGGTCGACACCCGGGGCGAGCCGGCACCGGGTGCGCGGTCTGGAAGACGAGAGTTGAGGGGGCAGGCGTGCTCAACCCGATCCACCTGAGAACCCTGCAGGAATGCGTCCGCACCGGCTCGTTCGCCGAGGCCGGCAGGGTGCTCGGCTACACCGCATCGGCGGTGTCGCAGCAGATGGTGCTGCTGGAACGCGCGGTCGGCGCACCGCTGTTCGAACGCTCCGCCCGCTCCGCCCGCAGCACCGCGCTGGCGGTCCGGCTCGCCGACCGCAGCCGCGACGCGCTCGGCGCGCTCGACTCGCTGGAACGCGAGGTGCGGGCGATGGTCGCCGGCGAGGAAGGCAGCCTGCGGCTGGCCAGCTTCGCCACCGCCAACGCGCGGGTGCTGCCCGACGTGCTGGCCGCCGTGGTCGCCGAGCGGCCCAGCGCCGAGGTGCAGCTCGACGAGGGCGAACCGGACGAGGTGCTCGGCGACGTGCTCGAAGGCGTCCTGGACGCGGCGGTGGTCTTCGAGTACGACCTCGATCCCAGGCAGTGGCCGATCGAGCTGTGCGTGGAGGAGCTGATGGCCGAGCCGCTGCGGCTGGCGCTGCCCGAGACGCACCGGCTGGCCGGCGCCCCGGAGGTGGAGCTGCGCGAGCTCGCCGACGACGCCTGGATCTGCACCCGGCAGGACACCGCGGGCGCGCGGGCGCTGGTGCGGCTGGCCGCCGCGGCCGGGTTCGTGCCGCGGATCACCTTCCGCAGCAACGACTACTCGGTGATCCGAGACCTGGTGGCCCGCGACCTCGGGGTCGCGGTGCTGCCCGGGCTGGCGATCCCCGACGACCACGTGCGCATCTCCCGGATCTCCGGCTGGCAGCCGCACCGCCGGGTGAAGGCCCTGTACCGGAAGCAGAACACCAACCCGCTGCTGCCGATCGCGCTGGAGTGCCTGGCCAAGTCCTGCGCCCAGGTGGCCAACGGCTGGCACGCGGAGCCGCGCGAGCCGTGACCCAGCGCCCGACCCGCTCACTTGCAACACGGAGGATCGATGAGCGACAAGACCGAGCCCGTTGACGAGTTCTTCCGCGCCGCCGTGGCCGGTTGGTCCGCACGGCCGTCGACCGGGTCGGGACCAGGCGACGAGTTGCTTGAGCTGTTCGACTCGCAGGCCGGCAGCCGGCACCTGGACTTCCAGGCGCGGCAGCTGGGCTCGCAGGGCAAGGGCTTCTACAGCATCGGCTCGTCCGGGCACGAGTCCAACGCCGCGGTAGCCGCCGCGCTGCGGCCGACCGATCCGGCGCTGCTGCACTACCGCTCCGGTGGCTTCTACGTCCACCGCGGCCGGCAGGTGCCGGGGCAGCACCCGCTGCGCGACGTGCTGCTGGGCATCGTCGCCTCGTCCGACGAACCGATCTCCGCCGGGCGGCACAAGGTGTTCGGCAACGCCGAGCTGTCCGTCATCCCGCAGACCTCGACCATCGCCTCGCACCTGCCCCGCGCGGTCGGCCTGGCGTTCTCCCTGGGGCGGGCGGCGAAGCTGGGCGTCCCGACCGCGTGGCCGGCGGATTCGGTGGTGGTGTGCAGCTTCGGCGACGCCTCGGCGAACCACTCGACTGCTACCGGCGCGATCAACTCGGCGCTGCACTGCGCCTTCCAGGGCCTGCCGATGCCGCTGCTGCTGGTGTGCGAGGACAACGGCATCGGGATCAGCGTGCGCACCCCGCAGGGCTGGATCGAATCCACCTACGGCAACCGCGCCGGCCTGCGGTACTTCACGGTCGACGGCGCCGATCCGGTGCGATGCCTGGCGGTCGCGCGAGAGGCCGCCGACTGGGTTCGCGAGCACCGCGCCCCGGCATTCCTGCACTTGCGGACGGTGCGGTTGATGGGGCACGCCGGGTCCGACGTGGAATCCGGCTACCGGTCGCGCACCGAGATCACCACCGACTACCAGCGCGACCCGCTTCTCGGCACGGCGAAAGCACTGGTGGACAACGGGATCCTCGAACCAGGCGAGGTGCTCGCGCGCTACGAGGACAAGCGGGCCGAGGTCGCGCGCATCGCGGAGGATGCGCTCGGCCGCCGCAAACTGGGCAGCGCCGCCGAGGTGATGGCGTCGATCTACCAGGACCGGCCCGACGCCGTCGCGCGCCGGGCGGGTGAGGTCCCGCCGCGGCGCGCGGAGGTCTTCGCCGATCAGCTGCCCGAAGCCGAGGGGCCGCTGACCCTGGCGCAGGCGATCAACCGGTCGCTGACCGAGGAGCTGGGCCGCGACCCGGGCGTCGTGGTCTTCGGCGAGGACGTCGCGCGCAAGGGCGGCGTGTACGGGGTGACGCGCGGGCTGCGCAAGAAGTTCGGCGGCACCAAGGTCTTCGACACGCTGCTGGACGAGCAGAGCATCCTGGGCACCGCGCTCGGTGCGGGACTCGCCGGGCTGCTGCCGATCCCCGAGATCCAGTACCTCGCATACGTGCACAACGCGGCCGACCAGTTGCGCGGTGAGGGAAGCACGCTGAGCTTCTTCTCCAACGGTCAGTACCGGAACCCGATGGTCGTGCGCATCGCCGGTTACGGCTACCAGAAGGGTTTCGGCGGCCACTTCCACAACGACGACAGCGTCGCCGCGCTGCGCGACCTGCCGGGCGTCGTGGTCGCCTCGCCGTCGCGGCCCGACGACGCCGCCGCGATGCTGCGCACCTGCGTCGCCGCCGCGCACGAGGACGGCCGGGTGTGCATGTTCCTGGAGCCCATCGCGCTGTACCACACGCGCGACCTGCACGAACCCGGCGACGGCGAGTGGCTGGCGCGGTATCCCGCGCCCGGTGAACACCACGTGCCGATCGGGCGGGCCCGCGAGTACGGCGACGGCGAGGACCTGACGCTGGTCAGCTTCGGCAACGGCGTGCCGATGAGCCTGCGGGTCGCGAAGCGGCTGCGGGAGCGCGGCATCGGGGCGCGGGTGCTGGACCTGCGCTGGCTGGCGCCGCTGCCGGTCGAGGACCTGCTGGCCGCGGCGCGCGCGACCGGCCGGGTGCTGGTGGTGGACGAAACCCGCCGCAGCGGCGGCGTTTCCGAGCCGGTGGTGACGGCGCTCGTCGACGGCGGCTTCGCCGGGCCGATCGCCCGGGTCACCAGCGAGGACAGCTTCATCCCGCTCGGCGCGGCGGCCTACCACGTCCTGCTCGACGAGGACACCATCGAAACGGCGGCCCTGGAACTCGCGAAGCGCTGACGGCGCTCCGCTGCTCCCAGGGTGGGTGCATTGACGGTGACAAGGCTGCTCGGGATGCCGTTTTCGCGCGAAAACGGCATCCGTCACGCCTGCGAACGCCGTTTTCGCGCGAAAACGCCGTCCGGCTCCCGGACTACGGCTGTTCGAGGTCAGCGCGGAGGACGTGCTTCAGCGCCTTCCCAGTGGGGTTGCGGGGAATCGCCTCCCGGATGACCAGCTCGCGCGGGAGCTTGTAGGAGCTCAGTCGCTCGGCGCCGAAGGCCCGCAGGTCTTGCAGGGTCTCCCGCAAGCACGAGGACCTGGGCGAGGCGGTGGTGGCGGTGGTGAAGCCGACGCCGCACCGCGATCTCGGCGACCGCAGGGTTCGCGGCGAGCGCGTTCTCCACCTCGACGGAGTAGACGTTGCGGCCGCCGGAGATGATCACGTCCTTGAGCCGGTCGACCAGCGTGATGTAGCCGTCCGCGTGATCCGGTGCTGCTCCATCGCATCGAGCACCGCGGCGGGTTCGAATCACCTCACGCCGGTGTTCTCCGGCGTGCTGGCGCGCGGGCTCTCAGCTGTCCGGGTCGCCGAAGACCTTGCCTGGGTTGAAGATCCCGGCCGGATCGAGGGCGTTCTTGACCGCGTGGTGCATGCCGATCACCGCCGGGCTGAGCTCCGCGTGCAGGCCCTTGCGCTTGAGCAGGCCCACGCCGTGCTCGCCGGTCACCGTGCCGCCCATCGCGATGGCGTCGGCGACGATGTCGTCGAAGGCCCGCTGCGCGCGCAGCCGCGACGCGTCGTCACCGGGCGGCGTGATGATCAGCGGGTGCAGGTTGCCGTCGCCGGCGTGCGCGATGTTGGCGATCTGCGTGTCGTGCCGCTGCGCAGCCGCCTCGATGCGGCCCAGCATCTCCGGCACCTTCGCCCGCGGCACGCAGACGTCCTCGGTCAGCACCGGACCGAGGCGCTCCAGCGCCGGATACGCCAGCCGGCGCGCGGCGAACAACGCGTCCGCCTCGTGCTCGTCGGTGGAGCGGGCGCTCCAGGTCGCGCCGGCCTCGTCGAAGCAGCGCAGCAGCCCGTCGACCTCCTGCTCCCCCGCCGCGCCCGGAGTATCGGAACGGCCGAGCAGCAGCACGTTCGCCTCGGCGCTGAGGCCCATGTTCTTCCACTCGTCGACGGCCTTCAGGCAGTGCTGGTCGAGCAGTTCCAGCGCCGACGGCACGATCCCGGCCGCGGCGACCGCGGCCACCGCTTCGCCCGCCGCCACGAGGGAATCGAAGTACCCGACCACGGTGCGCTCGGGGGCTCGCAAGCCGGGCAGCAGCTTGACGGTGATCTCGGTGATCACGCCGAGCGTGCCTTCCGAGCCGACGAACAGCCCGCACAGGTCGTAGCCGGCGACGCCCTTGGCGGTGCGCCGCCCCAGCCGCACCACCTCGCCGTTGCCGACGACGGCTTCCAGGCCCAGCACGTAATCGCGGGTCACGCCGTACTTCACGCAGCACACGCCGCCCGCGTTGGTGGCGACGTTGCCGCCGATGGTCGACCACGGCGAGCTGGCCGGGTCCGGCGGGTACCAGGCGCCCTGCTCGCGGCAGGCGGCGCGCAGATCGTCGTTGACCACGCCGGGCTGCACCACGGCGAGCTGCTCCCGCGGGTTGATCTCCAGGATCTCGTTCATGCCCTCGAAGGAGATCAGCACGCAGCCGTCGATGGCGTTCGCGCCGCCCGACAGGCCGGTCCCGGCGCCTCGCGGCACCACCGGAACCCCCAGCTCAGCGCAGATCCGCACTGCGGCGACGACATCATCGGTGCTGGTCGCGCGCACCACCGCCAGCGGTTCGCCGTGCGGGGCCCACTCGGCCTCGTCGTGGGCGAAGCGGGCGACGGAATCGGGGTCGGTCAGCAGCACCGGCTCGGGCAGTTCCGCGCGCAGCGCCGCGAGCGCCTTCTCCGCCGTGTCTGACATGCCGTCCTCCGTCCGCCGCGATACTTACTCACGTTAACCAACGCGGCCGCCGACGCCCGCGGCGAGGTCGTCAGCGCGCCAGGGCGTCCCGGGTGAACTTCTCGGGGAAGGGCGAGCGCTCCACCGCCTGCTCCGCGGTGAGCTCCCCCGCCGCCACCGCCCGGCACAGCTCGGCCACGGTCGCCAGCTCGGCGCGCTGGCGCCGCACGAACTCCCGGTCCACCGGCTCGCCGTGCCCGGGCAGCACCACCGGCGCGTCCAGCGCGAGGACGCCGTCCAGCGCGGCGGGCCACCCCTGCGGATACGCGTCACCGAACTGCGGCGGCGCGCCCTGCTCGACCAGATCGCCCGCGAACACGACACCCGCATCCGGCACGTGCACGACCACGTCGTGGTCGGAGTGCGCCGGCCCGAAGTGGAGCAGCGCCACGTCGCGCCCGCCGAGGTCGAGCACCTGCCGGTCGCCGACCAGGTTGTCGGGCAACGCGATCCGCACCGCCTCGATGCGATCGGCGACCTCGTGCTCGCCCCGCTGGCGGTAGTTCCGAGCCCACTTCTCGCGCTGATCCGCCCCCGTGGCCACGAGCTGGGCGCGGCACCGGTCGTGCGCCCAGACCTGGCACGGCAGGAACGCCTCGGTGCCGAAGCTGTGGTCGAAGTGCGCGTGGGTCAGGACCACCGACCAGGGCAGCGGCGTGACCTCGCGGACCGCCGCGGCGAGCTCGGCCCCCTGCCCGGCGTCGCCGCCGGTGTCGATGACGAGGCAGCGCTCGCCGCCCACGACGAGGCCGACCGAGAGGTCCAGCTCCTCGTACCGGCGAACCAGCACGCCATCGGCGACGTCGATCCAGCGTCCCAACTTCCCACTCACCTCGTACTCACCACGGTTCCCACGAACAGGGCCGGAAGCGCCTCCGCTGCCCCGAGAAGACCATCCGCCGCGATTCTCCCCCGCAGGCCGACCGGTGCTCCCCGAGGCCGGGCCGATGAACCCGGGCGTGCCCCGATTTCGCCTGAAACCGGAAACCCCAGAACCGCACTTCACCGAGGAGCTTCAGCACCGGGACGTGGTTCGCCGGTGGCTCCCGGTTTCGCCTGGACTCCGGGTGGCCCCGTCCGGTCAGCGGTTGGCCGCGATGATGGCGTTCACCAGGTCCGCTCCCGGGAAGTCCATCATGATCACCCCGGTCCTCGGCAGGTCGTTGCCGTTGAGGTGCTCCAGGGCGAAGTCGTTGACGCCGCGGAAGCCGGCCGCGCCGCAGGCCACCGCGTCCGGGAACGCCGCCGGGCTGGACCCGCTGGAGAAGTTCAGGAACATCCGGCCGGCGTCGGCGGCCGCCGTCTTGTCCAGGTGGTCGCGGACCTTGAACCACTTGTCGTCGATGTCGAACAGCGTCGGCACGTCGTAGGCGTCCTGGACGTACTCGCCCCAGGTGTCGTTGTTGAACTGGCCGAGCCCGCGCCCCTCGTAGAGCCCGCCACCCGCGCCCTGCAGGGTGGCCAGCACGATCTTGCCGCGCGCCTGCCCCAGCGTCGGCATGTCGCCGCCCGCCGGGTCGAGCAGGTACTCGCCGTTGGGATCGTTGTCCCGGTACCAGTCGAGGATCTGCGCGGTGTCGAGCCGGCTGTTCTCGTCGGTGCACGAGGTCATCTCGCCGGTGCACTCGGCCTTCAGCCGCATGAGCACCGCTTCGCCGGGGTGCGCGGCCAGGAACTCGCCCGCCTCGCGCAGCACGTCGGAGAAGTTGGCGTTCTGGTAGAACGGCCCGTGGTGCAGGGTGAACCGGTCGTCGTAGCGCCGCACCCTGATGTCGATGGCCCGGATTCCGGACTGCAGCTGCACGCCCAGCGTTTCCGCGCTGTCGCCGTGGTTCTCCTGCGTCTGCGTCAAGGAACCGCCGTGCAGCGACAGGGTTTGGTGGGTGCCCGGGATCGACAGCTTCGCGAGGCTGGCGTCGTCCGGTAGGCCCGCCATCCAGTCCGGGTTCGAGGTCTCCGTGATGCTCTGGCAGTACGGCGCCGCGGCCGCGGTCCCCGGTAGGACCGCGACGGCCAGCGCCATCGTGAGAACCGCTGCCGCACGAGCCGGTCTTCCGGGCATGCGCAAGAGAATCCCGCGCCTCCCGCGGCAACGGCCGGAATGGCGGGAAGTCGCCATCCCGGCCATCAGCGATCACGCCGGGAAGCGGTGCCGCCAGATCTCGCGGGACGGCTTGACCGGGTCGGCCACCACCGTCGGCGGCACGTTCCAGATCCGGGCCGAGCGGTCGGCGGCGGTGTAGGCGGGCCAGCCGGGGTCGCCGGTGGTGGCGAAGGAGACCCACGCCCTGCGCAATTCGCCGGAGAGCTCCTCGAAGTCCGGCGGCACCGTGCCCTCGAACCACGCCGCGGTGAGCTCGCTTTCCGAGACGCCGAAGGTGAACGGCACGTCCAGCCCGTGGCAGGCGCCGAGCGCACCGCCGAGCCCCGGGACGGGCCAGGAGAACTCGTACAGGTAGCTCCGCCCACCGCCGGCGGCGTGGCCCTCGGCGAGCCACGTCGACGGCATGCGGAACAGCTGGTCGCTGAGCATCACGCTGAACAGTTCCGCGTCGTCGACGCCCGGATACCCCGCGCGGTACTCGTCGACCACCGACGGCGCCAGCCGCAGGCCCTGCGCCATCGCGGCCGGGTCCTTCGCCTCCGCCGGGAGCCCGACCGTGAACATCCTGGCCTCGTCGGTGTTGTAGCCGCTGATCAGGTCCACACCGCGGGGCGCACCGGAGCGCAGCGCCGCCCACGGCAGCTCCGACAGCACCTCCCCGTCCAGGACCACCGCGTACGCCGTGGAGTTCGTCCAGGCCGCGCGGTCGGCGTTCATCTCCTGCATCACCGGGGACTGGGCCGCGTGGATCGCCTCGGACGGCACCGAGCCCAGCGCCTCGGCGGTGGCGGGAACGTCCAGCCGGCCGGCGATCAGCTCGCCGATCTTGCGGGCCTCGTCCTCGCCGGAGTAGAGGTTGCCCAGGCTCTGCGCGATGGCGCGGTGGAAGAGGCCCTGCCCGGCCGAACCGGCGATCAGCGCCGCCACCGAGGTCGCCCCGGCCGACTCGCCGAAGATCGTCACGTTGCCGGGATCGCCGCCGAACGCCGCGATGTTCTCCCGCACCCAGCGCAACGCCGCGAGCTGATCCAGGATGCCGCGGTTGGCCGGAGCATCGGCGACCCAGCCGAAACCCTCGTAGCCCACCCGGTAGTTCACCGTCACCACGACCACGCCACCGCTCGCCAGCCGCGACCCGTCGTACGCCGGGCTGTCGGTCGTGCCGCCCAGGAACGCGCCGCCGTGGATCCAGACCATCACCGGTAGCCCGCCGCCGAGGTCCGGGGTCCAGACGTTCAGGCTGAGGGAATCGGTGCCGTCGCCGGGATTCCACAGCGACGGCACGCCCGGCATGATCGTGGGCTGCGGCACCGATGCGCTGAACGCCGAGGCGTCGCGCGCGCCGTCCCAGCGCTCGGGCGCGACCGGAGCCTGGAACCGGCGCGGGCCGTCCAGCGGCGCCGCGTACGGGATCCCCTTGAACGCGCTGATCTCCCCATCGACGGTGCCGCGCACCGCTCCGTGCTCGGTCCGCACCACAAGATCCATACCCCCATATAACCAGGAAAACCGTGGCGGCGCGGGCGAATCGGTCACGACAGGTCGCCGAGTTCGGCAACCGCGAGCGGCAGCGCACCGCTGAACTTCTCCAGGTCCGGCAGCGCGGCGCGGTTGGCGTGCACGCCGACGTGCACGGTGTCGCGGTACTGCGAAACCGCGATGGCCAGCGCCTGCCCTGCCGCCAGCGGGGCCACCGGGTACAGCTCCGCCAACGCCGCCCCACCCAGGGCCGCCGGGAAGTCCGGCAGCGGCACGTTGGTGATCACGGTGTCGAACAGCAGCGCGGCGCTCTGCCCGGTCAGCGGGGCGGCCACCTGGTGCACGATCTGCGGCACCCGCCCGGCCAACACCGGGAACGCGCCCGGCCCGCGCAGCGGACCCGCGCTCTTGTTGCGCCTCATCGCGGCCCGGATCGCCTGCAGCCTCGCCACCGGATCCGGCTCGCCCACCGGCAGGTCGCACAGGTAGCCGGAGAGCCGGTTGTTCCCGCTCACGTCGTCGCCGCGCCGGCGGCAGACCGGGATCAGCGCCCGCACCGGCAGCTCGCCGACCGGATGCCCGCGCGTGGCCAGCCACCGGCGGAACGCCCCGGCGAGCACCGCGAGCACCACGTCGTTGGTGGTGCCGCCGTGCTTCGCGCGGATGCGCCGCAGGTCGGCGAGGCCGATCGGGACCAGCGCCACCCGCCGCGCCGTCGAGGACGAGGCGCGCAACGGCGAATCCGGGACCGGCACCCGCATGTTGCGCACCACCGACGAGGCGATGCCCAGCGTCTCGCCGGATTTCGACAGGGTTCCGCGCACCGCCCCGATCAGCTTCCGCGGGCGCCGGAGGAGCTGCAGCGGACCGCCGACGGGGCAGGCCGGTTCCTGCTCGGCGGGCGCGAAGCCGTCCAGCAGCGCCACTCCCGTTTCGACGGCCTCGCGGCCATCGGCCAGTGCGTGGTGGAACTTCACCAGCACCGCGAACCGGTCCCCGTCCAGGCCGGTGATCAGGTGCAGTTCCCACAGCGGACGGCGCCGGTCCAGCGGATCCGCGAGGAGCTCCGCGACCAGCCCGGCCAGCTCCGCCCGCCCGCCGGGGGTGGGCAGCTGGTGGCTGTGCACGTGTTCGGACGCGTCGAATTCCGGGGCTTCCGCCCAGTGGGCCTGGCCGGGCAGCCAGGACTGGCCGATCCGCAGCCGCAGCCGCGCGATCCGCTGCGCCCGCTCCGCGAGCAGCCCCAGCAAGCGCAACCGGTCCACCGGTTCCGGCGGCCGGAACACCGCGACCGCGCCGAGGTGCATCGGCGCGGTTTCCTGCTCCAGGCAGAGGAACGCCCAGTCCAGCGCGCTGACCTCGCTCGTCGTCATCATCGCCGCACCTCACCGCGCAATTCGAGAAGTCGTTTCCGCGAACCATTCGAACTCGGCAAATCGACCGGCCGGGTTACCGAACCGTTTCCGTTCCCGAAACAGCGGGCGGCGAATCCGCTGGGCGAGCCGATCCGCGACAATTGATCTTTCGGAATTCGCGGAGGAGATTCGCCCTCGAACGGTCCGGGACCGCGGCGCGAACACGCCGGCGACAACGGCACTGACCTGCTCCTCCCCCGTCCCGCGGACAGCGCTGGACGAACCCCATCCCGGCGTTCGCGACCCCCGCCCCGGGGCACCGCTTACAGCGCACCATTGCACTTCTGTCCGAATTGGACTGATCGATTTCCGGTCGCGGCCGAATTCGGCCGAGCGGACCGCGAATGCGTCAACTCTAGCGAAGCGCGGGACCGGATCAAAAAGGAAGCCACCGGGTCCGGCGCCCCCGGCACCGCCGTTGATCGCTCCGCTGCGTGCCGAGCGGCCGCCGCCGGTCACCCGAATGCGGGCACGAAGACCGCGCGCGACGGCCCGTCGACGGGCTTCGATGACACCGCGCACCGGGCCGGCCCGGATGCGCGTCCCGGGGCCGTGACCGACCTCACCCGGAATCCCGTCCCGACGAGCAGAAGCCCGCCGCCCCGGAGGGACGGCGGGCTTCGACGGCTCGGGCGTCAGGCGGCTTTCAGCACGCCGTCGGCCAGTCCGAGGTTGGCCACCACCTCGCGGGTGGCCTTGGCCCGGTTGAGGCTGTAGAAGTGCAACGCCGGCACGCCTTCGGCGATCAGCTTCTCGCACAGCCGGGTGGTGATCTCCAGCCCGGCCGCCCGGAAGCCGGCCGCGTCGTCGCGCAGCGGGTCCAGCACCGCCGACACCTCGTCCGGGATCGTCATGTTGCTCAGCTGCGTGGTCATGCCCAGCACCCGCGGCGTGGTGATCGGCATGACCCCCGGCAGCAGCGGCTGGTCGCAGCCGTGCTGCGCCAGCCGGTCCCGCAGCCGCAGGAAGTACTCCGGCTCCAGGAACATCTGCGCCACCGAGAAGTCCGCCCCGGCCCGCAGCTTGTTGACCATGTGCCGGGTGTCGGACTCCAGGTCCACCGAGCGCGGGTGCAGGTGCGGGAACGCCGCGACGCCCACGCTGAAGTCACCGCACTCGCGCACCAGCCGCACGAGCTCGTCGGCGTAGGTGATGCCCTCCGGGTGCGGGGTCCACTCGCCCATCGGGTCGCCCGGCGGGTCGCCGCGGATCGCCAGCACGTTGGTGATGCCCTCGGCCGCGTACGAGCCGATGACGTGCCGCAGTTCGGCGATCGAGTGGTTCACGCCGGTCAGGTGCGCCACCGGCACCAGGGTGGTGTCGCTGGCGATCCGGCCGGTGGTGCGCACGGTGCGGTCCCGGCTGGACCCGCCGGCACCGTAGGTCACCGACACGTACGCGGGGTCCAGCGGCTCCAGCTCCCGGATGGCCCGCCAAAGCTGGCGTTCCTCCTCGTCGGTCTTCGCGGGGAAGAACTCCACCGAGAACACCGTCTTGCCGGGGCGCAGCCGATCTATGACCCGAGTCATGGCCTGGTCTCCTCCTCAGCCGAGAAATCGATCAGTAGCGGTAGTGGTCGGGCTTGTACGGGCCGTTGACGTCGACGCCGATGTAGGCGGCCTGCTCCTTGGTCAGCTTGGTCAGCTTCACACCCAGCGCGTCCAGGTGCAGGCGGGCGACCTTCTCGTCCAGGTGCTTCGGCAGCACGTAGACCTGCTTGTCGTACTCGCCCGGCTTGGTGAACAGCTCGATCTGCGCGATCGTCTGGTTGGTGAAGGAGTTCGACATCACGAAGCTGGGGTGACCGGTGGCGTTGCCCAGGTTCAGCAGGCGGCCCTCGGACAGCACGATGATCGAGTGCCCGTCCTCGAAGACGTACTCGTGGACCTGGGGCTTGATCTCCTGCTTGCGGATGCCCGGCACCTTCTCCAGGCCGGCCATGTCGATCTCGTTGTCGAAGTGACCGATGTTGCCCACGATCGCCTGGTGCTTCATCCGCGTCATGTGCTCGGCGGTGATGATGTTGAAGTTGCCGGTGGTGGTGACGAAGATGTCCGCGGTCTCCACGACGTCTTCCAGGGTGGTGACCTGGTAGCCGTCCATCGCCGCCTGCAGGGCGCAGATCGGGTCGACCTCGGTGACGATCACCCGGGCGCCCTGGCCGCGCAGCGATTCCGCCGAGCCCTTGCCGACGTCGCCGTAGCCGCAGACGACCGCGACCTTGCCGCCGATGAGCACGTCCGTGGCCCGGTTGATGCCGTCGACCAGGGAGTGGCGGCAGCCGTACTTGTTGTCGAACTTCGACTTGGTGACCGAGTCGTTGACGTTGATCGCGGGGAACAGCAGGTCCCCGGTCTTGGCCAGCTCGTACAGGCGGTGCACGCCGGTGGTGGTCTCCTCGGTGACACCCTTGATCTCACCGGCGATCTTGGTGAACCGCTGGCCGTCCCGGGCGATGCTGGCGCGCAGGGTCTCCAGGATGACCTTGTACTCCTCCGGGTCGTCCTCGCCCGGCTGCGGCACCGCGCCCGCGGCCTCGAACTCGACGCCCTTGTGCACCAGCAACGTGGCGTCACCGCCGTCGTCGAGGATCATGTTCGGACCCTGGCCGTCACCGAACTGGAACAACTGGTCGGTGCACCACCAGTACTCCTCCAGCGACTCACCCTTCCACGCGAACACCGGCACACCCGCAGGCGCCTCCGGCGTCCCGTTCGGGCCCACCACGACCGCCGCCGCAGCCTCGTCCTGCGTCGAGAAGATGTTGCACGACACCCACCGGACCTCCGCGCCCAACGCGACCAAGGTCTCGATCAGCACAGCCGTCTGCACCGTCATGTGCAACGAACCCGCAACCCGCGCACCCTTCAACGGCTGCGAATCCGCGTACTCCTCGCGAGTCGCCATCAGGCCCGGCATCTCGTGCTCGGCCAACCGGATCTGATGCCGCCCGGCCTCGGCCAACGACAAATCCCGGACAGCGAACTCAAGGCCGTTGACCTTCTGCAACTTGACGCTCATGGTTTCCCTTCTCGATTTCCCGTGCGGTTGCGGTGTCTTGCGGGTGGATCAGGTGTTGAAGTACTTCGCCTCGGGGTGGTGGGCGATGATCGCGTCGGTGGACTGCTCGGGGTGCAGCTGGAACTCCTCCGAGAGCACCACGCCGATGCGCTCGGCCTCCAGCAGGTCGACGATCTTGGCCCGGTCCTCGATGTCCGGGCAGGCGCCGTAGCCGAAGGAGTACCGCGCGCCGCGGTAGCCGAGCTTGAAGAACTCCTGCACGTCGGCCGGGTCCTCCTCGGCCACCGAACCGCCGGCGGCCCACAGGAGCTCCCGCCGGACGCGGCGGTGCCAGTACTCGGCCAGCGCCTCGGTGAGCTGCACGCCCATGCCGTGCACCTCCAGGTAGTCCCGGTAGGCGTTCTTGGCGAACAGCTCGTTGGCGTAGTCGGCGATCGGCTGGCCCATGGTGACCAGCTGCACCGGCAGCACGTCCACCTGGCCGGTCCGCTCGGCCTGCTCGCGCGTCCGGAAGAAGTCCGCCAGGCACAGCCGCCGGTCGCGCTTCTGCCGCGGGAAGAAGAACCGGTGCCGCTCCTGGGCGTCCGGCTCGTCCTTGTCCAGCACCACGAGGTGGTTTCCCTCGGTCACACAAGGGAAGTAGCCGTAGACGACGGCGGCGTGCTGCAGGATGCCCGCGGTGGACAGCTCGTCGATCCAGTGGCGCAGCCGCGGCCGGCCCTCGGACTCGACGAGTTCCTCGTAGGACGGCCCCTCGCCCTTCTTCGCGCCGCGCAGGCCCCACTGGCCGAAGAACGTGGCCCGCTCGTCCAGCAGCGCCAGGTAGTCGGCGACCGCGACGCCCTTGACCACCTTCGAGCCCCAGAACGGCGGCGTCGGCACCGGCGCTTCGGCGTCCACATCGGACCGCGTGGTGTCGGTGTACTCCGGCTCGGGTCCCTGCTCCGCTTTGCGCTTCTCGGCGATGCGCATCGACCGCTCGCGGCGGGCCTTGCGCTCGGCCTTCTTCTCCTGCTCGGCCGCGTCTTCGGCAGGCGCGTCACCGCGCTTGACGGACATGATGCGGTCCATCAGGTGCAGGCCTTCGAAGGCGTCCTTCGCATAGCGCACATCGCCCTGGTAGACGTCGTCCAGGTCGTTCTCCACATAGGACCTGGTGAGCGCCGCGCCACCCAGCATCACCGGGTACTTCTCGGACATTCCCCTGGAGTTGAGCTCCTCCAGGTTCTCCTTCATGATCACGGTCGACTTCACCAGCAGCCCGGACATGCCGATGGCATCGACCTCGTGCTCCTCGGCGGCGTCCAGGATGGCGTTGATCGGCTGCTTGATGCCGATGTTGACCACGTCGTAGCCGTTGTTGGACACGATGATGTCGACGAGGTTCTTGCCGATGTCGTGCACATCGCCCTTGACGGTGGCCAGCAGCAGCTTGCCCTTGCCGCCGGAGTCGTCCTTCTCCATGTGCGGTTCGAGGTAGGCGACGGCGGCCTTCATGACCTCGGCGGACTGCAGCACGAACGGCAGCTGCATCTGCCCGGAGCCGAACAGCTCGCCGACGACCTTCATCCCGGCCAGCAGGTTCTCGTTGACGATGTCGAGCGGCTTCTTCTCCTTCATCGCCTCGTCGAGGTCCGCCTCCAGGCCGTTGCGCTCGCCATCGACGATCCGCCGCTCCAGCCGCTCGAACAGCGGCAGCTTGGCCAGTTCCTCGGCCCGCGAAGCGCTGCTGGACTTCGCGGTCTTGCCTTCGAAGAGCTCCATCAGCTTCTGCAGCGGGTCGTAGCCCTCGCGGCGCCGGTCGTAGACCAGGTCGAGCGCGACCTCCCGCTGCTCGTCCGGGATCTTGTTCATCGGCAGGATCTTCGAAGCGTTCAGGATCGCGGTGTCCAGGCCGGCTTCCCGGCATTCGTTGAGGAACACCGAGTTCAGGACCTGACGTGCCGCCGGGTTGAGCCCGAACGAGACGTTGGACAGGCCGAGCGTGGTCTGGACGTCCGGATGGCGCTTCTTGAGCTCCCGGATCGCGTTGATCGTCTCGATGGCGTCCTTGCGGACCTCTTCCTGTCCGGTGGTGATCGGGAAGACCAGGCAGTCGATGATGATCGCGGACTTCTCCAGACCCCAGTTGGTGGTCATGTCCTCGATCAGCCGTTCGGCGACCCGCAGCTTCCACTCGGCGGTGCGCGCCTGGCCTTCCTCGTCGATGCAGGTCACCACCACGGTGGCACCGTGCTCGACGACGAGCTTCATCACGCGCTCGTACCGCGAGCCCGGCTCGTGACCGTCCTCGTAGTTCACCGAGTTGACCGCGCACCGGCCGCCCAGGTGATCCAGTCCGGCCTCGATCACGTCGGGCTCCGTGGAGTCCACCATGATCGGCAGGGTCGAGGAGGTGGCCAGCCGCGACGCCAGCTCCCGCATGTCGACCGTGCCATCGCGGCCGACGTAGTCCACGCACAGGTCCAGCATGTGGGCGCCTTCGCGCGTCTGGGACTTGGCGATCTCCACGCAGTCGTCGTAACGGCCTTCCAGCATCGCCTCGCGGAACGCCTTGGAACCGTTGGTGTTTGTGCGCTCGCCGATGTTGAGGATCGACGCGTCCTGCTCGAACGGCACCGCCTGGTACATCGACGAGATCGACGGGATGTGCTCCGGCTCGCGCACCTTCGGCGCCAGCGAGCCGACCGCCTCGGCCACGGCGCGCACGTGGTCGGTGGTGGTGCCGCAGCAGCCGCCGACCAGCCGGGCGCCGAAGTCGTTGACGAACCCGACCAGCGCCTCGGCCAGCTCGTCGGGCTGCAGCGGGTACACCGCGCCGTTGGGGCCGAGCTGGGGCAGGCCGGCGTTGGGCATCACCGAGATCGGGATCCGGGAGTTCTGCGCCAGCACCCGCAGGTGCTCGCTCATCTCCGCCGGGCCGGTCGCGCAGTTCATCCCGATCAGATCGATGCCCAGCGGCTCCAGCGCGGTCAACGCCGCGCCGATCTCCGAGCCGACCAGCATCGTGCCGGTGGTCTCCACCGTGACCTGCGCGATGATCGGCAGCCACCGGCCGGTCTGGGCCATCGCCCGCTTCGCCGCCACGATCGCGGCCTTGGTCTGCAACAGGTCCTGGGAGGTCTCCACCAGCACCACGTCGATGCCGCCGTCGAGCATGCCCAGCACCTGCTCGACGTAGGCGTCGCGCAGCACGGGGTAAGGCGCGTGGCCCAGCGTCGGCAGCTTCGTGCCCGGGCCGACCGAACCGAGCACGAACCGCGGCCGCTCCGGCGTCGAGTACTCGTCGGCGGCCTCGCGGGCCAGCGCCGAGCCCGTCTCCGCCAGCTCCCGGATCCGCTCCGGGATGTCGTACTCGCCGAGGTTCGCCAGGTTCGCGCCGAAGGTGTTGGTCTCGATCGCGTCCGAGCCCGCCTCCAGGTAGCCCCGGTAGATCGAGGACACCACGTCGGGCCGCGTGACGTTCAGGATCTCGTTGCAGCCCTCCAGGTTGGCGAAGTCGTCCAACGTCAGGTCGAACGCCTGCAGCGCGGTACCCATGCCGCCATCGGCGACGAGGACCCGCTCGCCGAGGGCGCTCAGGAACCCGCTCGGATCGTTCTGCCGGTCTGCCATCCCCTGCTACTCCCCGTTCTCAGCCGAGCTTCGACTGGACCTCGGCCGCGGCGGCGTCACCGTACGCCTCGGCGATGCGCGCGACGAACGAGTCGCGCTCCACCTGGTACTCCTGCGGACCGTCGGTCTCCAGCGAGACGGTCGCCAGCGTGCAGCCCAGCTGCAGCGAACGCTCCAGGTCTAGGCCGTGGTACAGACCCGCGAGGAACCCGCTGCGCAGCGCGTCGCCGACGCCGGTCGGGTCGCCCTTCTGCTTCTCCTTCGGCGGAGCGACCTCGACGGTCGGCTCCGACTTGGACTCCACCTGCACGCCCTTCGGGCCCAGCGAGGTCACCCAGAGGCCGACTCGTTCCAGCACGTCGGCGTGCGTCCAGCCGGTGCTCTGCAGCAGCAGGCCGTGCTCGTACTCGTTGGTGAAGAGGTATTCCGCGCCCTCGACGAGCCGGCGGATCTCCTCGCCCTCCATCCGGGCCAGCTGCTGCCCCGGGTCGGCGACGAACCGGTAGCCGCGGTCCCGGCACTCCTCGGTGTGCCGCACCATCGCCGCCGGGTCGTTGGGCGAGATCACCACCACGTCGAGGCCGCCCAGCCGGTCGGCGACCGGCTTGAGCTCGATCTCGCGGGCCTCGGCCATCGCCCCGGCGTAGAACGAGGCGAACTGGTTGTGGTCGAGGTCGGTGGTGCAGATGAACCGCGCGGTGTGCTTGGTATCGGAGACGTACACCGACGCGGTGTCCACCCCGTGCCGCTCCAGCCACCCGCGGTACTCGTCGAAGTCCTGGCCGACGGCGCCGACGAGGGCCGAGCCGACGCCCAGCTGGCCGAGGCCGAAGGTGATGTTGGCCGCGATGCCGCCGCGCCGCACCTCCAGGTCGTCGACCAGGAACGACAGCGACACCTGGTGGAGCCGATCCGCGACGAGCTGATCGGTGAACCTACCGGGATAGGACATCAGGTGGTCGGTGGCGATCGAACCGGTCACCGCAATCCGCACTGCTCTACTCCTTCACCAGGGCCGGCCGCCGCTGCGGCGCCGACCTTTGAAGCTCCATTGGACCCCGTCGCCGCTCACGCCGGACCGCGGGGCGCGATCGGCGCGCCCCGCAGCCTGCCGCCACGGCCCCCGAAGGTCGACGTCAGATACCGGCGGCGCTCTTCAGCGCCTCAGCCCGGTCGGTGCGCTCCCAGGGCAGGTCGACGTCACTGCGCCCGAAGTGACCGTACGCTGCCGTCTGCGCGTAGATCGGCCGCAAGAGGTCCAGGTCACGCACGATGGCGGCGGGCCGCAGGTCGAAGACCTCGTTGATCGCGGCCTGGATCTTCACCGGGTCGACGTTCTCGGTGCCGAAGGTCTCGACGAACAGGCCCACCGGCGCGGCCTTGCCGATCGCGTAGGCGACCTGCACCTCGATCCGGCTGGCCAGACCCGCGGCGATGGCGTTCTTGGCGACCCACCGCATCGCGTAGGCGGCCGAGCGGTCCACCTTCGACGGGTCCTTCCCGGAGAAGGCGCCGCCGCCGTGGCGGGCCATGCCGCCGTAGGTGTCGACGATGATCTTCCGGCCGGTCAGGCCCGCGTCGCCCATCGGGCCACCCACCACGAACCGGCCGGTCGGGTTCACCAGCAGCCGGGTGTCCGCGGAGTCCAGGCCGACCCGCTCGATCTCCGGGTCGATGACCTTCGCCTTGATGTCGCCCGCCAGCATGCCCTCGAGGTCGATGTCGGCGGCGTGCTGCGTGGACAGCACCACGGTGTCCAGGCGAACCGGCTGGTCGCCGGCGTACTCGATGGTCACCTGCGTCTTGCCGTCCGGCCGCAGGTACGGCAGCACCCCGTCCTTGCGGACCCGGGTCAGCCGCCGCGACAGCCGGTGCGCCAGCGCGATCGGCAGCGGCATCAGCTCGTCGGTTTCGGTGCAGGCGTAGCCGAACATCAGGCCCTGGTCGCCGGCGCCCTGCTTGGCGATCTCGTCGATGACGCCCTCGACGCGGGACTCGTGCGCGTCGTCGACGCCCTGCGCGATGTCCGGCGACTGGGAGCCGATGGCGACGTTCACACCGCAGGAGGCACCGTCGAAGCCCTTGGCGGAGGAGTCGTAGCCGATCTCCAGGATCTTCTCCCGCACGATCGTCGGGATGTCCGCGTAGGCGTCGGTGGTCACCTCACCGGCCACGTGCACCTGACCGGTGGTCACCAGCGTCTCCACCGCGACCCGCGACCGCGGGTCCTGGGCCAACAACGCGTCCAGCACGGCGTCGCTGATCGCATCGCAGATCTTGTCCGGGTGCCCCTCGGTCACCGATTCACTGGTGAACAACCTGCGGTTGATCTCACTCACGACTGCTCCTCACCTCACAGCTGATGCAGCACTGATCCTTGCGTACGGTAGTGACGAAAACAGGCAGGGGGTCTCAGCTGTCTGTTTCCAGACTCGCCTTGCGCGGCGGTGCCGGTGGCGTGCGTGGGCCGAGCGGCTGCGCCGCTTCAAGGACAACGACCAATCCCGTCTCCGACATCGTTCTCAGGCGCGGGCGTGGATGATGCCCCAGGAGAGGTTGCCCGCCTTGCCACCTGCGACCCAGTTCTTCAGACCCGTCTTCATCTTGGTGCGGTATTCGTCGCTGATCCGGTCCGCCAGCTCCGCTTCCCGGCTCTCGAGTACTTCCAGAACGCGCCCGTAGTGCACCGCTAGGAACTCGGTCAGGTCCTCGAAGTCGAAGTTCTGCAGGCCGAGGCGGGCCAGCTCGCGGCGGTAGAAGCCGGGCGAGCCCATCGTCTCCAGGTTCAGCCGGTCCAGGATCGGCCCGAGGTCCTTCTGCTTGGCGCCGTCGGCGGCCATCGGGTCGGTGAAGATGAAGGAGCCGCCGCCCTTGAGCACGCGGGACACCTCCTCCAGGACCCGCTCCCGGTCGCCGCTGTGCAGGATCGCGTCCTGCGACCAGACGATGTCGAAGGCGTTGTCCTGGAACGGGATGTCCTCGAAGGAACCGTCCTTGACCTCGATCAGCTCGTCCAGCCCCGCGGCCCGGGTGAACTCGAGGTTCCGGGCGTTCTCCACCTCGCTGAGGTTCAGGCAGGACACCTTGCAGCCGTAGGTCGCGGCGAGGTGGCGGGCCGCGCCGCCGTAGCCGGAACCGATGTCCAGGATGCGGGTGTCCGGGGTGATCTCGACCTTGGCGGCCATCCGCTCCACGGTGCGCCGCGAGGCGCTGTCGATGTCCTCGTCCGGGGTCTGGTAGAGGCCGATGTGAATGTCGTTGCCGCCCCAGACGTGGTAGTAGAAGTTGTCCGCGTCCTCGGAATTGTAGTAATCCCGCGCGGTGTGCACCGCGGTCGAGTACACGTCGGAGAGCTCTTCGTCCGGCCGGTACTTCTTCTCCGCCACGTGGATGAAGAAGTCGGGCTCGGCGTCGTGGTAGGTCTCCTGGAAATCACCGTAGGTGTCGATCCGCTGGAAGCCGACTTCGCGCATGAGCCGCCGCGTGTAGTTCTTCCGCAGCGGGTACATGTTCAAGAAGAATTCAGATTTGTCCGGGAACGTGTACTTGAAGCGCGCCAGGCCCTCGTCGACGTAATCGGGCTCCGCGGAGACGTCCTCGCCGGCGTAGTAGTAGGTGTGCTTCGACGAGAATCCGTTGTCCAGAATCGAGTCGTAATTGCGCTGATCGATGATCAACACACCGTCGTGCTTGAGCATCGCGTAGAACTCGGCGAGGGCTTTGCGCCGATCCCGTTCGGAGAACAGGTGCGTGAAGGAGTTGCCGAGGCAGATGATCGCGTCGTACTCGCCGTGGACGTCACGATTCAGCCAGCGCCAGTCGGCGTGCACCACGCGGAGGATGTGGCCGCCGTAGGTCAGTCCGTTGCTGAACGCCTTGGCGAGCATCTGCGGGCTGCCGTCGGCGCTGACCGCGTCGAAGCCCTCCTCCAGCAGCCGCACGGAGTGGAAACCGGTGCCGGTGGCGACGTCGAGCACCGAGCGGACGCCACGGGCCTTGAGCTGGTCGATGAAGAACGAGCCCTCGCTCTGGTAGCGCTTCTTCCAGTCGATCAGCTCGTCCCACTTCTCGACGAAACCGCCGACGTACTCGTACGTGTAGTGGTCAGATTCGCGCACTTCCAACGGGTTCTCGCCGAACACCTGCTCCTCGCGCGCCACCAGATCCGCGGTGTCCTGAGATCCGGGCTGCTCACTCGAAGCAAGATCGTCCACGCTCTTCGCCATTCTTCACTCCCACCACTCACGTTGGTCATGCGCCACCGCAGAACTCGAGGCCGCGCAAATCCGTGCCCCGAGCTCGTCTCGTGGCCGTGTCGGGTCGCCACTGCGAAAAAAGGCAACGCCCGTACCGGCGTGGGCAGCCGAGAAACGCTCAAGGCCGCAACACCTACGCCGATCACTTCCAGTCGGCACCCTTGCCGACCGGCCCTGACGCGGTATTCCTGCGTCGGTTAACTAACCTAGGCGAAGGAGATCGCAAAGCAAGCGTACGAACGTGTGACGCTAATCACCGGAATACGATGAATGCGTGATTTCCACTGTTACCCTGGGTGAATAAATGCGCTGCCACCTGCGCCGATTCGGCGCATTTTCGAGAGACATAACGATCACGCGAGTGCAGAATGTCAGCGATCTGTGTATACTGGCGCCCGCTTTGCCTTACCACAACAACTGCAAATTACACAACCGCGATTCCCGTCAAAATTATGAAGACTGGGCAGCGTGGCGGTTGACTTTTTCTCTTTTCATTGAGTTCATCGCGGCGCGGAGCACAGATGTTACGGTGTCCACCTCACGCATGCGAGCCATTTTCCGCGCCGGATCCGGCCCATCGGCCGCCGGCCACCGCCCTCCCCCGTCAAGCCTCACGCTCCCCCCGCCGGGACGATCGGCGGAAGGGTTCCTCGCCGCATCGGCCCTGGGGAAGTGTGGCACGCGCCCCCGGCGCGTGCCACCGCAGCAGCGCCCGGCTCAGCCCTTCAGTTCGGGGAAGTCCTCTTCGCGGAACTCGCGGTTTTCACCGCCGGGTCCGTCACCGGATCCACCGCCGGACCGGTGCAGTTCATCCTCCCGGCCGCGCAGTTCGACGCGGCGGATCTTGCCGGAGATCGTCTTCGGCAGCTCGTAGAACTCCAGCCGCCGCACCCGCTTGTAGGGGGCCAGGTGCTCGCGCGCGAAGCGCAGGATCGACAGCGCCGTCTCCCGCGTCGGCTCGTGCTGCCCGGCCAGCACCACGTACGCCTTCGGCACCGCGAGCCGGATCGGGTCCGGCGACGGCACCACGGCCGCCTCGGCCACCGCCTCGTGCTCCAGCAGGACGCTCTCCAGTTCGAACGGCGAGATCCGGTAGTCGGAGGCCTTGAACACGTCGTCGGTGCGCCCGACGTAGGTGATGTAGCCATCGGCGTCCCGCGATCCGACGTCGCCGGTGTGGTAGTGCCCGCCGCGGGTCACCTCGGCGGTGCGCTCGGTGTCGTCGGCGTAGCCGGTCATCAGCCCGACCGGGCGCGGCTGCAGCGCCAGGCAGATCTCGCCCTCCTCGGCCGGTTCCCCGGTGACCGGGTCGAGCAGCGTCACCTCGAAGCCGGGCAGCGGGCGGCCCATCGAGCCCGGCCGGACCGGCTGCCCGGGCGTGTTGGCGACCTGCACGCTGGTCTCGGTCTGGCCGAAGCCGTCCCGGATGGTCACCGACCAGGCGCGCCGCACCTGCTCGATGATCTCCGGGTTCAGCGGCTCGCCTGCACCAACCACTTTGGACGGTGGTGTGATCAGGGTCGCGAGGTCGGCCTGGATCAGCATCCGCCAGACCGTCGGCGGCGCGCAGAAGCTGGTGATGCCGCAGCGCTGCATCTGCGCCATCAGCCCGGCCGCGTCGAACCGGGTGTAGTTGTAGATGAACACCGTCGCCTCGGCGTTCCACGGCGCGAAGACGTTGCTCCACGCGTGCTTCGCCCATCCCGGCGAGGAGATGTTCAGGTGCACGTCGCCCGGCTCCAGCCCGATCCAGTACATGGTCGAGAGGTGGCCGATCGGGTAGGACACGTGGGTGTGCTCGACCAGCTTCGGCTTCGCCGTGGTGCCGGAGGTGAAGTAGAGCAGCATCGGGTCCTCGGCGCGGGTGGGCCCGTCCGGGGCGAATTCCGCGTCGGCCGCCGAACTGTCCGCATAGGACTCCCAGCCCGGCACCGGGTCGCCGACCGCGATGCGGGTGTAGTCGCCGGGCACGTCGGCGAACTTCGCCGCGTCGGCCGCGGTGGTGACCACGTGCCGGGCCCGGCCGCGGTCGATCCGGTCGCGCAGGTCGGCCGGGCCGAGCAGCGGGGTCGCCGGGATGATCACCGCGCCCAGCTTCATCGCGGCCAGGATCGTCTCCCACAGCTCGACCTGGTTGCCGAGCATCAGCACCAGCCGGTCGCCGCGGGACACACCGAGCCCGCGCAGCCAGTTGGCGACCTGGTTCGAACGGCGCGTCATGGCGCGGAAGGTCACCTGGTGCTCGCTGCCGTCGGCGTCGACGATCCACAGCGCGATGCCGTCGCGGCGCTCGCCGATCGTGTCGAACCAGTCCAGCGCCCAGTTGAACTCGGCCGGCTTCGGCCACTCGAAATCGCGGCGAGCGGTGTCGTAGTCCTCGCGGTGCCGCAGCAAGAAGTCCCGGGCGGTGCGGAACACCTCCGTCGCGGTGCCTTGCTGGGCTGAGGAATAACCGGTCACGTGCACACCCTCCTGGACTCGGCTGATTCACCCGATCACTTGAGCGGGCCAACAACGTAACCTCATGAGCCCTACCGATCCACGGCGCTTGCTCCGATTTGCGGGCGCTCTTTCGGCCGCGTTGACTGTGCGTGCGTTCATGGTCATTGTTGTCGGTTGATGGTGATTGCTTTTCGCCTTCTTCGGCAAGTCGGTCTGGAGGCAATCGTGCTGCTGCGCGCCCTGCTGCTCACCACGCTGTTGGCCACCGCCTCCGGGATTCCCGCGACCGCCGCCGTGGCCGCCGATCCCTGGCGCCCGAAACCGCCGCCGCTGGCCACACCGTGGACCGAGGAAGTCGGCCCGGACAACGCCCTCCCCGAGTACCCGCGCCCGCAGCTGACCCGCGAACGCTGGCTGAACCTCAACGGATTGTGGTCCTACGGCGGCGGATCGACCCCGCCGGCCGCCGCGACCGAGCAGATCCTGGTGCCCTTCCCACCGGAATCCGGGCTCTCCGGCATCCAGCGCCACGACGACCACATGCTGTACCGGCGGACCTTCGAGGTGCCGCCGGATTGGTCGGGGCAGCGGCTGCTGCTGCACTTCGGCGCGGTGGACCAGAAGGCCGCGGTGTCGGTCAACGGCCGGACCGTCGCGGTGCACGAGGGCGGCTACACCGGGTTCAGCGCCGACATCACCGACGCGCTGCGCCCCGGCGCGAAGCAGGAACTCGCGGTGGCCGTCGAGGACCGCAACGACGCCAACCCGTACCCGGTGGGCAAGCAGCGCAACAAGGCGGGCGGGATCCTCTACACCGGCGCGTCCGGGATCTGGCAGACCGTCTGGCTCGAACCGGTGCCCGAGGCGCACATCGCCAAGCTCGACATCACCCCGGATCTGCGCGGTTTCGACCTGACCGCGCGCACCTCCGCGCGCGCCGGGCAACGGGTCGAGGCGGTCGCCTTCGACGCAGAGGGCCGCGAGGTGGGGCGCGCCGACGGCCCGGCCGACACGGCGCTGCGGCTGGCACCGGCCGATCCGCACCTGTGGACGCCCGACGACCCCTACCTCTACGACCTCGTGGTCCGGCTGGTGGGCGCCGACGGACGCACCGTCGACACGGTCGGCAGCTACGCCGGGTTGCGCACCATCGAGCTGGTCGACGACTCGCAGGGGCGGCCGCGGATGGCGCTCAACGGCCGGATCCTCTTCCAGCACGGTCCGCTGGACCAGGGCTACTGGCCGGACGGGATCTACACCGCGCCCACCGACGAGGCGCTGCGGTTCGACCTCGCCGAGACCAAGCGGCTCGGGTTCAACATGGTGCGCAAGCACGTGAAGGTCGAGCCGGCCCGCTGGTACTACTGGACGGACCGGCTGGGCCTGCTGGTGTGGCAGGACATGCCGTCGCTGCCGATCGACCTCGCCGACCCGCCCGGCAGCAACCCGCCGCCCGGCGAGGAGGCCCGCGCGCACTACCGCGACGAGCTCACCGCCATGATCGACCAGCTGCGCAGCGTCCCGTCCATCGTGGCCTGGGTGCCGTTCAACGAGGGCTGGGGCGAGTTCGACACGGCCGAGATCGCCGAGCTGGTCCGGCGCACCGACCCGACCCGGCTGGTCAACGCCAACAGCGGGGTGAACTGCTGCTACTCGCTGCCGGACAGCGGCGCGGGCGACATCTACGACGACCACACCTACGTCGGCCCGGGCAGCCCGGAGGTGCGCGGCGAGCGGGCGTCGGTGGACGGCGAGTACGGCGGGCTGGGGCTGGTCGAGGAGGGCCACCTGTGGCCCGGGCAGCCGGGCGCGTACGAGATGACCAACAGCCGCGCCGAGCTGACCGACCGCTACGCCGAGGTCAGCGGCGACCTGGCCCGCATCGTCTCGACCAACGGCCTGTCCGCGGCGATCTACACCCAGACCACGGACGTGGAGAACGAGGTGAACGGCTTCTTCACCTACGACCGCCGGATCCTCAAGCCCAACCCGGACGTGGTCCGCGCCCGCAACCAGGCGGTGATCGACGCCGGCACGCCCTGACGACTGGCGACCCGGCCATCCACCGGCCACAGTGGATGGCGATCACCCGGGACCGGCGCGATTTCCCGAGAAATCGTCCGTCACCCGGGTGAACGTCGATTTCTCGCGGAATCGCGCACTCCCCAGGAGGTCCAGGATGCGACGTTTCAGCCGGCGGGCCGCGCTCGCCACCGCTGCCGGTGCGACCACCGCCGCCGCGCTCAGCGGCAGCGCCACCGCGCAGCCGGCCGATCCGGGCGGCGGCCGGTGGACGGCGAACGGGCGGCTGTACGAGATCCGCTCCGGGCGGCAGCGGGCCGTGATCGCCGGGGTGTCGGCGACGCTGCTGTCGTGGCAGGTCGACGGCGTCGAAATGCTGCTGACGCACCCGGCCGACGACGTCGGCGAGGGCTACCAGGGCAAGACGATCCTGCCCTGGCCCAACCGGATCGACCACGGCCGCTACACCTTCGGCGGCGAGGAGCTGCAGGTCCCGATCAACGAGCCGGATCGGGACACGGCCCTGCACGGGCTGATGAGCTTCGTGGAGTGGCAGCCCGTGCGGCACCGCGCCGACGGCGTCGTCCTGGAGCACGTGCTGCCGCCGGACTACGGCTACCCGTTCCGGCTGGCGTTCCGGATCGAGTACGAAGTGGACGCCACCGGGGTGCGAAGCACGTTGAGCGCCAAGAACATCGGCGACACCGCCGCCCCGTTCGGCACCGCCAACCACACCTACCTCGGCGCCGGCGGGGACCGCATCGACGACATCGTCTTCGAGCTGCCCGCCGACACCTACTACGTCGTCGACGACCGGCTGATCCCCACCGGCACCGCCCCGGTCGAGGGCACCGACTACGACTTCCGGTCGCCGCGCCCGATCGGAGCGACCGAAATGGACACCGCGTTCACCGGGCTGAGCCGCGGCGCCGACGGCGGCGCGGTGGTGCGGTTCGCCCGCCCGGACGGCGTGACCGCCGAGCTCTGGGTCGACCGCACGCACGGCTACCTGCAGGTCTACACCGACGACAGCCCGGCGACCGACCGCCCGGGGCGGGCCGGGATCACCGTGGAGCCGATGACGTGCGCGCCGAATGCGTTCGTCACCGGCGACGGCCTGATCACCCTGCGGCCGGGCGCCACCCACCGCGGCACCTGGGGCTACCGCATCGCGGGCTGATCGGGTCGCTCACGAGGCGTCCACGCCGTAGGCCTCGGCCAGGTCGTCGAGGACCAGGTTGGCGGCCTGCACGCCGATGCCCGACATCCAGGTCTCGTCGGGAACCGGGAACACCCGGTCGTTGCGGACCGCGTTCATCCGGGTCCACAGCGCGCTGGATTCCACGGCCTTCTGCTGGGTCTTCTCCGGCGACACCGCGGTGGTGACGAAAACGGTGTCCGCGTCGGCCATGTCGATGAGCTCGGGGCTGATCTCGTTGTCGAACTCGTCGGCGTTCTGCGACGGCGGCCGGGCCATCCCGGCGTCGGCGAGGACCACGCCCGAGAAGTTCGACTTCTGGTAGAGCCGGATCTTGCCCGCCATGAACCGGGTCACCGACACCGTCGGGGCGGTGCCGCCGTTCTTGGCGATGATGGCGTCGCCGATCCGCTTCGCCCGGGCCTCGTAGGCCTGCAGCGCGGCCTGCGCCTCGGCCTCCTTGCCGAGCGCCGCGGCGTGCACGGCGAGGTTCTGCTTCCAGGGGAAGCCGGTCGTCTCGGTCATCACCGTCGGCGCGATCCGGGACAGCTGGTCGTAGAGGGCGTCGTGGCGGACCCTGCTGGTGAGGATCAGGTCCGGCTTGAGCGAGGCGATCAGCTCCAGCTTCGGCGAGTCCGAAGGGCCGACCAGGGCGGTGCCGCCGAGCTTGTCCCGCAGGTAGGCCGGGAACGCCTCGCCGGTGGACAGGTGCGGCGGGATCGCCGCGACCGGCGTGATCCCCAGCAGCGTCACCGAATCCAGTTCGGCGGTGTCGAGCACGACCACGCGCTCCGGCTTCTCCGGGATGGTCACCTCGCCCTTCGCGGTGGCGATGGTCCGCGGGAAGCCCGCTCCCGGTTCGGCGGCCGGGGCGGCACCGTTCGGCGCGGCACCGCCGCAGGCCGCCGTCAGCGCGACCAGCCCGGCGGCGACCAATGCGCCCGCGGTGCGCATGAATCGTCGTTGGCGCATCTGGGTTTCCTCTCGATCGGGGTTGAACGTCGACACCGCCGACGCGCCCCCCGCGACCGGCGAAACCGCACGAACTTTAATTAGGCAAGCCTTCCCTGATCAAGAGGATGTGTTTCCGGTCCCACTGCTCTATGATCCGCCGTTCGGCGCACCAGTAGAGTGACCGGGTGGCCGAGTACATCCAGATCCCGACTCCTGCCGGGAAGTTCGACGCCCTGACCGCCGGTCCCGAGGACGGCCGCCCGGTGCTGCTGCTGCACGGCTTCCCGGAGGCCGCGGTGCAGTGGAGCGAACAGCTGTCGGTGCTCGGCGGCGCGGAGTGCTTCGCGGTCGCGCCGGACCAGCGCGGCTACTCCCCCGGCGTGCGGCCCGAGAAGGTCGCCGACTACCGGCTGGAGGAGCTCGTCGGCGACGTGCTGGCCATCGCCGAGCACTTCGGCTGGGAGCGCTTCGACCTGGTCGGCCACGACTGGGGCGCGATCGTCGCCTGGGCGACGGCGGCGGAGCACCCGGACCGCGTCCGCACCCTGACGGCCGTGTCGGTGCCGCACCTGGACCCGTTCGGCGAGGCGATGCGCACCGACGAGGACCAGCACCAGCGGTCGGCGTACATGCAGCTGTACCGGTCCTCCACCGCCGAGAAGACCCTGCTCGCCGACAACGCCAAGAAGCTGCGGCAGATCTACTACCCGGGCGTGCCCCAGCACCACGTCGACGACTACGTGCAGCGGTTCACCGAACCGGGCGCGTTGACGGCGGCGCTGAACTGGTACCGCGCGCACCGCTTCGAAAAGCACAAGATCGGCCCGATCACCGTGCCGACGCTGTACGTCTGGAGCACCGAGGACACCGCGATCGGCTCGACGGCGGCGCTGGCCACGGGCGACCACGTCACCGGGCCCTACCGGTTCGAGATGCTGGAGGACGTCTCGCACTGGATCCCGGAGGAGGCCCCGGACACCCTCACCCGCCTGCTCCTCCAGCACCTGGTGGCCCACCAGGCGTGACGGGCTCGCGGACGCTCAGTCCGCGGCGGGCAGGGCGTCGGCGAGGAACTGGACGAACCCGGTGCCGACCGCCTCGAACACCGCGCCCTCGTGGCCGCCGGGCAGGAAGGTGACCACCGGGGTGTTCGGGTACCGCTCGATCAGCCGGTCGATGCCGTCCAGGAACGGGTCCGAGTCGCCGGTCCACACGCCGACCGGCACGCCGCCGAGGTCGTCGAGGCGGCGCAACGGGTCCGCGGCCAGCCACTCCTGCTCGGTGGCGAAGGCCTCCTTCTCCCGCATGCCCTCCCAGCTCACCTGCAGCGCGGGCGCGACCTCCCCGACCGCGGCCACCGGGTGACCCGCCAGGTTGCGGTCCGCCGCGTAGTTCAGCGCGCCGAAGCCGCCGGTGGAGATGCCCGCCACGGCGAACGGCCGGCCGGCGGCGTCGCCCAGGCCGCGCTCGCTCAGCCAGCGCGGCAGCTCCTCCTGGAGCATGGCGGCGAGGTCGCCGTTGGCCGATCCGTCGTTCCAGTACGGGTTGTAGCCGCCGTCGAGGACGGCGAAGCCGAACGCCGGGATCGTGCCTTCGCGGTGCAGCCGTTCGAGCGAGGCCAGCGTGTCGTACGGGATCGGGGTGGGCCGGACGCCGTCGCGGCCGTGCAGGTACAGCACGATCGGCAGGTCCTCAGTGGATTCGAGCCCGCGCGGGTAGGCGAGGTAGAGCTCCACCGGGACGCCGCGGTGCGCGGAGTGCACGTACTCCGTGCGGATGACCGGCATGTCCTGTTCGGACAGTGCGGGCTCGACGGCCGGTGCCGGTGGCGGCGCGTCCGCGACCGGCGGCGCCGCACAACTGGACATACCCGCGACCAGCAGCACCGACATCAGCAAGCGCCGGGAGATCCGTTCGCGAGCCACGCCACCTCCACCGTCCGGTTGGTCCGGTTCACCAGCCTAACCGCGTTCGTCGCTTGCCCCGGCCGCGGGTGACGGAGAGCATGGCAGCCGAGATCCGTCCACGCGGACGGCAGCGAGATCCTTAGGAGTGGCACGTGAAGGGTTCCGAGAGCCTGCTGGCCACGGCGACCGCGGCCGGCGTCCAGGTCTGCTTCGCCAACCCCGGCACCACAGAGATCCCACTCGTCGAGGCGTTCGACCAGGTCCCCGGCGTGCGCGCGGTTCTCGCGCTGTCCGAGGGCGTGGTGACCGGCGCCGCCGACGGCTACGCGCGCATGACGGGCGTTCCCGCGATGACCCTGCTGCACCTCGGACCGGGGTTCGCCAACGGGATCGCGAACCTGCACAACGCGCGCCGCGCCCGCACGCCCCTGATCAACATCATCGGCGAGCACGCCTCCTGGCACCAGCCCGCCGACGCCCCGCTGTCCAGCGACATCGAGTCGCTGGCCCGGCCGGTGTCGGGCTGGGTCGGCCGCACCACCTCGCCGGCCTCGGCCGCCGCCGAGTTCGCCGAGGCCTACCGGGCGACGCTCGGGCAGCGCCTGCCCGCCACGCTCATCGCCGCCGCCGACCACATGTGGAGCCAGGGCGGCGAGCCCGCCGCCGTCCCGGCCGCACCGGCGAGGCCCGCGGTCGACGACCAGCAGATCGCCGCGATCGCGAAGCTGCTGGCCGGCGGGAGCGGCCGGACCGCGCTGCTGCTGGGCGGGCATGCGCTGAGCGCCGAAGGCATCCGCACCGCCGCGCGGATCGTGGCGACCACGGGCGGCGAAGTCCTGGTCGAGCGCTCGCCCGCGCGCATCGAGCGCGGCCCGGACGTCCCGGCCGTGCGGTCGCTGCCGTACTTCCCGGAAGACGTTCTCCGTTCCCTCGAAGGGTTTTCGCACCTGGTGCTGGTCGGCGCGCGGACCCCCGTGGCGTTCTTCGGCTACCGGGGCATGCCGAGCTTCCCGCTGCCCAACGACCTCAAGGTGCGCACCCTGGCCGACACCGACCAGGACGCCGTCGAGGCGCTGCGCGCGCTGGCCGACGCGACCGGCAGCGCGGCGGCCGAAGTGCCGAGCGCCGAGCGTCCGCAGGTGCAGGCCCCGGAGGGGCCGTTGACGGCGGCGAGCATCGCGGCGGCGATCGTGCTCACCCAGCCCGAGCACGCGATCGTGGTGAACGAGGGCATTTCCTCCGGGGCGGCGTACCCGGCGATCGCCGCCGCCGCACCGCCGCACACCGAGCTGACCAACACCGGCGGCGCGATCGGCATGGGCATGCCGGTGGCCACCGGCGCCGCGGTGGCCTGCCCGGACCGGGCCGTGATCAACTTCCAGGCGGACGGCAGCGCCGCCTACACCGTCCAGGCACTGTGGACGCAAGCCCGCGAGGGCCTCGACGTCACCACGGTGACCTGCGCGAATTCCCGCTACGGGATCCTGGAAGCCGAGCTGCGGCGCGCGGGCGTCGCCGAGCCCGGCCCGGCGGCGGCGAGCATGACCAGCCTCGCGGAGCCCGCGATGGACTGGACGGCGGTGGCGAGCGGTTTCGGCGTGCCCAGCAGCCGGGCGGCCACGGGCGAGGAACTGCTCGCGGCGCTCCGCAAGGCGCACGCCGAGCCGGGCCCCCACCTGATCGAAGCCGTGCTTTGAAACGGCGATCCCATCGGGCTTCTTGCGCTCGCGACGGTGTGCGCGGCTCGTGAGTGCTTGTGGTCGCTAGAGCAGCCATGAGTACTCACGACCCGGGCGAGAGTGCTGGTGGCCGTTGGAACGACCACCAGCACTCACCGAGCACCGGGCGCGGGAACTGACCGCGAGTCCCTTTGGCCCCCAATCCAAAGGGACTCACGGACCCCCAGTGATCAGCCCGCGACGGGCATCCGCTCGTCGTCGAGCAAGCCGTGGCGCATCGCGAACGAGGCCGCCTCCAGCCGGGAGTGCACGCCCAGCTTCGTCAGCACCGACTGCACGTGCGTGCGCACCGTCGTCGGCGCCACCCCGAGCTGCTTCGCCATCGCCGTCGTGTGCGCGCCTTCGACGAGCATCCGCAGGCATTGCCGTTCCCGCGCGGTCAGGTGCGAAGCGAGCCGCCGGGCATCCGTGGTGCCCGCCAGGCGCGGTGCCCGCGCCGCCGCCAGTTCGACGACGACCTCGCCGTCCATGATCCCGCGGATCGCCCCGGCCAGCACCGACAGCCCGCACATCTTGTTCACGTATCCCGCCGCGCCCCTGGCCAGGGCGTCGCGCATGCCCTGCACGTCGCCGTCCGCGGTGAGCACCAGGACCTTGGTGCTCCCGCCCGCGTCGAGGATCTCGCCGATGACGTCGAGTGCGTCGCCGGCGCCGAAGTACCGGTCCAGCAGGCAGATGTCCGGCCGGTGCTCCCGGACCACCTCGACCACCCCGGCCACGTTGTCGGCGGTCCCGACGATGCGGCAGCCGTGCCGCGGCAGCGTCGCTGCCAGCGCGTCGACGAAGATCGCGTGATCGTCGCCGAGTACCAGATCGACCATGTTCGGCGTTCCCCCCCCGCTCAGGCCGCGCAGCCGGACGGGAACACCAGCAGCGCACGGGTGCCCCCGCCCGGTGCCGGCTCGATCCGCAGGTCGGATCCGCAGCGCTGCGCCAGCGCCAGCACGATGCCCAGCCCGAGCGATGACGATCCGCGCGGCCCGCGGCCGAACCCCGGCCCGTCGTCGGTGATCTCGATCCGCACCCCGCCGGGCTCGGCGTGGCGCACCGCCACCTCGACCCGGCCGCCGCGCCCGGCGGCGCGCACCGCGTTGTCCAGCAGGTTCGACGCCATCCGCCACAGCAGCGTCTCGTCGGTGCGCAGCCGGACGCCCTCGTCGGCGTGCAGGGTGATCTCGGCCGTCCCGGACAGCGATTTCACCGCGACGAGCTGGGCCAGCAGTTCGCGCGGCGCGAAGGTCTCCTCACTGCGCTGCGCGGCCCGCAGGTCCACCAGTTCCAGCAGCCGGTCCAGCTCCAGTTCCATCAGCTGCAGCCGGTGCGCCGCGTCGCCCGGCAGCGCCGGGTCGGTACGCAGGCCGTCCGCGAGGTAGGACAGCGTCGCAAGACCGTGCCCGAGATCGTGCAGCAGGCTGTGCAACTCCGCGCCACCTCGCGAGTTCGCCCTCCGCTGGCGCCCGCGCGGTATCGCCGTATCGGCAATCATGTGCACCTCGACTCCTCTCCCCCAACGGCAGTCTTGTGCTATCCGGCAAATCGGATGCCGCGCGCGCAGCGTTGCAGTTGCCGCGAAAAGAGGAGGGTGACTACTCCACGTGCAGCAGGTGCCCGAGGGTCAGGCACGCGGAAGTACTGTTCCCGCGGTAACCCGGCTACGGTCGGTTACCGGGCTCCGTACGCTTCGACGAGCGCTCCGGCCAGCGCCTCGATGCGGTGGCTGCCGTCCACCTTGGCACGGGCCGCCGCGGCGAGCCGGTCGGCGACGCCGGGCGAGTCCAGCAGGTGCGCGATCGCTGCGGCCAGCAGTTCGGGCCGCCCGGGCGGCACCAGCAGCCCGGTCTCGCCGGGCGCCACCACGTCGCCGACCGCGTTGACGGCGGTGGCCACCACCGGCACGCCGCACATCATCGCCTCGACGATCGCCAGCGGCAGCCCCTCGTACCGGCTGGGCAGCGCGAACACGTCGAACGCGGGCAGCAGCTCCGCGACGTCGTCGCGCTCGCCCGCCAGCACCACGCGGGCGCCGCTCGCGGCGACGCACGCGCGCATCGGCTCGGCCAGCTCGCCGTCGCCGATCCACACCCCCACGACGCCGGGCCGGTTCAGCGCGCGCAGCGCCGCGACGAAGTCCTCCGGCGCCTTCTGGTACGTCAGCCGCCCCACCGCGCCGACCACGACGTCGGTCGGTGCCAGCCCCAGCCGCTGCCGGGCGCGCCGCCTTGCCCGCGCGGTGCGCGTCGGCACGTCGTGGTCGACGGCCACCCCGGTGGTGCGGATGCGGTCCGGGGCGAGCAGCCCGCGCCGCAGCGCCTCGACCGCCACGCCGCTGCCCACGCACAGCGCGAGGTCGGTGATCCGGCCGAGGCCGCGTTCGATCTCGACGTAGGCGCGCCGCCGCGCTCCGCTCTGGAATTCGTGGAATCCGAACCCGTGGTAGGTGTGCACGATCCGCCCGACGCCGGCGCGGCGCGCAGCGATGCGGCCCAGCGCGCCGGCCTTGGAGCAGTGGGTGTGCACGACGTCGAAGCGCCGCCGCCTCAGCAGCGTCGTCAGGCGGTGCAGGGCGAGCAGGTCGTGGCCCGGCGAGATCGGCGCGCGCAGCGCGGGTTCGACGATCACCTCCAGCCCGGCGGCCTCCGCGTCCGGCAGCAGGCCGCCGGACCCGGTGATCACCGCGACCTGGTGGGTTGCCGGGTCCAGCGCCTTCGCCCCGCGCAGCGCCAGCACCCCGGCACCGCCCGCCAAGCGGGTGATCACCGTGGCCACCCGCAGCGGCCCGGCGGTCACGATTCACCGTCCAGCTCACCGCGCAGGCCCGCGGCGCGGGCGACGCTGACCGCCTCCAGCTGGCTGTGCACCCGGAGCTTGGCCAGGATGCTGCGCGTGTGCGTGCGGACCGTTTCGGTGGAGATCAGCAGTTCCCCGGCGATCTGCGCGCCCCGCTTGCCGGCGACCATGCCGGCGAGCACGTCCCGCTCGCGGTCGCTGAGCGCGTCCAGCGGGCCGTTGCGCTGCCCCGCCCGCACGACGTCCTCGCGCAGTTCGCGCAGCACCGGGCCGAGCAGGTCCGGCGGGTACCAGCTCTGCCCGCGCCGCACGCCGCGCAGCACCTCGGTCAGGCGTTCGATCCCCCGTTCCTTCGGCACCCACGCGGCCGCGCCGTCCCGGGCGGCTTCGACGGCCTTCCGGACGTCGCGAATCCCGGTCAGCACGACCACTTCCGCGGCCGGCCGGACCTCCTGCAGGCGCCGCACCAGGCGCCCGGCACCGGCCGGCTCCAAGTCGAGCGTGATCACGTCCGGCCGGGACTGCCGCACCAGATCGGGCAGCCGCGGGTCGCCGGTCGGGCAGTGCCCCACGACCCACAGGTCGGGCACCTCGGCCAGCCGGGCGCTGAGCGCCTCGGCCAGCATGAGGTGGTCATCCACCATGAGCAGCCGCACCACGTCCACGCCCCCAGCCTGAACTCCCCGGACCGTCCGGGCCTCCTCCAATCGCACGAAAGCACCCTCCCGCACCCGCATGGCGGTCTGATGGGTGATGTCCACCTTTTCCCCGCACAACGGGGAAAAAGGCCCTTCACGTCTCATCGCGTCGGTGCGGTGCTCGGCGCGGCCGAGCCGACTGGGCGGCGATCCGGGCTGCGCCACCGGCCGGACGAACTGGACAGCCAGGCCGCGGGGATCGCGTACAGCGCGATGCCCGCGTCCAGCACCCGCAGCGCCAGGAAGAAGAAGGCGAACAGCAGGAACCTCGGCTGCCGCTGCAGCACGGCGACGATGCAGGTGAGCAGCAGATCCGGGATCACCACGCCGAAAAGCAGCGTCTCCAGCGACGCGAACCCGGCGACGAAGTCGTGCGCCTCGTGCACCACCGGTATCGCGAGCACGCCGTCGAACACGGCGGGCACGACGAGCACCAGCGCCACCAACGGCAGCAGCACCAGCATGATGCTGCTGGCCAGCATCTCCAGCAGCAGCAACGCCAGCATCGCGGTGAACAGGTTGGTCCGCGGCGGGTGCCGCCGGACCGTCTGCCACAGGCCCAGCGCCCAGCGCTTGCACTGCTTCACGTAGTCCCCGAAGCTGCTCGGGTCCTGCGTGGTCGCCACCGCCGACGGCGTGAAACCGACCTTGCCGAGCCGCTTCTGGTACACCTCGAAGGTCATGTTGAAGTCCTCGATGACCAGCCCCGGCGGGTTGACCTCGATGCGCGGCAGCACCTCGGTGCGGTACATGCTGGCGAAGCCGGGCACGATGTGGGTCGCGTTGACCCGCCGCCAGGTCTGGCCGAACTTCAGCAGGTACTGCGTCATGGTGTAGATCCGCTGCCGGTGGAAGGCCACCAGCTTGCCGACCGGCCCGAGCGCGCGGTCCCGCCACGAGGTCCGGACGCAGCCCGCCACCGCCACCACCGCGGGATCGTCGAACAGCGGCAGCGCCGCCCGGAAGTACCCGGGCTCCACATGCGTGTCGGCGTCCAGCAGCATCACGACCGCGAAGCGGTCGACCAGCCCGAACCGGCGGATCGCCTCCTGCAGCGCGCCGGCCTTGCCGACGTTGCGGGTCGTGCTGATCACGTTCACCCCGGCCGCCTCCGCGAGTTCCACCGTGCGGTCGGTCGAACCGTCGGAGACCACGTGCACGTTCTCCGGCGGCACCAGGGCGGTGATCGCCCGGATGCTGTCGACGATGACGCGTTCCTCGTTGTGCGCGGCCATCAGCACGGCCACGTCGGCGACGCCCAGCCGCACCGGGCGGGCGCGCCGGCGCTGGACGCGGTGGCGGCCCACCAGGAAGTCCTGCTCCGGCGAGGCCACCCCGCCCCGCTGCCGCCACCAGTGCCGCGTCGAGCTCTCGAGCAGGCGCATCAGCCCGATCAGGCCCCACAGCGTGAAGTTGGTCCCGAACACCGCGATGGCCAGCACCCACCAGGGAATCATCCGAATCCTCCACAGCGGACCGACCCGCTCAGCCGTCCAGCGGGAGGCTGTGCTTCAGCTCCCGCCAGGTCTCGGTGTCCTCGTAGCCGAACATCCACAGGTAGACCCCGCGGATGCCAGAGCCGCGCGCCGCCTCGAACTTCGCCTTCGAACTGGCGGCGTTCTCGAACCACACCTCGTGCTCCCGGCCCTGGGCGTCGGTGTAGCGGAACCACGGCGACTGGGTCGGCGCGTCGTAGCCGACCTTCGCCCGGTGCTCGGTGGCCAGCTGGAACGCCTTCAGCCAGGTCACCGCCGTGCCGTGGCCGTCCACCCAGTCGTAGCCGTACAGCGGCACGCCGAGCACGACGCGCTCCGGCGGGATCTGGCTCTTGGCGTAGGCCAGCGTTTCCCGCACCCAGGCGATCGGCGCCACCGGCCCCGGATCCGAGGTCGCCCAGTGGAAGTCGTAGCCCATCAGCCGGACCTCGTCGGCGGCCCGGCCGATCGCGGCGTAGTCCTGCGCCACGTTGCGCTCGTCGTAGCCGGCGTCGGTGGCCTTCGCGAAGACCGCGACCGACAGCGTCTTGCCCTCGTCGTCCATGGCCTTGCCCAGCTCGGTGACGAAGTCGCTGAACACCTGCCGGTCGCCGGCGCGCAGGTTCTCGTAGTCGATGTCGATGCCCGCGTAGTCCTCGCGCTTGACGAGCTCGACGATCTGGGCGATGTGGTCGCGCCGCTTCGCCGGATCGTGCAGCATCCGGGCGACCGGCTCGTAGGCCCAGACGCCGTCGGTGATGTTGGCGATCGACGGCACGATCGGGACGTCGGCCTCGCGCAGCTGCTCGATCCGCCTGGCGACCTCGGCGGTCTGCTCCGGCGGGTACTGGTTGGTCAGCCCGCCGTCCTGCCCCACCCCGTACATCCAGGGCGAGACCTCGTTGACCGCCTTCTGGTTCTGCACCACCATCGACGTGCCGTTGTCGAAGTTCCAGAACGGCAGCGACGCGACGACCAGCGAGCCGGCCGCCGGCGGCGCGCCGCGCGGCGTCACCGTCACCACGACCACCAGCACCGCCACGGCGATCAGCACCAGGAACCACAGGGAGCCGCCGAGGTTCCTGAGGGTCCGGGTGCGGCGAGCTGCGGCCGGACGGTCCGAAGTGGACTTCCTGCGCTCGCCGCCGCGCTGCCGCGCGTTCCCCGCGGGCCAGACCCACTCGACGAGCCAGTGCTTCTTCTCAGTGCTCTGCTTCATCCCGTTCTCGCCTCAAGCAGTCACGGCCTGTCCGGCCCGCATCTGTTCGTCGATCACATCTCGGACGATGTCGTCCAGCGTGCGCTGCGGCTGGAAGCCGATCAGCTCCAGCGCACGGGTGCAGTCCGGCACCCGTCGCTGCATGTCCTCGTGGTCCGGCCCGTACGCCACCTCGTAGGGCACGTGGACGGTGCCGCTGGACGAACCGGTCATCGCGATGATCCGGTCCGCGAGCTCCTCGATGGTCACCTGCTCGGTGCTCCCGAGGTTGATCGCCATGCCCTCCGCGCCGTCCAGCTGCACCAGCCGCATCAGCGCGGGCACCACGTCGGCCACGTGGCAGAAGCAGCGGATCTGCTTGCCGGTGCCGAAGATCGTCACCGGCCGCCCCTGCAACGCCTGCGCGACCAGCCGCGGGATGACCATGCCGTAGCGGCCGCTCTGCCGCGGCCCGACGGTGTTGAACAGCCGCACGATCACCGCCCGCAGCCCGAGCTCACGCACGTAGTTGAAGGTGATGCTCTCGTCGATGGCCTTGGCCTCGGAGTAGGTCCAGCGGGCCTTCAGCGGCGAGCCGATGATCCGGTCGTCGCTCTCGGACAGCCCGATCTTGCCGTTCTTGCCGTAGATCTCGCTGGTGGAGGCGACGAGCACCCGCGCGCCGTGCCGCAGGGCGGCGTCCAGGACGTTCTCGGTGCCGTGGACGTTGGTCAGCAGCCCCTGCAGGGTGCGTTCCTGGATGACGAACGCGCCGACCGCGGCGGCCAGGTGGAACACCACGTCCGCGCCGGCCATCGCCTCGTCCACCAGGGAGGCGTCCAGGATGGTGCCCGGGATCATCCGCAGGTTCGGGTCGCCGACCGGCAGGTTCGCGGTCCGGCCGGTGCTGAGGTCGTCGAGCCCGACCACCTCGTGGCCGTCCGCGAGCAGCCGTTCGACCAGGTGCGAGCCGATGAAACCGGCGGCGCCGGTGACCAGTGCGCGCATCACGACCTCCCCGCGGGCACGGCGTGGCCGCGCCGCTGCCACAGCCGGGTGTACAGGTCGTCGATGCGGTCGGTGACGGCCTCGATGCCGTAGGCCCGGCGGATCGCGGGCTCGTCGGCGCGCGGCCGGGCCGCCAGGATCTCGGAGGCGATCTCCGCGCGCATCCGCTCCGCGTTGCCGGGCACCTGGCGGGCCCGGTCGGTCTCGATGCCTTCCAGGGCCGGGCAGGTGGTGTAGAGCACCGGGATGCCGTTGGCCATCGCCTCCAGCACCGACAGGCCGAAGGTCTCCTGCTCGGAGGAAGCGATGAACAGGTCCAGCGAGGACAGCATCGCGGCGACGTCGTGCCGCTGCCCGGCGAAGATCACGTGCTCGGCGACGCCGTGCTCGCGGGCCAGCGCCTCCAGCCGCGGCCGGTCCGCCCCGTCGCCGACGATCAGCAGCTTGGTCTCCTGGCCCAGCATCGGGGCCATCGCGTCGATCACCAGGTTGAAGCGCTTGTTCGGGTCCAGGCGGCCGAGCACGCCGACCACGTAGGCGCCGTCGCCGATGCCGTGCTCGCGGCGCACCCGGGCGCGCGCGGCCCCGTCGAACTCGACCCGGCCGAAGTCGACGCCGTTGGGGATGACGGTGATCTTGCGCGCCGGCATGCCCCAGTTGCGCAGCCGCTCGGCGACGGTGTCGGACACCGCGATCGTGGCGTCCGAGCACAGGTCGGTGCCCAGGTAGAGCGCCCGCACCCCGAGCGTCATGCGGCGGCGTTCCAGGTGGGTCTCGCCGATGGAGTGCTCCGTGGAGACCACCACCTTGGTGCCGGCCAGCCGGGCCGCGAGCCGCCCGTACACGCACGCCCGGTACAGGTGGGTGTGCACCACGTCGTAGCCGCCGTCGCGGATCACCTCGCGCAGCCGCAGCACGGCGCCGATCTGCGTGTTGCGGGTCATGCCGAGATCGCGCACCCGCACCCCGTCGCCGGTGATCATCCCGGCCACGTCGCCCGGGTTGTACAGCGAGACCACGTCGGCGTCGTGCCTGGTGTGCTGCAGGATCGACCGCAGCTGCAGCTCGGCTCCGCCGACGCCGAGCCCGGTGATCACGTGCAATACCTTCATCACGTTCCCCTCTTCGGATTTCCAGGTCATTTCCCGCACCGGTGCGCGCGCCGGAGGCCGGCCCGCAGGACGATCCCGGCCGTCCGGGCCACGATCACCGCGTCCCACCACGGCGACCAGTACTCGATGTACTGGTTGTCGAACCGCGCCCGGTCCGGGATGGAGGTGTCCCCGTGCAGGCCTTGCACCTGCGCCCAGCCGGTCATGCCACCGCGCACCCGGTGCCGGTCCGCGTAGCGCGGGATCTCGCGCCCGAAGCGCACCGCGTAGTACGGCCGCTCCGGGCGCGGACCGACCAGCGACATGTCGCCGCGCAGGACGTTGATCAGCTGCGGCAGCTCGTCGAGGTGCGTGCCGCGCAGCCAACGGCCGAGCGCGGTGCACTGGTCGGCGGTCACCGCCCAGGTCTCCCCGAGGTCGCCGTCGACGGTGCGGAGCTTGATGACTTCGCTGATCCGGCCGGCCCGCGTCACGCGGACCTGGCGGAAGAACGCCCGGTCCCGGCCGCCGAGGGCGACCAGCGCGGTCAGCACCAGCAGCAGCGGCCCGAACACCAGCAGCATCAGTCCGCTGAGGACGAAGTCGGTGCCGCGCTTGACCAGCTCGCCCGCCCGGCCGTGGCCGAAGCGGCGCAACGGGATCAGCGGCACGCCCCAGAACTCGTCCAGCCCGGCGCGCGGCAGCGCCATGCCCAGCTCGTGCAGGCGCGGCACGACGCACACGTCCGCAGGCAGCGGGCGGGCGGCCCGGATCGCGGTGACCAGATCCGGGCCGTCGCCGCACACCAGAACCCGCGTGATGCGTTGCGCGGCAACGACTTCCGCCAGCTCACCGGGCCGTTCCAGCAGTCGCGTCCGCAACCCGAATTCCGGGTGCTCCGCGGCCATCTCGGCGATCTCCCCGGCCACCGGGTCCGATCCGACGATCAGCGTCGGCTCGCCCAGGATTCCGCGCCGGTACCCGCCGCGCAGCAGCGCGTACAGGCCGCCGCGCGCCACGGCCAGGCCCGCGAACGCCGAGGCGCCGGTCAGGAACACGGCGCCACCAGGCAGCCACGGCAGCAGCACCACCAACGGCACCGCCGCCGCGACCGCGAGCTGCGGCAGCTGGTCCGACACCCGCAGGCAGATACGCAGCCGGTGCTGGCCCTGCGCGGCCAGCCCGGCGAACGCCGCCAGCGCGTATCCCGCGTCGAGCAGCCAGTTCGCCCCGGCTACCGGGATCAGCAGCACCAGCGCGACGAGGTCGACCGCGGGCAGCACCCAGCCCCCGACCTGCCGCCGCACCTGCAGCCCGGGATTGCCGGCCGCGAGCGGCCACGGCTGCGCGACGGCGGGGTCGGTCATGCTCATCCGGCACCTCCGACGGCGATCGGGCGAGCCGTGGTCGCGACGAGCCGGTCGGTGATCATCCGCACCGCGTAGTCGGCGCCGTAGACGAACCGCATGACCGGACCGTGGCTCGGTGCCACCAGCGGCCCGGCGAAGTACAGGCCCGGCACCGACGACTCGAAGTCGCGGCCGACGCGCGGCGTGGCGTCGATGGTGCGGATCGCCGCGCGCAGCCCGGGCGAGAGCATCGGCAGCCTGCTGAGGTCCGGCGGGTAGCCGGTGGCGCTGATGACGTGGTCCGCGGTGAACTCACGCACGCCGCCGCCGACCCGCACCCCGATCCGGACCTGGTCCCCGGTGGCCTTGGCCCAGTCCAGCCGGTGCCCGACGTGCACCGGGAAGCGGCCTTCGACCCGCTCCCGCAGCCACCAGCCGCCGGCCGGCCCGAGCGCGGTGCGCGCCCGGTAGATCCGGGTCGAGCGCGGCAGGTGCCGGAACAGCTTCGGGTGCTCGGAGTAGAACCAGGTCGACAGGCCCGAGCCCAGCCCGGCCTCCGGCTCGCGCATCCGGCTCCACAGCGGACGATCGGGCAGCAGCGGCTTACCGTTCCACGCGATGCCCGGCGCGCGCGCCACCAGCCGCGCGTTGGCACCGCTTTCGTGCAGCAGCGCCGCGGTCTCCAGCGCCGACTGCCCGGCGCCCAGGACGATCACGTCCTGACCGTCGAAGCCGCTCAGGTCGTCGTGCACCGAGCTGTGCGTGGAAATCTCGGCGGGCAGGTCCGCGAGCACGCCCGGCACCCGCGCGAAGTACTCCACGCCGACCGCGACGACCACCTGGCTCGCCTCGACGCGCTCCCCGTCGGCCAGCGTCAGCTCGAAGCGCCCCGGTCGCTGCTCGATGCCGGTGACCAGCTGCTCCTCCACGTCCAAGCCGCGGCCCTGCTGGAACCACTCGCCGTACTCGACGAAGTTCTCCAGCGACACCGGGATGCCGTAGTCCGCGTAGCGGCGCCCGGTCTCCAGGCAGAAGTTGCGCAGCGTGTGGGTGCCGTCCGGGTCGGACAGGTTCGACGCGAAGCCCTGCGACTTCAGGTACATGCCGCGCGGCATGTGCGCGCGCCACAGGTTCATCGGCAACCCGAACTGCCGGAAGGACAGGCCGGTCCGACGCAGGTGTGCGGCCAGCGACAGGCCGTACGGCCCGGCGCCGACGATGGCCACATCGACGAGATCGCTCATCTGTACTCCTCGAACAGCCGCTTCTGGCGGCGTCTTGTCGATTTGCCCGGTGCGCAGTTGCGCCCGGGGACGTACTGGGGCCGGTGCAGCTCCGGATGGCGGGTCCGGCGGCGCCACGGCCGGGCCACCACCCGGCAGACCATCCAGAGCCACATCAGCAAGAACGGCAGCAGGTCGTCGCGCGCGAACCAGGCGGTCTCGTCCACCCCACGCACCGATGACGCCCACGACCGCAACCCGAGCTCGCCGCGCCGCCAGTACCGCACCGCGGCGATCGGGTCGTAGTTCTCCACCAGGAAGCGGCGGCCGACCGGCTGCCGGCCGGCCGGGATCGGCTGCCCGGAGAGGTCCAGGTAGGACGCGAGCGCGACGTCCATCCCCGCGCTGTCGCGGAAGAGCCGGAACTGGGCGCCCAGCCGCGGGTTGAAGTCCAGCAGCTTGTAGCGCCGGTCGCGGGCGTCCCAACGGAAGTCCAGGTCCACGATGCCGTTGAACGCCAACCGCTCCAGCAGCTTCGTGGCCTCCCCCCGCAGTTCTTCGTTCTCGGCGCAGGCGCCGAGGCTGGTCAGCCCGGCGTGCGCCGGGTAGGAGCGCTCCTTGACGCCGGTGAAGGCCGGCAGGCACGCCGCGGCGGCGTCGCAGTAGCCGTGGAAGAACCAGTCATCGCCGGGTCCGCCCGGGATGAACTCCTGCAGCATCAGCCCGCCGACCGCGGCCTCCCCGCAGCGCTCGTAGAGCGCGGCCAGCTCCTCGGCGTCGCCCACGATCGTGGTGCTGCGCACCTTGCCCTTCGTCGTGACCCACGGCTCGGCCAGCTTCGCCACCAGCGGATATCCCACCCGGGCGGCGAAATCCTGCGCCTCGTCCCAGCTGCCGACCAGGCACGCGGCCGCGCACGGCACGTCCAGCTGCCTGCCCAGCTCGTACATCGAGTACTTCCCGGCCAACCGGCGCGGCAGGTCCCGCGGCGGCTGCGCGAACCGGAAGTACGGCCGCAGCGGACCGCCGTGCTCGGCCAGGAAGATCGCGCCCGCGTCGTCGGTGGGGATCAGCACCGACGGCCGGCCGATCCGGTCGGCGAGCTCCACCAGCCCGGTGAGCAGCTCGTCGGTGTCCGCCGGGTCCGGGCTCCACAACCAGCGTCCGCGCAGATAGCGGGAATGCGCCGCCGGGGCGAGGGAATCCTCCTGCACCGCGTACACCGGGACCCCGACCCGGCCGAGGCTGCGGATCACCCCGAGCCCGCCGTGGTGCAGGACGTTCGGGTCGAGCTTGAAGACGACCGCGGGCATGGACGTGTCGAACACCGGCGCCCACCTCCTCACAGCACGCGCCGGTGCGGCACGGCGTCGAACTGGTAAGTCGCGTCGAGCACCTGCGGGCACTCCCGCGCCCAGCCGTAGTCGACGCCGGGGTGCACGGTGTGCAGCACCGCGACGTCCCAGTCGCGGCCGCGCGGCGCCGGCTCGCTGGTCATCCGGGTGCCGTCCGGCAGGGTGATCTCCGGCAGCAGCGGGTCGAAGTAGTGCACGTCGATCCCGATCCGCCGCAGCCCGGCGAGGATCGGCAGCGCGGGCGACTCCCGCAGGTCCCGCACGCCCGCCTTGTAGCTGACCCCGGCGACCAGCACCCGGGCGCCCGCGTGGTCGAGGCCCGCCTCGGCGAGCAGCTCCACCACCCGCTGCACCACCTGGCCCGGCCGCCGGTCGATCGACCGCATCGCCTGCTCGATGACCGGCGCCGAAAGCCCCTGCTGCCCCAGTTGCCACAGCAGGTAGTGCGGGTCGCACGGGATGCAGTGCCCGCCGACGCCCGGGCCCGGGAAGCTGCCCAGGAACCCGTACGGCTTGGTGCCGGCGGCGATGGTCACCTCGATCGGGTCCAGGCCCAGCACCGCGCACGCGTCGGCCATCTCGTTGGCCAGCGCCAGGTTCACGGCGCGGAAGATGTTCTCGTAGAGCTTGGTCAGCTCGGCGGCCTCCGGCGAGCTCACCAGGTACACCGAATCGGTCATCCGCCGGACGACAGCGGCGGCCCGCTCGGCGCACTCCGCCGTGGCCCCGCCGACGACGCGCGGCGTTTCCCGCTGCACGTGGTCGAAGTTGCCGGGATCGATGCGCTCCGGGCTGAACGCCACGTGCACGTCGGTGCCCACCCGCAGGCCCCGCTGCGCCAGCGGCTCGACCAGCAGCTGCCGGGTGGTGCCGGCGAACGTCGTCGAGGTCAGGATGATCACCTGGCCGCGGCGCGCGAAGGACACCACGGTCTCGCACGCCGCCCGCAAGGCGGCCAGGTCCGGCTTGTGCGCGGCGTCCACCGGCGTCGGCACGCACACGATCACGGCGTCCGCGTCGGCGAGCACCGACGGATCGCAGGACAGCTCCAGCCTGCCCGCGGCCAGCGACGCCGACAGCGCGCGCCGCTCCGGCTCGGGCAGGTCCACCTCGCCGGTCTTGATGGCCCGCAGCCGGTCCTCGCTGATGTCGAAGCCGGTGACCTGCGCGGTCGGTGATTGCAGGGCGCACGCGGTGGGCAAGCCGACGTAGCCCAGCCCGACGACGACCACCGACTCGGCGCGTTCGGGCCGCCGCGGCTCGAACGCGATCAGCCGGTCCGCCAACAGGCGTTCGCGGCCGTTGACCGCCAAGGCGAGCGGATGTTCAGTCACGGTTCCTCCCCCAGTTCGCCGTGCTGCTCGGAAGAACCCTCGCATCCGATTACCGACGGGTTCTCCCACAGCGGGGGGAGCGCGCTTACCGAATCCGGACGAGCCCGCGCGATCTTTCCCGGCGAAACCCCTTTCGCCCCAACGAAATTGGCACGATCGGGGAGCGTCACCCGTTCGCGGGGTGGAGTCAACGGCCTGATCGCTGTGCTAGACGGGACGAACGGGCCGTTCGCCTCGCCCGCTCGGCCCGGGCCAGGCACAGGCGGTCGCACCTCGGCAGCGGAGGTCGCGCCAGGAGAAGGAAATCCGGTGGGGGTCAGCGGTTGGCCGTCAGCGCGTGGCGCAGGCGCTTGGCCAGCAGCCGCAGCCCGCCGTCCCGGTCACCCACGTAGGTGCGCGGCAGGGCGTGCCGGCCGGAGATCGGGGAACGCCAGATGGCGCAGGCGTAGTCGTAACCGGCCGCCTCGACCGTGTTCCGCACCCGCAGGTCGACGTCGCCGTACGGGTAGCAGAACCCGCCGACGTCCTGGCCGGTGAGGTCGCGCAGCCGCTCCCGGCTCTCGGCGATCTCGACGAGCAGCTCGTCATCGTCCAATTCGGACATCTGCTGGTGCAGCATCCCGTGCGACCCGACCTCCAGGCCGGCCGCCACGATCCCGCGGACCTCCTCCGCGGTCACCAGCCGCTTGCGCGGTCCCTCGGCGTCCCAGGCGTTGTGCCCGCCGAGCCGCCCGGCGAGCACGAAGACGGTCGCGGTGCAGCCGTACTTCTCCAGCGACGGCCGCACATTGTGGACGAAGTCGGCGTAGCCGTCGTCGAAGGTCAGCCCGACCAGGCCGCCGGCGTCCCCCTCCTGGCGCGCCTGCATCAGCTCGCGCATCGACACCCCGCGCAGCCCGTTGCGGCGCAGCCAGCGCAACTGCCGGTCGAAGCGCTGCGGATCGACCGTCACCAGGTACGGGTCGCGGGAGTAGGTGGCCACCGAGTGGTACATCAGGACGTACGGGTACGGGCGCTCGGTCTCGCTCCGGGCCCACCTGGTAACGGTCTGCGTCATGGCGTCGCCGCTTTCCTCGGCAGCAGTTCCTGCCAACGTAAGGACGCCGTACCCCATCCGGATCCGTCCGCTGCGGTAAGCCCGCTACCTCACCCGTACGATCCTCACCCGAAGGGCCCGCGATTTCGCGAGAAATTCACCGCCACCCGAGTGAACACCGATTTCTCGCGAAATCACGCACACCCGCGTCCGGCGACGACGGAGCGTCACCACCTCCGTCACCCGGGAGAACGGCGCCTCACAGCGATCCGTACTCACCGACGCGGCGGCCCGCGACCCAGGTCTGCAGCGTCCCGGTCTGCCAGCGGGCCCGGCCGGGCGGCGGCTCCAGCGGCTCCTGGTCGAGGATGACGAAGTCCGCCCACTTGCCCGGCTCCAGGCTGCCGAGCACCCGCTCCTGGTGCGCGGCGAACGCGGCGTCGAGGGTGAACGAGCGCAGCGCCTCGTGCGGGCTCATCGCCTGGTCCGGGTACCACCCGCCGACCGGCTGCCCGTCCCGGTCCGTGCGGGTCACCGCGGCGTGCAGGCCGTCGAAGGGATTCTCCGACGACACCGGGAAGTCCGAGCCGGAGGCGATGGTGATGCCCTGGTCGAGCATGGTCCGCCACGCGTACGCGCCCGCGATGCGGCGGTGCCCGACCCGCTTCTCGGCCATGTTCATGTCGTCGGTCGCGTGCACCGGTTGCATCGACGCGATGATGCCGTGCGCGCGCAGCCGCGGGATGTCCTCCACCGCGAGGACCTGCGCGTGCTCGATGCGGTGCCGCATGCCGCTCGCGGACTCCGCCGCGGCGGCCTCGTAGGCGTCGAGCACCATCCGGTTCCCGGCGTCGCCGATGGCGTGCGTGGCGACCTGGAAGCCCTCCCGCATGACCTGCGAGACCCGCTTCCGCAGCTCGACGGCGTCCAGCTGCGGCAGCCCCGAGTTGCCCGGATCGTCCTCGTAGGGCTGCAGCATCGCGGCGCCGTGGCTGCCGAGAGCGCCGTCGATGTAGAGCTTCACGGTGCGAACCCGGAGCATGTCGCCCGCCACCGAGTCGGTGCGGGCCTTCGCGCCGAGCTCGCGGAACGCGTCGTAGGTCAGGAACGAGTTGGTGCGGATGGTCAGCTCGCCGGAGCCCGCGAGCTGGTGCAGCACCGCGAGTTCGGCGGCGCTGGTGCCCGCGTCGCTGACCGAGGTGAGCCCGACCTCGTTGAGCTTGCGCTGCGCGGCGAGGAAGTTCTGCTTGAGGTCGTCGACCGTCGGCTTCGGCAGGTGCTGCTCGACGAGGTCCTGCGCCGCGTCGACGAACGCACCGGTCGGCGCGCCGTCCGCGCCGCGCACGATCTCGCCGCCCGGGGGCGTCGGGGTGTCGCGGGCGACGCCGACCTGCCGCAGCGCGGCCGAGTTCGCCACCCCGGCGTGCCCGTCGACCCGGACCAGCCACACCGGCCGGTCGGGCACCACCGCGTCCAGGTCGGCGGCCGAGGGCAGCCGTCCGAGCCCCCAGATCACGTCGTTCCAGCCGCGCCCGAGGATCCACTGGCGCTCCGGGTGCTGCGCGGCGAAGGTCTTGAGCGCCTGCATCGCCTCCTGCAGGGACTTCGTCCCGGCGAGGTTGAGCTTCGAGACGTTGGCGCCGAGCTGCCCGAAGTGCCCGTGCGCGTCGTGCAGCCCGGGGATCAGCACCCGGCCCCGCCCGTCGATGCGCTCCGCGCCGCCGGCGCTGCCGACGTCGAGCCCGCCGACGCGGCCGTCCGCCTCGACCAGCAGGCTGCCGAACTCGCGCGGCCCGTCGGCGGTCAGCGTGAAGCCGCGCACGTTGTCGATCAGCTTCCGCCCGCCCGGCTGCCCGGCTCCGGTGTCGCCGCTCGCGCAACCGGCGGAGAACGCCGCGCCCGCGGTGGCCAGCCCGACCAGCTTCAGGAACTGCGCCCGGGACATCCGAGGTTGTGGGGAAGGACGACAGCACTCCTGACACATCGCCGACCTCCGGTGGTCGCGCTCGGTTGATCATCTGCCAGGCAACGTAATTCGAAGTCCTTGATCGGTCAATCAACTGCCAGAGGGTAATGCGACCCGATCCGCACACCTCCTTGCGCTGAGCCAAAGCCCGGGTGCGCCTCGGAGATCACCGCCCTTGCGACCAATGCCGACCGGGACTGGAGCATTCGGCGCAACTTCCGCCGAGGGGTCAACCCCTTCCCGGTTCCGGCGGGTAACCGGCGTGAGTTCTTTCTCCGAGGAGGCATTGGGTGAAGCATCTGGCAATCGCCGGGGCGGTGAGCGCCACCGCGCTGCTGCTCGGGCAGTCCGCGTCGGCCGCGGGGACCTGGGCGGAGGAGCCGATTCCGCCGCAGCAGTACCAGTCGTCCCTGCACACCGCCGCCGGCGGTGATGGCGTCACGTGGTCCTTCGGCATCGACTTCGACGGGCAGGAGTTCCGCACGCAGGCCTTCCGCCGCGGTCAGCAGGGGTGGGAGCAGGTGCCGGCACCCAACATCGGCCGGGTGAACACCGCCGCCGTGGTGAATCGTGACGACGTGTGGTCGGTCGGCGACGGCAGGTCGATGCACTGGGACGGCAAGCAGTGGCAGGAAGTGCCGCTCACGTCCCCACCGAACACCTACACCCAGTACCACGGGACGAAGGTGTTCGGCGCCGCCGACGTGTGGGCCGCCGGATCGGCGACCGAGGCGAACCAAGCCTGGCGGCGGGGCTCGATCCAGCACTGGGACGGCAAGGCGTGGAACGAGGTTCCACTGCAGCTCGATCTCGGGGACTGGTGGAAGGTGTCGACGATCGACGGCAGTTCGCCGAACGACCTGTGGGCGGTGGGCAGCAAGCACGTCACGGTCGACGGCAAGGGCAAGGTGGTCGGGCTGATCCTGCATTGGGACGGCGAGCAGTGGCGGGAACAGCCGCAGGTCGACGTGCCGGACTGGAGCGTGAGCCTGGAGGACGCGCTCGTGCTGGCGCCCGACGACGTGTGGGCGGTCGGCTTCCGGGACCAGGGCACCATCGCCCGGCGCCCGGTCGCGCTGCATTGGGACGGCGAGCAGTGGTCGCCCGGGCAAGTGCCGGATGAACTGGGTGAGATCGACGACGTCGTCGCCGGCGAAGGCGCGCTCTGGGCCGTCGGGTACGACTCGAACAGCCCGTACGTGCTGCGGTATGACGGCCAGAACTGGCAGAACGTGCCGGACCCGGTCCCGCCGCAAGGCAGGTGGGTGGTCACCTTCAGCGGGGTCGTGCTGGACGGCGGAAAGCTGCTCGCCGTCGGTGCGGCGAACGCCGGCCAGGACGACGCGAAGCCCTACGCCGCGGTCTACGCCGGCTGAGTCCCGTGCGCGAAGCGCCATCCGAGTTCCGGGTGGCGCTTTCGCACGCATGGCGGAAAACCAGGTGCGCGCCGGGCGACCGCCGCGATAGGGTGACGGCACTCTGATCAGGTTCCCCAGGAGTGCGCCGCAGAACGGGAACCCGCTTGCGCGAAACGAGGGGGCGGCACAGGTGTTCACCCTGCCCTTTTCTGGAGGCGCAAGTCATGAAGATCGGCCTAGGCCTGCCCATCGCCGACCCCACCGCCCTGCTGACGTGGGCTCAACGGGCGGATGACGGCCCGTTCAGCACGCTCGGCCTGCTGGACCGCTTGGTGTACGACAACCCCGAACCCCTGGTGACCCTCGCGACGCTCGCCGGCGCGACGCGGCGCATCCGGGTCCAGACCGAGGTCCTGCTCGCCCCGCTGCGCCACGCCCCGCTGCTGGCCAAGCAGAGCGCGACGCTGGCCCAGCTGAGCGGAAACCGCTTCACGCTCGGCATCGGCGTCGGCGGCCGCGACGACGACCACGTGGCCGCCGGCACGGACATCAAGCGCCGCGGCCGGATCCTCGACGAGCAGATGCAGCTCATGCACCGGCTCTGGGCCGGCGAACCCCACTCCGACCAGGCGGGCCCGATCGGCCCGGCGGTCCGCCCGGAGGTCGTGTTCGGCGGCTTCGTCCCGGCGGCGATCGACCGGGTCGGCCGCTGGGGTGACGGTTTCCTGGCGGCGGGCCCGCCGGAGTACATGGAAACGACCTTCGGCCTGGCCGAGAAGTCCTGGCAGGCCCACGACCGGCCGGGCAGGCCTCGCCTGATCGGCCAGCTCAACGCGGCGATCGGCCCGGACGCGGTGGCCGACGAAGCGCGGGCGGAAATGACGGAGTACTACGGGAATCCGGGCTTCGCCAACGCCGTGGTCTCCACCACCGCCGACCTGAAGGCCCAGCTGCAACGCCTCGAAGATCTCGGAGCCGACGAGGCGATCCTCTACTGCTGGTCTCCCGACCCGGACCAGGTGGACCGCCTGGCCGACGTCGTGGCCAGCCGCTGAACCAGGAGACCGCACCCGTGAGTGCTTTGGGGTGCTGCAGAACCCCAAAACACTCACGGGCCTGGGCGGATGGCTCTCAGTGGTGCCGTCGGGTGCACCCAACGCGACAGATGTGTCGCAGGCGTGGGGCCCACTTGGATGTACCCGAGGTAACGATCAGTCCGCTGATCTGGCGTTTTTGCGCTGGTTGGCATTGAAGCGCGCTTTCTTCTGACGATTCCCGCACGTGTTCATGTCACACCATTTGCGAGTGCGACTTTGGCTGGTGTCGAAGAAGGCGGCTTGGCAGGTTGGTGATGCGCACAAGGCCATTCTTCCGTCTCGTTCGCCTGCGATGATGCTGATCGCGTCGGCGGCGATCACGCTGAGGGCATCTTCCACGCAGGAAACCGAGCTGAGCCGCCATTGACGATTGCCCTCGGGCGTCAGGACAGCCGCGGCCCGACCCTGAATGCTGCAGTCATTGATGACTTGGACAGCAGACGCGGGGAGAGCGTCCTGGATCGCGGTCGCTGTCGCGGCGGCGTGGATCGACTCCCTCAGTTCCCGAGCGAGTTCGAGCTGGGCGGCGGTGCAGGAGTCCACGGCGAGGCCGTTCACCGCCAGCCAGTCGACGAGTCGCTGCGGCGTGGGAATGCGCTCCACAGCGTCGCCACGACGCTCCGTCAGAGTCGCCGTGAAGCTGGTCGCTAGCACGTTACCGAGGCGAAAGTCGGGGAACCCAGCACGCATGGAACCACCTTAGCTGGTTGCACGCTGACATGACGACATGCTAGAACCGTCTTAGCCGGTTCCGCGATGGCCAGGAGGTCTCATGTCCCGTCCAACCAGCGACGTGCAAGCATTTGAAGCCCACGCAACTGACGCCGAGCTCGACGATCTGCGCGCGCGATTGGCCGCGGCGCGGCTACCGGAGGCCGAGACCGTCTATCGCGCCGCGCCCGACCCTCGCCGATGGGAACAGGGCGTCCCCCTCGCCGACCTCGTCGAGGTCGTGAACTACTGGCGCACCGGGTACAACTGGCGGGCGTTCGAAGAGCGCCTCAACCGCATCGGCCAGTTCCGCACGACCATTGATGATCTGGGAATCCACTTCCTGCACCGCCGATCCTCGCGCGCAGATGCCACTCCTCTGATCCTGACGCACGGCTGGCCGGGCAGCATTGCCGAGTTCATCGATGTAGTGGACGAGCTGGCAGATCCGGAAGATGCAGACGCGCCGGCGTTCCACGTCGTGGTTCCATCGCTCCCAGGCTTTGGCTACAGCGACAAGCCGGCCACCACCGGGTGGGGAACCGAAAAGATCGCGGCCGCATGGGTGGAACTGATGGGAAGGCTCGGCTACAGCAAGTTCGCAGCCCACGGCGGCGACTGGGGAGGCAATATCACCACGGTTCTCGGCGGCAGGTTCCCGGCACACGTTCTCGGCATCCACACAACGTTCGCGGAGGGACCGCCCGGGTTGACAACGGACGGACTGACGGCGGTCGAGCGCAAGTGGACCGAGGAAACCCGCGATTTCTGGCGCCACCGCGCGGCGTACGCGAAGCAGCAGGCGACCCGACCGCAGACCATCGGCTACTCGCTCGTCGACTCACCGGTCGGGCTTCTCGCCTGGATCCTTGACAAGTTCGCCGAGTGGTCAGACACCGAAGATAGCCCGTTCGACACGATTTCCAGAGACCGCGTTCTTGACGACGTCACCCTGTATTGGCTGACGCGGACCGGCGCATCGTCGGCCCGCATCTACTACGAAAGCCACAACTCGCTCGACCCCGAACTCCGGGTCGACGTCCCGACAGCAATCACTATGTATCCCCGCGACATCGAGAAGTATCCGCGTCCCTGGGCACAGGAGCGGTACCGGCAGATCGTCCGATGGAGGTCGCCCGAAATGGGGGGACATTTCCCGTCGCTGGAGGTTCCCGAGTACTTCGTCAAGGACCTGCAAGAGGGCCTCGCGGCAGTGCTGGCCGCCAATCGGTGAACGCGGCCGGGTGCCGGCACTCGGCACGCCGCGGCCGACCGGAAGTCATGATTTGCGCTTCCATTCCGGCAAGCGCGGCCCGCGCAGGAGTTGTTAGTGCCCGAAGGCTGTGTGCTTGACGTTCACCACGGACACTCCTGCGGAGGGCCGCCGTTCTCCGTGTAGACGCAGCTCGACTCCTTCTCGCGGTGGAAGTTGTCGTAAGCTTTCCAGGCACTCCAGGCCAGGAAGCCGAAGGCCACGATGAACACGATGCCGTAGAGAATGGCGCACCCCCCGACCACCGGCTTGTTCTCGGCGTCCCTCTTCGCCTTCTCCTGCGCGTCCCACTCTTCCTGCATCTTCTTCATGTAGCGCGCGCGGAACGCCGCCTCTTCAGGACTTCTCGAGGGGTTCAAGTGCACGTCGCCGTGGACGAAGCCGAACTGCCCCACAGGACCGTTGAAATTCCCGCCCGAGATCGTGTTGTCGATATCAGGCTCAACGGCATCGGGGTTGCGGCCTTCTCCCATTCGGGAAGGCTATCGCAGCAGCCCGGACGAGATCTCGCCTTCCGACAACCGGCCACTGCCCGGGCATCCGCAGTCTCACGACGGCGGATGCCCGGGCAGTGCGAACGATGCCCCGGCCGGTCAGATCGTCCAGGTGTCGTTGCCCGTCAGGAGCTTTTGGAGGTCCGCAGGCTTCGCCTGCTGGGCTTCCGCCACCTGGGCACGGGCCAGGTCGTCGTAGGTCGGGCGCTGGACCGCCCGGAAGATGCCCGTCACCGCCGGGTTCAGGTCCTGGCCGCCGAGGCGGGACAGGGCGAAGGCGTAGGACGGGTCCTCCCGGTTCGCGTCGTGGACCACGACCTCGGCTTCGTCCACTTCGGACAGCTTCGAGACGCGGAAGCCGTCGCGGTCCTGGACCACCCCGAAGCGCTCGTCCTCCGGGCCGAACACGATCGGCTCGCCGTGCTTGAGCGGGACGATCCGGCGCTGCTTCTCGTCGTTGTCCTTCAGCACGTCGAACGCGCCGTCGTTGAAGATCGGGCAGTTCTGGTAGATCTCCACCAGCGCGCTGCCCCGGTGCTCCGCCGCCGCCTTCAGCGTCTCCGTCACGCTCGCGCGATCCGAGTCGATCACGCGCGCCACGAACGACGCCTCCGCGCCCAGGGCCAGCGACACCGGGTTGAACGGGTGGTCCAGCGAGCCGACCGGGGTCGACTTGGTGACCTTGCCGACCTCGCTGGTCGGCGAGTACTGGCCCTTGGTCAGCCCGTAGATCCGGTTGTTGAACAGCAGGATCTTGAGGTTCACGTTGCGGCGCAGGGCGTGGATCAGGTGGTTGCCGCCGATGGACAGCGCGTCGCCGTCACCGGTCACCACCCACACCGACAGGTCCGGCCGGCTGGTGGCCAGGCCGGTGGCGATCGCCGGGGCGCGGCCGTGGATGGAGTGCATCCCGTAGGTGTTCATGTAGTACGGGAACCGGGACGAGCACCCGATGCCCGAGATGAACACGATGTTCTCCCGCTTGAGCCCCAGCGACGGCAGGAAGCTCTGCACCGCGTTGAGCACGACGTAGTCGCCGCACCCCGGGCACCAGCGGACCTCCTGGTCGGACTTGAAGTCCTTGGCCTTCTGCGGTTCGTCAGCGGTCGGCACGCCGGCCAACCCGCCGAGGACCGGGATTCCCAGATCGGTCGTGGTCACGCGGGCACCCCCTGCACAACATCGGTGAGCACGTTCTGCAGCTCCTCGGCCCGGAACGGGAGTCCGGCGACCTTCGTGTAGGACTGCACGTCAATCAGGTAGCGGGCGCGCAGCAGCATCGCCAGCTGGCCGAGGTTCATCTCCGGGACGATCACCTTGTCGTAACCGCGCAGCACCTCGCCGAGGTTGCCCGGCATCGGGTTGAGGTGGCGCAGGTGGGCCTGGGCGATCGACATGCCCTGGGCGCGCACCCGGCGGCAGGCGGCGCCGATCGGCCCGAACGACGAGCCCCAGCCGAGCACCAGCACGCGGGCGTCGCCGTCGGGGTCGTCGACGGCGAGGTCCGGGACCCGCACGCCGTCGATCTTGGCCTGGCGCAGCCGGACCATCTTGTCGTGGTTGTCCGGGTCGTAGGAGATGTTGCCCTTGCCGTCGGCCTTCTCCAGGCCGCCGACGCGGTGCTCCAGCCCCGGCGTGCCCGGCACCGCCCAGTCGCGGGCCAGGGTCTCCGGATCGCGCACGTAGGGCCAGAACTCGCCGGATCCGTCCGGCGCGTTGGGTTCGGTGGCGAACTCGACGCCCAGGTCGGGCAGCTGGTCGACCTGCGGGATCAGCCACGGCTCGGAGCCGTTGGCGATCGCGCCGTCGGACAGCAGCAGCACCGGGGTCCGGTAGGCCAGCGCGATCCGCGCGGCTTCCAGCGCGGCGTCGAAGCAGTCCGCGGGCGAGCGCGGGGCGATCACCGGCACCGGCGATTCGCCATTGCGGCCGTAGAGCGCCTGCAGCAGGTCCGCCTGCTCGGTCTTGGTCGGCAGCCCGGTGGACGGCCCGCCGCGCTGGACGTCGCACACCAGCAACGGCAGTTCCAGCGTCACGGCCAGGCCGATCGTCTCGGACTTCAGCGCCAGCCCCGGCCCGGACGTGGTGGTCACGCCCAGCGCGCCGCCGAAGGAGGCGCCCAGCGCGGCGCCGACACCGGCGATCTCGTCCTCCGCCTGGAAGGTCGTGACGCCGAAGTTCTTGTGCTTGGCCAGTTCGTGCAGCACGTCCGAGGCCGGCGTGATCGGGTAGGTGCCCAGGAACACCGGCAGGCCGCTGCGCTGCCCGGCGGCGACGATGCCGTAGGCGAGCGCGGTGTTGCCGGTGATCTGCCGGTAGGTCCCCGCCGGCAGCTTGGCGGGCGCGACCTCGTAGGTGACCGCGAACGCCTCGGTGGTCTCGCCGTAGTTCCAGCCCGCCCGGAAGGCCAGGATGTTGGCCTCGGCGATCTGCGGCTTCTTCGCGAACTTCTCCCGCAGGAACCGCTCGGTACCCTCGGTGGGCCGGTGGTACATCCACGACAGCAAGCCGAGGGCGAACATGTTCTTGCAGCGCTCGGCGTCCTTCTTGCCCAGTCCGGTGCCCTCGAGCGCGCCCTGCGTCAGGGTGGCCATCGCGACCTGGTGCACCGCGTAGTGCTCCAGTTCGCCGGTCTCCAGCGGGTTGGCGTCGTAGCCGACCTTCGTGAGGTTGCGCTTGCTGAACTCGTCGGTGTTGACGATGAGGATGCCGCCGTGCGGCAGGTCGCCGATGTTGGCCTTCAGCGCCGCCGGGTTCATCGCCACCAGCACGTCCGGGCGGTCGCCGGGGGTGAGGATGTCGTAGTCGGCGAAGTGCAGCTGGAAGCTGGAGACGCCGGGCAGGGTGCCGGCGGGAGCCCGGATCTCGGCCGGGAAGTTCGGCAGCGTCGCCAGGTCGTTCCCGAAGGCCGCCGCCTCCGAGGTGAACCGGTCGCCGGTCAGCTGCATCCCGTCGCCGGAGTCACCCGCGAACCGGATCACGACCCGGTTCAGCTTCCGGGTTCCGTTGGACCGGTGCCCGTTCGTCGTACTCAATTGACCCGTTCCCCTTCACCTGCAGGCAACGCTCATCCTGTGGCGAACGATACAGCCCCGGTTTTTATTCCGATCACAACCGGGCCCCACGCCCTCACGGTCCGCACGCGCCCGCACACGATCCCCCCGACCACCTCGATCTTCACCGGAACGATCGCGTTCCAGATTCGGCCGCAGGTGGCGACCCCTGTATCGAGGTACCCGGTGTCCGGCCGGGACAACCGGCCGCGGAACCGAAATCGGGCCGTGTGACGTCAGCCATACCCCATCCGCCGAGTGTCGTGTGATCCGTGCCACTTCGCTGCTTTTCTCATGATGCGGGAGCACGTTCGCCGGAACGGCCGATACCTTCGGCGCCTCGCCGTCGGTTTACATCACTGCGACGCTCCATCTGCGCTGGAGGAAAACAATGCCGTTGCATCCGGACGCCGAACCGTTCGTCGCGCTCATGCAGGAATACTTCCCCGATCTCGGCGGCGCGGTCACCGACGCCGCCGAGGCCCGCGCGATGATGAACGCGGGCGCCGCGGAGCGGCCGCGCCAGCCGGTCGCAAGGGTCGAGGACCGGCTCGTCCCCGGACCGCCCGGCGTCGAGATCCCGGTGCGCATCTACTGGCCGCGCGTCGACGGCGAGCCGCTGCCGGTGGTCGTGTACTGCCATGGCGGCGGCTGGGTGCTCGGCGACCTGGAGAGCCACGACGGCGTCTGCCGCGCGATGGCCAACGGCGTCGGCGCGATCGTCATCGCCGTGCACTACCGGCTCGCACCGGAACACCGCTACCCGGCGGCCGCCGACGACGCCTTCGCCGCAACGCAGTGGGCCGCCGAGCACGCCGCGGAGCTCGGTGGCGACCCGGCGCGCCTCGCCGTCGCCGGGGACAGCGCAGGCGGCAACCTGGCCGCGGTCACGGCGTTGCGGGCCCGCGAGACCGGCCGCCCGGACATCGCCTTCCAGATGCTGGTCTACCCGGTCACCGACCACGACTTCACCACCGAATCCTATGTGGACAGCGGGCCGGACTGCCTGCTGACCGCGCGGCACATGATGTGGTTCTGGGACCAGTACGTGCCCGGCACCGCCGATCGCGACCACCCGCACGTCTCGCCGTTGCGCGCCGCCGACCTCGCCGGGCTGCCGCCCGCGCACGTCCTCACCGCGGGCCGCGACCCGCTGCGCACCGAAGGCCAGCGCTACGCCGAGCGGCTGAAGGCGGCAGGCGTGCCCACCAGCGTCCAGCACTGCCCGGGGTTGTTCCACGGCTTCGCCGGCGGCGCCGAACTGCTGCCGATCGCAGGCGCCGCGATGGCCGAGGTGCACCGCGTGCTGCGGGAAGCTCTTATACCGGAGGAGAAATGACCGCACCGTCGCCGCGCCCGCACTCCCATCCGTTCGTGCCCTACCACCCGGAACGACTACCGATCGCGGACGGCCTGCGCCGCGGGCAGGAGCTCTTCGAACACCTGGATGCCCGGCGCAGCGTGCGGTTCTTCAGCCCCGATCCGGTGCCGCGCGAGGCGATCGAGCTGGCCGTGCGCGTCGCCAACACCGCGCCCAGCGGAGCGCACCAGCAGCCGTGGACGTTCGTCGCGGTGCAGGACCCGGGCCTCAAGCACCAGATCCGGTTGGCCGCCGAGGCCGAGGAGAAGTCGTTCTACGAACGCGAGGACATCCCGCAGTGGCACGGCGCGCTGTCGCGGCTGGAGACCGATGCGAACAAGGACTACCTCGACGTGGTGCCGTGGATCGTCGTCGCGTTCGCCCAGAAGTACGGCGTAACCGGAGCCGGGCGGCAGAAGCACTACTACGTCAACGAAAGCGTCGGGATCGCCTGCGGGCTGTTCATCACCGCGCTGCACACCATGGGCCTGGCGACGCTGACGCACACGCCGAACCCGATGGGGTTCCTGACCAAGATCCTCGACCGGCCCACCAACGAGCGCCCGTACATCGTGTTCCCGATCGGCTACCCGGCCGCCGACTGCGAGGTGCCCGACCTGACCCGCAAGCCGCTCGACGAGGCCCTGATCTGGCGCTGACACCCGGAAACCACGCGATTTCACCGCCGGGCACTGGGCACGTGCACCGCGGATGTGCTTCGTGCCGATGCGCTTGCGGAACACCCCGTGCACCGGTCGTGAGTGGCAGTGGTCGTCAGAGCGACCATCACCGCTCACGAGACAGTCGTGGTCGCCGGAGCGGCCATGATCACTCACCTCATTCGACGTGCGCGGGCGGGGCTGCGGTGTTGGGCTGGAACCGACACCGGAAGCTGAAAAGGGGTGGGTGCGGTGCCCGAAGAGGTCGACGTCGTCGTCATCGGCATGGGCCCGGGCGGCGAGGACGTGGCGGCCCGGCTGGCGAACGCGGGCCTGGACGTGATCGCGGTCGAATCGCGGCTGGTCGGCGGCGAATGCCCGTACTTCGCCTGCGTCCCGACCAAGATGATGGTGCGGGCCGCCGACGCCCTCGGCGAGGCGCGGCGGGTGCCCGAGCTCGCCGGGCAGGCCACCGTGCGGCCGGACTGGACGCCGGTCGCGAACCGCATCCGCGACGAGGCGACCACCGACTGGAACGACGAGATCGCGGTGCGTCGCTTCGAGGACACCGGTGGCAGGCTGGTGCGCGGCGTCGGACGGATCAGCGCGCCTGGCGAGGTCACCGTCGGCGACCAGGTGTTCCGGGCCCGCCGCGGCATCGTGCTCAACCCCGGCACCGACCCGCTGGTCCCGCCGATCGACGGCCTCGCCGAGAGCCCGTACTGGACCAATCGCGACGCGGTGCCCGCGACCCGGGTGCCGGAGTCGCTGCTGGTGCTCGGCGGCGGGCCGGTCGGCGTGGAGTTCGCGCAGGTCTTCGCCCGCTTCGGCGCCTCGGTGACGGTGCTGGAGTCGCGGCCGCGGCTGCTGGCGATGGCCGAACCGGAGGCCTCCGAGGTGCTGACCGCGGCGTTCCACGCCTGCGGCATCGAGGTCCGCACCGGCTGCGCCGTGGACCGCGTCAAGCACGACGACCGTTTCCAGGTGCACCTGGAATCCGGCGAGGTGTTCACCGGTGAAAGCCTGCTGGTCGCCACCGGGCGGCGCACCGACCTGCGCGCGCTGGGCGTCGCGGCCGTCGGGCTGGATGAACAGGCGCGGACCATCCCGGTCGACGGGCGGATGCGGGCCGCCGACGGCGTCTGGGCCATCGGCGACATCACCGGCCACGGGGCCTTCACGCACACCTCGGTCTACCAGGCGCGGATCGCGGCCGCCGACGTCCTAGGCCAGGGCACCGAGGTCGCCGACTACCGCGCGATGCCCTCGGTCATCTTCACCGACCCCGAGGTCGCCACCGTCGGGCTGACCGAATCCCGGGCCCGGGACGCCGCGATCCAGGTGCGCACCGCGATCACCCAGATCCCCGCGTCGACGCGCGGCTGGATCCACAAGGTCGGCAACGAGGGCATCATCAAGCTCGTCGCGGACGCCGACCGGGGCGTCCTGGTCGGCGCCACCGTGGTCGCGCCGGCGGGCGGCGAGATCATCGGGGCGCTCGCGGTGGCGGTGCACGCGGAGGTGCCGGTGCAGCGGCTGCGGGAGATGATCTTCGCCTACCCGACGTTCCACCGGGCGATCGAAGCGGCCCTGATCGAGCTGGACGCCTGACGCGCCGGTCAGCGGCCTCCGCCGTGCGACTCGCGGCGGCGCCGCTTGCTGGCGTACATGTCCCGGTCGGCGGCGTGCAGCAGCATGTCCGGCGCGATCGCGGGGTCGGCGGTCGCGGTGTAGCCGACGCTGGCGCGCAGCCGGATCCGGACCCCGTGTACCGACACATCGGTGTTCAGGTGCCGCTCGACGCGATCCCGCAGCGCCCGCGCGGCGTCCTCGTCCGGCAGCAGGCTGACCACGACGAACTCGTCGCCGCCCATGCGGGCGACGGTGTCGCCGGCGCGCACCGCCAGCTGCAACTCCCGCGCGGCGGCGATCAGCAGCTGATCCCCCAGCGCGTGCCCGAAGCGGTCGTTGACCGGCTTGAGCTGGTCCAGGTCCGCCAGCACCACCGCCAGCACGCCGTTGCCGCGAGCCAGCTGCTGCAGGCCGTGGTCGAGCCGGTCGGACAGCAGCGCGCGGTTCGCGAGCCCGGTCAGCGGGTCGTGCAGCGCCAGGTGCGCGAGGCGGGCGTCCACCAGGCGCTGCTCGCCGATGTCCTCGTACTGGCTGACCACGTACGCCGGGGTTCCGTCGGCACCCGGCACCGTGGTCGCCCGGATCAGGATCCAGATCGGGTGCCCCTGCTTGTGCCGGTAGCGCTTCTCCACGCTGGCGCTGTCCACGTGGCCCTCGACCAGTTCGGACAGCGCCGCCATGCCCTGCTCTTCGTCTTCCTCGTAGGTGATGTCGGTGAACGACATCGAGAGCATCTCTTCTCGCGTGTAGCCGAGCATGGTGCAGAGCGTGTCGTTGACCGCGGTCCACGCGCCCTTGAGGTCCAGCAGCGCCATGCCGATCGGGGCGTTGGCGAAGCTGCGCTGCCACAGCAGCTCCGCCTCCCGGCGCCGCGTGATGTCCTGGATCTGGGACAGGAAGTGGATCGCCCGCCCGTGGCTGTCCCGGATGAACGACCGCGCCACCAGGGCCCAGATGACGCTGCCGTCGGAGCGGATGTAGCGCTTCTCCAGCAGGTCCGGGGACTCCATCGGCCCCTCCGGGTCGATGTCGTCGGGGTGCGTCACCGTCCGGTAGTCCAGGCCCTCCAGCTCCTCCCGCCGGTAGCCGAGCATCCGGCACATGGCCTCGTTGACGTACAGGTACCGGCCCTGCAAGTCGAGGATCGCCATCGCGGACGCCGCCTGGTCGAAGACGCGCTGCCAGGGCACGCCAGCGGCGAAATTCGGCTCCGAGGGGGACATGAGAACCGAACCATAGCGGGCGGGACCGCGGCACGCATCGGCGTGGTGGCCCACCGTGCTCGTCAGGCGTCGCCGCGGTTCATTGCCAGCAACCGGTCCAGCACGGTCGGTGATGCCTTGACCCCGTCGTGCTCGTACTCGTTGGTCACCCACACCCGAGCGCCGCGCACCTGCTGCGCCGACTCCAGCGCCTGGTCGCGGTCGACGAACATGTCGTCGTGGTAGACCGCCGCGGCGACCGGCACGTCGTTGCGGGCCAGCCGGTCGAGGTCGTAGAGGTGCGGCCAGTCGGATCTGGCGGCCAGCAGCTCGGCGGCGTCCCGCAGGGGTACCAGCGCCGGGTCCTGCTCGAACATCCAGGGGTAGATCATCTCGCCGGTGAAGTTGACGCGACCGCTCCGGGACCAGTCGAACTCGTCGAACTCCGCGCGCACCCGCTGCGCCGACCACTTCGAGGCGGTGCCCTGGCAGTAGATGGATTCGTGCAGCGCCGCGTACAGCGGGCGCTCGGCGAAGGAGAGCGCCGCGTCGACGCCGCGCAGGAAGGTGTCCGACAGGACGTCGCCGGCGAACGCCTCCTCCAGGTGGTAGTGCAGCGCGTCGAACCGCGACGCCTGGCCGAACTGGATGCCCAGCGCCTGGAAGCGCTCCGGGGTCAGCCGCTCCCCCGTCGGCATGATCACCTCGTGCTCGGCGAGGTGGTCGACGACGCGGCGCGCGATGGCGGCGTCCTCCGGGTAGCGGGCGAAGTAGGCGTCGTTCTTGCGCAACGTGCGCGGATACGCGGCTCGGTAGACGTCGTCCGCGTGCCCGGTCAGCGTCGGGATGCCGCCGGTGATCATCACCTGGCGCAGCCCCTCCGGCGCCAGCGAGAGGTACGTCAGCGCGCAGAAGCCGCCGAAGCTCTGCCCCAGCACCGACCACGGCTCGTCGCCGATCAGCTGCTTGCGCAGCACCTCGGCGTCCCGGACGATCGAGTCGGCGCGCAGCAGGCTCAGGTGCTCGGCCTGTTCTGCCGCCGACAGGCCCGCCAGCGTCTGGCGGTTGGCGGGCGTGCTGCGCCCGGTGCCGCGCTGGTCCAGCAGCAGCACGCGGTAGTCCTGGAGGGCGCGGCCCAGCCACGCGCTGGTGCTCAGCGGCCGTTCCGCCTTGCCACCCGGTCCGCCCTGGAGGTAGACCAGCCACGGCAGCGCCTGGTCCTGCTTGCCGGGGGCCACCACCTCCCTGCCGAAGACCTCGATCTCCCCGGCGCCCGGGTCGTCGTGGCGCAACGGCACCCGGAAGACGTGGTCCCGGGCCACCAGGCCCGGACGGCGGTACGTGACATCGGACATCGCGATTCCTCCACAGTGGACCGATATTCCAGGGACGGCACGGGAGCGGACCCGAGGATCTCCCGGCGAGGCCGGTCCGGCACCGCGCGTCGGACCGGGGCCCGCAATTTCCATTGAAACCGAAGGTTCGATTTCACTGAGGTTTTTCCAACCTCGTTCTGCGTGGCGGTGCGGGTGGCGGAACCTCAGAGGCTTCCTGGTCTGTGGGTGCCCTGACTTATGTATGTCCAATACACGGCGTCAGGGCCGTCCTCGCCAGGAAGCCTCTGAGAACCCGCGGCGGTGCCAGCGTCGTAGGTGGGCTATGCGCCTGCGGCGCATGCGACACCCCATCGACGCGCAGCCCTGCGACCCGCGGTTGCAGGCCGACCAGGATGAAAAACGCTCAATGGAAATTGCGGAGGACTCGGGAACCGCTCCCGCGCCGTCGTGCGGGCCGGTCGCGGATCAGTAGCCGGGGGCGCCGATCTCGCGGCAGATCCGCACCAGTTCCGGGTGCACGTAACGACCGTCGAGCTCGATGGCCTCGCCGTCGAGGTAGATCGACGGGCCGAGCACGCTGCCGTCGGTGTGCGCCGCCGCCACCCACGGCTCGCCGCCGATCCACGCGCCCTTGGTGCCGATGCCGATCTCCACGCAGCCGAACACCCGCTCGTCCTCCACGATGCGGCCGGTGGGCACCAGCACGCCCGGGTTGAAGCCCAGCGACCAGTGCGCCAGCCGGAACATGTTCGGGTCGTCGAAGGACTCCATCCAGTTCCGGAACACCTCGGCGTCGCGGTCGCCGGTGATCTCGGTGACCACGCCGTTCTCCACCTTGCAGCGCACCGGGGAGCGCAGCAGCCCGATCTCGGCCGGCGGCCACAGCGCGCCGTCGAACACGAGGGTGCCGTTCTGGGTCTCCTCGATCGGGTTCCAGGAGATCTGGCCGGAGAGCATCACGGTCTCGCCCGGCTTCTCGGCGGGCTTGCCGCGCAGGTTGATCGGGCGTCCCTGGTTGCGGCCGACCAGATCGGTGCCGTTGGCGGCGGTGATGCGCACCTCGTCGGCCTGCTCCAGCAGCGCGACCAGCGCGCGGCCCAGCCGCATGACGCCTTCGAAGTCGGGCTTGCCGACGGTGTCGACCAGCATCGGGATGTCCATGCCGGTCAGGTTGGTGTAGCGGGCGCCGTTCGCGATGGCCGCGCGGAATGCGTCGCTGTGCATGATGTAGGCGACGCTGAACTCGATCCACACGTCGGCCTTGGCGATCGCGCCGGCCACCGGGGCCGGCGGTTCCATCGCCGAACTCGGCCGCGTCTCGTACCAGATCACGGTGGGCGTGGCCCCGGCCGCGGCGACCGCCTGCGCGGTGAGCTCCACGACGCGCCGGTCGGTCGAGGTGTCACCGGTGAGCACCACCTCTTCCCCCGGCTTGACCAGCATGACCTGCTCGACGAGCTTGCGGGCGCCGATCGCGGCCTCCCACGACAGGTACTCCGGCCGGGACTCGACTCGGCTCACAACCTCCACGACAACTCCTCTTCTCTCATTGCACTTGCACGAACGGACCGGGTCACTTGGACTCGAAGATCCGGCTGGTCGAATAGAGCGCGTCGCCCGCGATGAGGCCCGCGCCGACGAGGTTGAGGTCCTCGTCCGCCTTGTCGCCGCGCCGCCAGCGGTAGACGATCCGCACCACGAGGGCGCCGAAGACCAGCCAGCAGGCCTGCGGGGTGGCGATCAGCAGGCCGGTGGCCAGCAGCACGCCCATCTGCCGGTTCGCGCCGCCGAGCAGCTGGATCAGCGCGCCGGGAACCGCCCACAGCAGCAACGTCATCAGCACGTTCGGGTCGGACAGCCCGGCGTGGATGGTGGCGGCGTAGACCTTGGCGACCGGCGGCAGCAGTCCGTCGCCGAAGAACGCCTGCCAGGACACGGCGACCGCGACGGTCGCCACCGCGAAGCCCACCAGCGAGGAGAGGTACTGCTGGAACCGGCCGGCGCGCTCGAAGGCGTCGTAGGGCCGGTGTTCCTTGCGCAGCAGCCAACCCGCCTTGAAGTCGTAGCCCATGTCGGCGAACGCGGGCCCGGTCGCGGACGTGTAACCGACGAACAGCGCGAGGGCCACCGGCGGCACCCCGAGGATCAGGCCGAGCACCAGGAAGATGAGCGTCACGGCGAACGCCGGGAACCAACCGGAGTGCATCGCGGCGAGGCCCACGATGATCTCGTGGATGATCGCGGCCAGCGCGGCGGCCAGGATCCAGAGGATCAGCACCGGCACCGACAGCTCCGAGATCAGCCCGCCGGCCAGGGCGACGACGGCGGCACCGATCACGAAGAGCACGTAGCCCTGCAGGACTCCCTTGCGCAGCGCCTTCTCGTCGACCTGCGGCACCTCGCTCGGATCGATGGACGTGGTGCGCTCGGCCTTCCCCTCCTTCTTCCGGAACATCAGGTAGCCGGCCTGCCCGAGGGCGACCAGGCCGGCGCCGATCATCACGCCGTGCGGGATGTAGAGGCTGCCGATGTTGATGTGGAACCAGGTGGGGCTGTACTGGCTGAACAGCAGCCCGATGCCGAACATGGCGAGCGCCCAGACGTTGCCGATGAAGGCCACGCCCGCCGCCGAGACCGGCAGCTTGAAGAACGCGCCGATGAACCCGAGGACGGCACCGCCGGCCAGCACGGCGGCCCGCCGGCCGCCCTTGTCCCCGGCGATGATGGTGTCGGCGGCGGCGATGCCGGGCGGCCATGCGGCCTGCGCGGGCAGCAGCCGCGAATTGAAAAGCCGGTACAGCACGAAGGAATCCGCGAACAACCCGATCGCGACGCCGACGAAGACCGGCCACACGAGGTCGGCGCGGCCGAACGCGAAGGGCACCGCGATGGGCGCCAGCAGCGAGTTCGCGGCGGCGAAGGTGGAGCCGGAAACGGCGCTCTGCACCAGGTTCTGGCGGTGCACGGAGCGCATCTTGCGCAGCGCGGCGATGTTGATCCGGCCGATGATCATCGCGATCAGCGCGCCGATGACGGAGGTGTTGGCCGAGATCCCGAGCGTGGTGATGAGGTGCAGGCCGATTATCGCCCCGACCACGGAGAGCACGATGGTGATCACCAGCACGGTGGGCTCGAAGGCCCGCGGATGCGCGCGTTCGGCGCCGGCCACGGGGTCGCTGATGGTCATGAGCAGCCTTTCCGGAAAGCGGTCGGTCAGCTGGGCGACCCGGCATCGCCGGGCGCGAGTCGGCTGGACAGGTCGGCGCCTGCGGCGCGCAGCGGGGCGGTCAGCTCGTCGATCCGGCCGGTCACGCGTTCGGCCGGTCCGATCAGCGTCAGGGAGGCGACGGTCGCGCCGGCGAGCAGCAGCGGCACCGCGACGGCGCCGACGTTGGCGTCGAACTCGCCAGCGGACACCGACATCCCGGTGTCGGCGACCTCCTGCCACCGCTTCGCCAGCTCGGCGTAGGTGGTGGGGGTGTTCGGGGTGAACCGAGTGAGCGGCTCGGGCCCGAAGAGCTCGCGGACCTCCTCCAGCGGCTGCCCGGCGAACAACGCGTGCCCCGAACACCCAGCGTGACCGGGCATCACGTGCCCGACGATCGCCGAGTAGCTCAACGGGCCGCGCGCGTCCACCGCGGCCACCGTGCGGTAGGAGCCGCCGTGCGCGACGTTGAGCACGGCGCTCTCCCCCGTCTCCCGGGCCAGCTTCGCGAGCACCGGCCTGGCGATCAGGCTCAACGCGCCGCTGCGCTCGGCGACCCGGGCGAGCTGCGAAATCGCCGGCCCGAGGCGGTACCGCCGGGTTTCGGGGTCGGCGAGGACGAAGCCGCGATGGGCGAGCGTGGCCAGCAACCGCTGGACGACGGACTTGTCGAGCCCGAGCTCGCGCCCGAGCTCGCTGACTCCCCACTCCGGCCGCTGGTCGGAGAAGGAGAGCAGCACCTGCATGGCCCGATCCGCGGTCTGCAGGAGTCCCGAGCTCGCCAAACCGGCCTCCAAACTAGTGTTGCGATATGCACAACGCTGTCGCTATTTGCGCACCGCGTTGGGGGATACGGTGCGCCCGGCCAGCGGGTTTGTCAATACGTTGCGCCCAAAGTCGGATCACCACGGTGCGTTACTCTCGCGAGCACCGATCCAGCGGAGCGTGAGGTGAGGGCATGGCGGAGACTTCGGTGGGCCGCGCCGTCGAACTGATCCGGCAGATGATGCGCAGCCAGGAGCTGCTGCCGGGGCAGCCGCTGCGCCAGGAGGCGCTCGCCGAACGCTTGGGCGTCAGCCGCGTGCCGGTCCGCGAGGCGCTGAAGGCGCTCGAAGCGGAGGGCGTGGTGCGCCACCAGCCGAACGTCGGCTACACGGTGGCCCGGCTTTCGGCGGAGGAACTGCGCCAGGCGTACCTGATGCGCGCCGCGCTGGAGGCGGTCGTGCTGCGCGAGCTGCCGCGCCTGAGCACGGCGCAGATCATCGAGCTGACCGAGATCAACGAGCGCATCGCGGAGGCGGCCGAAGCGGTCGACGTCCTGCGGATCATCGAGCTCAACCACGACTTCCACTTCGTCATCTTCCGCAGTTCGGGGCTGAACCTGATCGTCGACGAGATCGAACGCATCTGGAAGATGACGGAGGCGTACCGCGCGGTGTACATCTACGACGAGTCGGCGCGCCGCCGGATCGTCCGCGAGCACCGGCAGCTGATCAACGCGCTGCGCCGCGGGCAGACCGAGCGAGCGATCCAGATCATGGACTCGCACCGCGACGCCACCCCAGCCCAGCTCGCCCCCGCGCTCGGCGTCAGCCTGCCGCTGCCGGGGTGAGCCGGAGGTCGCCCCAAAGGCTCCGGGCAAGCTCATCCCGAAGGCGCCCGGCGCCTGCCAGGTCGGCGATTTCGCGCGAAATCGCCGACCGGCCCCCACGCCAAGCGCTGACTTCGCGCGAAATCAGCGCCCCGCGTTCCTGACAGCCACGCCTCGCACGCGCCCGTTTCCGGAAGGACTCCGCGATGCCCGTGGACGAATCTGATATGTCCATTTAGGACCGGTGAACGGCGGTCGAGGCAGGCGACCATCCGGCGACCACGCCATGCCGCTGAAGTGGTCGCCCGGGAAGTTTCCGGCCGTCGGCGATCCGGCGGATGCGCACCTTCCGGGTCCTTCGGTTCTGTGGGCGGCGCCGGTTCCGGGCGATCGTGGCGGTATGAGCGCTCCGGTGGGTGATGCGGAATTCGGCGTGCGCGCGGGATGGGGCGTCTTGTCCACCGCGTGCCTGTCCACGTTCGTCGTCAACGCCAACACCTCCGCGGTGAGCATCCTGATCCCCTCGATCAGCGCGGACCTGGGAACCCCGATCACCGTGCTGCAGTGGGCGGTGACCGGCTACCTCCTGGTCGGGGCCGCCGTGATCGTCACCTCCGGCGCGCTGGGCGACGTCTTCGGCCGACGGCGCCTGTTCCTGGCCGGTCTCGCGCTGTTCGTGGTGTCGTGCGCGCTCATCGCCCTCGCCGGAACCGGGGTGCTGGTCGTGCTGGGGCGCCTGATCCAGGGCGCGGCCGGCGCGACGATCCTGGCCAGCGGGCTGAGCCTGCTCTCGGTGAACTCGTCCGGGGCGGCGCAGATGAGGGCCGTCGCCCTGTGAGGCGCTGCCGCCGCGGCCGGGGCCGCTGCGGGGCCGGTGGTCGGCGGCGTGCTCAACGAACTCACCGGCTGGCAGGGGTTGTTCTGGATCGACGCGGCGATCGCGCTGGTGTGCATCCCGTTCACGCTGCGCGCGGTACCGGAATCCCGCGACCCGAACCGCGCCCGCACGATCGACCTGGCAGGCACCGCGCTGGTCGCCGCCGCGCTCGTGCCGTTCGTGTTCGCCATGACCGAGGGCTCGTCCTGGGGATGGCTGTCGCCGCCCACCTTGCTGTGCCTGGTCCTGTCCGCGCTGGCCGTGGTCGGGTTCGTGGTGGTCGAGCGCCGGGTGGCCGCCCCGCTGGTCGACCTGGGCCTGCTGCGCAACGCCCTGCTGGTGGGTTCCACCGGCGCGATCCTGATCGGGGCCGGGGCGATCGCCGCGCTCAGCTTCCTGGTGAGCCTGTACTTCCAGGCCCCGCAAACCCTCGGGATGACGAGCCTGCAAGCGGGTCTGGCGACGCTGCCGATCGCCGCGGTGGTGGTCCTCGTGGCACCGGTGGTCGCGCCGTTGGCCTACTACTTCGGCGCGCGCCCGGTCGTCGTGGCGGGTTTCGCGATCCTCACGGCGGCGTTCGTGGCGCTCGCGGCGGTTCGGCCGTCGTGGGATTACGGCGCGTTCGTCCTCCCACTGCTCGGCATCGCCGTGGGGCTTGCCCTTTCCAACAGCCCGGCGTCGTCGGTCGCCACCGCGTCCGTGTCGCGCGAGCAGGTGGGCGCGGCGTCCGGGATCTCGAACATGGCGCGCTACGTGGGTGGCGCGGTCATGACGGCCGTCGTCGCCGGGATCTACGCGCAGGTCGCCGTGAAGAGCGCAACCGGGGGCGAGCCGCTCGCGGACGCCCTCGCGACCGGCCTGTCGCGAGCGTCGATCGCGCTCGCGGCATTCTCCGCAGCGGGCGTGCTGCTCGCACTGCTGGTCGCTCGCCGCCCGGAAAAGCCACGGCTCGGCGACTACGCCGCCGCCGCGACCGCGACGACGCACACCCTGCCCACCACCTGACCACGCCCATGTCCGCGCGCATCGCGGCGGGCGCGACCGGTTCCTCGCCGGGCTGGGCGGTCCCGGAAATTGAATACAATTTTGTATGGACTCCGTGCGCGTCGAGTGCTTAACTCGGGCCCGACGCAGGCGACGGGAAGGGACGGACATGGCGGATCTCGAGTACCAGGTCAGCGACGGGATCGGGACGATCCTGCTCAACCGCCCGAAGCGCAAGAACGCCTTCACCATGGAGATGATCGACGAGTGGGCCGCGGCCATCCGCTCCGCTCGCTTCGACCCCGAGGTGCGGGTCCTGGTGCTCACCGGCGCCGGCGACGCGTTCTGCTCGGGCGTCGACCTGGACGCCTTCACCTCGGGCGAGAAGTCCGTGCTGGACCACAAGACCGTCCTCACCGACCGGATCCACCAGGTCGCCCTCGCCCTGGAGGACCTGGACAAGCCGGTCATCGCGGCGGTCAACGGCGTCGCGGTCGGCGCCGGCATGGACATGGCCCTGATGTGCGACATCCGGTTCGTCGGCGAGTCGGCCAGGCTCTCCGAGGGCTACGTCCGCGTCGGCCTGGTCCCCGGCGACGGCGGCTGCTACTACCTGCCGCGACTGGTGGGCACCGCGAAGGCGCTGGAGCTGCTGTGGACCGGCGACTTCGTGGACGCCAAGACCGCGGTGGACATCGGCATCGCCAGCCGGTGCGTGCCCGACGCCGAACTGATGGACGAGACCTACGCGTTCGCCCGGCGCCTGGCCGACGGCCCGCCGGTGGCCATCCGGGCCATCAAGCGGACCGTGTACCAGTCGGCGCGAACCGACCTGCGCACCTCGCTGGACCTGATCTCCTCGCACATGGCCGTCGTGCAGTCCACTGAGGACTCCGCCGAGGCGATGCAGGCCTTCAAGGAGAAGCGCAAGCCCGAATTCCGGGGCCGGTGACCACTGTGGATGGACTGCTGCGGCCGCGGTCGGTGGCGATCGTCGGCGCATCGGAGCGCTCCGCGATGGCCGGGCGGCTCACCCGCTACCTGCGGGACTTCGACGGCGCCGTCTACCCGATCAACCCGAACCACCGGGAGATCCACGGGCTGCCCTGCTACCCGTCGCTGCTGGAACTGCCGGGCCCGGTCGACCTGGTGCTGGTGCTGGTCCCGGCGTCGCGCGTGCTGCCGGTGGTCGAGGAAGCCGGCCGCGCGAGTGCGTCCTGCGTGGTCGTGCTGTCGTCCGGGTTCGCCGAGATCGGCGCGGACGGCCGGGAACTCCAGGACCGGCTCGTGGCGGCCGCGAAGCGGCACGGGCTGCGGGTCATCGGCCCCAACTGCCAGGGCCTGATCTACCGGCCCACCGGGCTGACCGCCACGTTCACCGCCGCCGCCGACGGGGAGCAGCCGGGCGAATCCGGCATCGCCTACGTGGGTCAGAGCGGCGCGCTCGGCGGCAGCTTCCTCGGGCTGGCGCGGGATCGCGGGATCGGGCTCACCGCCTGGATCAGCGTCGGCAACCAGGCCGACCTGACCGCGACCGATGCCGCCGAACTGCTGGTGGCCGACCCGAACGTCCGGGTGCTGGCCTGCTACCTGGAGGAACTGCCCGACGGGACGCGGTGGGCCCGGCTCGCGGCGCGCGCCGCCGAGCTCGGCAAGCACATCGTCGTGCTGCGCTCGGGCCGCTCCTCGGCGGGTGAGCGCGCCATCGCCTCGCACACCGGCGCGCTGGTGCGCTCCGGGGCCGCTTTCGACCTGCTCACCCGGGAATCCGGCGCGATCCAGGTCGACGACCTCGACGAACTGCTGGACGTCTCGGTCGCGTTGACCGGCGCCCCGAGCCTGCTGGCGGGCCGCATCGGCATCATCACCAGCTCCGGCGGGGCGGGCGGACTGGCCGCCGACCAGGCCGAGGGCAACGGACTGGCGCTGCCCGAACTCGACGCCGCGACGCAAGCGGCCCTGGCGCCGCTCGTGCCGTCGTTCGGCAGCGTCGTCAACCCGGTGGACGTCACCGCGCAGGTCATCAACGACCACGCGCAGCTGGGCGCGGTGTGCGAGGCCGTCGCGGACTCCGCCGAGGTGGACGCCGTGCTGGTGGCGCTGACGACCATCGGCGGCGAGCCCGCGGTGGCGGTGGCCGAGTCGATCCTGCGGGCCGCGAAGCGCTCCGCCAAGCCCTTCGTCGTGGCCTGGCTCTACTCCCACGACCAGATCGCCGAGGCGGCCTCGTTGTTGCGCCGCAACGGTGTTTCCGTGCTGGGCACGACGACCGCCGCGCTGCGCCTCATCGCGCACCTGGTGCCCCACGACGAGCGGCGCGCCGCCGTCGCCGCGCCGCGCGGCCTGGCCGGTTTCCTGGACCGGCCGGCGCTCACCGAGGCCGGTGGCGCGGAGCTGCTCGACGCGATGCGGATCGCCCGGCCGCGCGGACGGCTGGCAGCCGGTCCGGCCGAGGCCGCCGCGGTCGCCGGGGAGCTCGGCGACCGGGTCGTGCTGAAGGTCCAATCCCCCGATCTGGCGCACAAAAGCGATGTCGGCGGCGTCGTGGTCGGCGTTCCGGCGGAGCGGGTTCGCGACGCCGCCGAGGACATGCTCGAAACCGTCGCCGCGAACGCGCCCCGGGCCCGCATCGACGGCGTGCTTGTGCAGGAACTCCTGCCCGGCGGCGTCGAGCTGCTGGTCGGCGTGCAGGGCGGCGAGGACGGCTACCCGCCGGTCCTGACCGTCGGCATGGGCGGCACGACGACCGAGCTGTACCGGGACGTCGTCTCCGCCCTCGGCCCGGTGGACTCCGAGCAGGCCACCGCGCTGTTCCGGCGGCTGCGCGGCTGGCCGCTGCTGGACGGCTTCCGCGGTCGTCCGCGCTGCGACGTGGCGGCGGCCGCCGCCGCGATCGCATCGATTTCCCAGGCGGCCGTGGAACTCGGCGACCGGCTGGGCGAACTGGAGATCAACCCGCTCGTGGTCCACGGGTCCGGCGCGGTCGCCGCCGACCTCGTCGTGACCGGAAGAAGCCGGAGGTAGCACATGAGCGGGTCGACGAAGCCCCGCCGGTTCACCCACGCCCGCGCGGTGCTCAGCGGGTCGATCGGCAACACCGTCGAGTGGTACGACTGGTTCGTCTACGCGAACTTCGCGCTGTACTTCGCCGGGCAGTTCTTCCCGAAGGGCAATCCCACCGCGCAGCTGATGAACACCGCCGCGGTGTTCGCGGTGGGCTTCCTGGCCCGCCCGCTGGGCGGCTGGGTACTGGGCCGGATCGCCGACCGGCGGGGCCGCAAGTTCGGCCTGACCCTGTCGGTGACGATGATGTCGTTCAGCGCGCTGCTGATCGCCATCGCCCCGCCCCACCAGCACGCCGGCTACCTCGGCGCGGTACTGCTGCTGATCGCGCGGATCATGCAGGGCATCAGCGTCGGCGGCGAGTACGCGGCCAGCGCCGCCTACCTCACCGAGGTGTCGCAGCGGGGCCGGCGCGGCCTGGGTTCGAGCTTCCAGTACGTGTCGGTGACGATCGGGCAGCTGCTCGGGCTCGTCGTGCTGATGGTGCTGCAGGCCGTCATGACCGAGGAACAGCTCACCTCGTGGGGCTGGCGCATCCCGTTCGTCATCGGGGCGGTCGCCGCGCTCGTGGTGTTCTACCTGCGGCGCCGGATGCACGAGACGTCGGCTTACGTCGAAGAGGAGTCGCATGACGCGCAGATGCGCCGGGGCACGCTGCGCGAGGTGTGGAAGCACCGCCGCGCCGCGGTGCTGGTGTTCGCGCTGACCCTCGGCGGCAGCGTGGCGTTCTACACCTACACCACGTACCTGACGAAGTACCTGAGCAACTCCGTGGGACTGAGCAAGCCCGACGCGGCCCGGGTCATGTTCATCGCGCTGTGCGTGTTCACGGTCCTGCTGCCGCTGGGCGGGGCGATCTCGGACAAGATCGGCCGCCGGCCGGTGCTGATCTTCTTCGGCGTCGGCACCACGCTGGGCACCTACCCCATCATGACGTCGATGCAGCGCTGGCCGAACTTCGGCGTCGCGCTGGCGCTGACCATGCTGGCGTTGACGATCGTGGCCGGGTACTCGTCGGTGAACGCCTGCGTGAAGGCCGAGCTTTTCCCGACCGGCATCCGCACGGTCGGCGTCGCGATCCCCTACGCGCTGGCGCAGGCGGTCTTCGGCGGCACCGCGGAGTACGTGGCGCTGGCGTTCCGCGACGCGGGCGTCGAGAACTACTTCTTCTTCTACGTCTCGGCCTGCGGCCTGGTGTCGCTGCTGACCTACCTGCTGATGCCGGAGACCGGGAGCGCGGCGCTGAGCCGCGCCGAGCAGGAGCTGCAGAGCAGCGGAAAGGAGACCGTCGCATGAGTCCGCTGTCCGACCTGCGCCGGGAAGTGCGGGACCTGTGCCGGAGTTGGCGGGCCGACGGCCGGTACCGGCCGCGGCCGGACGCCTGGCTGCGGTCCTTCGACCTCGACTTCAGCAAGGAGCTCGCCGAGCGCGGCTTGCTGGGCATGACCTGGCCGCGTTCGGTGGGCGGCGCCGAGCGGTCGAACCTGGCGCGGCTGGTGGTCACCGAGGAACTGCTGCGGGCGGGCGCGCCGGTGGCCGCGCACTGGATCGGTGACCGGCAGATCGGCCCGTCGATCCTGCGGCACGGCACGCCCCGGCTGCAGCAGGAGATCCTGCCCGGCATCGCCGCGGGAGAGTTCGTGTTCTGCCTGGGCATGAGCGAACCCGACGCCGGCTCGGACCTCGCCGCGGTGCGCACCACCGGCACCCGCGTCGCGGGCGGCTGGCGCATCGACGGCCGGAAGATCTGGACCAGCCACGCGCACCGCGCCACGCACGCCTACCTGCTGGCGCGCACTGAGAAGTCCGAGGTGAAGCACGCCGGGCTGACCGAGTTCGTGCTGGACATGAGCGATCCCGGGGTGTCGGTGTCGCCGATCGTCGACATGGCCGGCTCGCACCACTTCAACGAGGTGGTGTTCGAGAACGTCTTCGTGCCCGAGGAGCGGGTGATCGGCGTCGAGGGCAACGCCTGGCGGCAGGTCACCGAGCAGCTCGCCTACGAACGCGGCGGGCCGGAGCGGGTGCTGTCCACGTATCCGGTGCTGGAAGAGCTGCTGGGCGGCGGCAACGAAGACATGGCGGCCGAGGTCGGCGAGCTGGTGGCCCGGCTGGCGACGCTGCGGTCGTTGTGCGCGCAGGTCGCCGCGGCGGTCGACGCGGGCGAGGCTCCCGTGCAGGCCGCCGCGACGTTGAAGTACCTCGGCACCGCTTTCGAACGCGACGTGCTCGAATGCGCGCGCCGGGCAATGGATTCCGGGATCGTCTCGCCCGAGAGCACGCTGGGCGAGGCCATCCTCGCCTCGCCCGGCTTCAGCATTCGCGGCGGTTCCTCGGAGGTGCTGCTGTCCATCCTCGCCAAGCAGGAGGCCCGACGTTGAGCAACTCGCTGATCACCGAGGTCGCCGCGGACGTGCTGTCCGGGGCGTCGCCGGAGGTGCCGGAAGGCGCGCTGCACCCGCTGTGGCCGACGCTGGTCGAACTGGGCTGGCCGCAGGTCGGCATCCCCGAGGAGCGCGGCGGAGCCGGCGGGACGCTGGGCGACCTGGCGGAGCTGATCGCCGCGACGGCGGCGAGCGGCGTGAGCGTGCCGCTGCTGGAAACGTCGTTGGCGCAGTGGATTCTCGGCGAGCAGCTCCCGGCGGGGCTGGTCCTCGCGGCCACCGGCCTCGACAACGTCCCGTGGGCCAGGCATGCCGACCACGTCGTGGTGTGCCCGGAGCGGGAATCCGCCTACCTGGTCGAGCCGAACGGCGACGTCGAGCAAGGGCAGAACCTCGCCGGTGAACCGCGCGACACGATCCGGGTTCCGGGGGCCACGACTCCCCTGCCCGCCGCTCCCCCGCACGACGCCGTGCTCGCCCGCGCCGCTGTGCTCAACGCGTCCGCGCTGCTCGGCGCCGCGCGCGGCGCGTACGCGCGCACCCGCGAGCACGTCACGCAGCGGGAGCAGTTCGGTCGCCCGCTCGTCGCGCTCAAGGCGGTGGCCAATGGGCTGGCCGAGATGAGCACCCACCTGGTCGCCACCGAAGCCGCGGTGGCGCGGGCGGTGCGGATCCACGAGGAGGACTCCGCGGAACGCGCCTTCGCCGCGTCGGCGACCGCGAAGATCACCGCAGCCCGGACGGCCACCAGCATCGCCCGTGCCGCGCACCAGCTGCACGGGGCGATGGGCGTGACCCGCGAGCACTCGCTGCACCACGTCACGCGGAAGTTGTGGGCATGGCGCGACGAATACGGCAGCGAGCGCCGCTGGTCGGCGGAGCTGGGTCGGGCGGCGCTCGCGGCGGGCGAGACCGGCCTGTGGGAGCAGCTCACCGCCTGAGCGCCGTCACCCGCCCTTGGAAGCTCATCGGCACCGTCGAGGCGAGCACCACTCTGGTGTCGCGAAGTTCTTCGGGGAACGCCGCCACCGCGCCGATGCCGCGGCCGCGGTCCAGGCGCCGGCGAACGGTCGGCCGGACGCCCATCCGCGCCCGGATCCGCAATTTCCATTGAAATCGAAGGTCCAATTTCAATGGAAATTGCGGGTAGCACGGACCGGGGCAGGGCGACGTGCACGACCGTGCCAGACCCTCGTCCGTCCGGGTTCGGACCGGCCTGAAGGGGCGACCCGGACTGCCCGACACCGCACCGTGTCCGATGCCGGGCCGCAGCCCGTATTCTGATGGCGTGACGGCGGCATCCGAATCCTCTGCCCACAACGGCTCCGCCATCCCGCGCGGCCAGGGCGGCGACGCGCTTTCCGTCGCGGCGCGCGAGATCTTCGCCGAACGCGGGTACCACGGCGCGTCCATCCGGGACATCGCCAAGCGGGCCGGGCTGAGCCTGTCCGCGCTGTACTACTGGCATTCCAGCAAGCAGGAGCTGTTCGCCGGGCTGCTGGAGGACAGCGTCAACGACTACGTGCAGGCCTGCGACGCGGCCCTGCGCGACTGCGGCGACGATCCGGCCGAGCGGCTGAGCGCGATCGTGCGCGCCACCGTGGACTACCGGGTGCGGCGGCGGGTGGAAAGCACCATCGCGGTGCGGGAGATCCGCAACCTGGAGGACGAGCACGCGCGTCGGCTCGGCGCGCTGCGCGAGTCGGCGACCCGGCTGTTCCAGGACATCATCGACGACGGCGTGCGACGCGGGGAATTCCGCTGCGAGCACCCCGCCGAGGCCCGCCGCGCGATCCAGGCCGCCTGCAACGCGATCCCGCAGTGGTACGACCCGGAAAGCGATGTGGGCGCGGCCGAACTCGCCGACCGCTACGTGGCGATCGCGCTGCGCGTCGTCGGGGCCTGATGGCTCAGAGCTCGCGAGCGAAAGCCGCGCAGTCCGGGCATTCGTCCAGGTATCGGTGCCGGCAGTCGGCGGTGTGCCGGAGGTAGGTGATGGCCTGCTGCGTGCGGCGGACTTCGCTTTCGAGGGCGGCGATCTTCGCCCGCACGACCGCCTGCGCCGCCGACTTCTTCGGCGCCATGGCGGCGGTGACCTCCGGCAACGAGAGTCCCACGCGCCGTAGCTTCAGCACGGTGCGCGCCTGTTCCAGGGTGGTGTCGTCGAAGATGCGGTAGCCGTTGCCGTCGCGGGGCACGGCAAGCGCGCCGGCCTGTTCCCAGTGCCGCAGCACGTGGGCTTCGATGCCGAGCTCCGCGGCCGCTTCGCCGATGGTCCTCACCACGCGCACCTTGCCTTCATGTCGACCTGAACCCTTAGTGTCCGCGGCATGTCAGGAACCATTCTCCCCGCCATCGGCGAGCGGACCTCATCGATCCTGGTCACCGGCGCCACCGGCAACCTCGGCCGGGAAGTCGTCAACCGGTTGCGAACCCGCGGTGTGCGGGTTCGCTGCCTTTCGCGCCGTCCCCTGCCGGGAGTCGAGTCGGTGCGCGGCGACCTCACCGACCCCGCCGCCGTCCGCTCCGCGCTCGCAGGCGTGGACGCCGTGCTCCTCATGTGGCCGCTGCTCGACGCGGCCCCTGCCCACGACCTGGTCGCCGAACTCGCCGCTGCGGCGCCTCGCGTCGTCTACGTGTCCTCGACGGCCATCGACGACGAAGCCGCCCGCCAGAGCGATCCCATCGTTCAGGTGCATGCGGACATGGAGGCCATGCTCGGAGATTCCGGCCTGCGGTGGGTCGCATTGCGAAGCGACACGTTGGCGTCCAACGCCCGGGGCTGGGCGGCCCAGTTGACGGCGGGTGACGTGGTGTCCGGCCCGGACATCGCGCGGACGGCCGTCGTGGACGAGCGCGACGTGGCCGAAGCGGCTGCGGTCGTGCTGCTCGGGGACGACGAGCAACGCGGACCGCACGTGTTGACCGGCCCCGAGATCCTCGGTCGTGCCGATCAGGTCGCCTTGCTCGGTGCCGCGCTGGGGCGCCGCCTGCGCTTCGAGGCCGTTCCCCCGGATCTGGCGCGATCCCGGATGCTCGCGGACGGCCGTCCCGAGCACCTGGTGGAGGCGCTGGTCGCCGCTTCGGCGCACCGCCCGGAGTCGGGCCTCATCACCGACGACGTGGAGCGCCTGACCGGCCGGCCGCCCGGCACCTTCGGGCGCTGGGCCGTCGACCACGCCGCCGATTTCGCGCGAAATCGCCACTCCGCGTGAGGGCGGGTCGGCGATTTCGCGCGAAATCGCCATCTCTCCCGCCACCGGGCCGCAATTTCCGGGCCGCGAAGTTGACCTCCACCATTGTCGAGGTTCTAGCGTCGACCGCATGATCGAGAACTTGTCCGCGGACTCCCGGGGTCGTGAGCGGCCATGATGGAGAACGACACCGTGGCACCGACGCCCGCGCCGCCCGGATTTCCCCGCGTGCTGCTGCCCTTCCGCCGTTCCGCCTACCGCAGGCTCGCCGCCGCGCTGTTCTTCGCGCTGTGCACGAGCGGACTGTGGGTGGTCGCGCAGGTCTGGGAAGTGGTGCGGATCGGCGGCGGCGCCAGCGAATTGTCCTTCGTCGCGGCAGCGGCGTCGCTCGGCGCGCTGCTGCCCCTCCTGCTCGGCGGCGCGGTCGCCGACCGGGTGGCGCAGAAGACGATCCTGATCGTCGTCCAGAGCGCCCACGCGCTCGTCCTGACCACCGCAGCCGTGCTGGCGCTGACCGACCAGCTTCGGCTGTGGCACCTCGTGGTGGTCGCGTTCCTGGGCGGCACCGCCACGGCGTTCTACTTCCCCGCGTACTCCGCGTGGTTGCCCGCCTTGCTGGCCGAGGACGAGCTCATGGCGGTCAACGGGTTCGAGGGAATGCTGCGGCCGACCATCCAGCAGGCCGCCGGGCCCGCGGTCGGCAGCGTCATCATCGCCACCGCCTCACCCGGCGCGGCGATGGGCCTGGCCGCGGCGACGGCCTTCGCCGCCTTCTGCGCGTTCCTGGCGGTTCCGCGCACTCCGGTGCGCAGGCGGGACGGTGCGCGCAGCGTCGTCGCCGACATCGCCGAGGGATTCCGCTACATGGTGGCCACGCGGTGGCTGCTCGCGTCGCTGCTCTTCGCCTCGCTCATGGTGATGATGCTGATGGGCCCGCTGCAAGTGGTGCTGCCGTTCCTCATCAAGGACCGGCTCGGCGGCGGGGCGGAGCAGCACGCGTTGGTGCTGGCCGCGTGGGGAATCGGCGGCGCCGTCGGCTCGCTGGTCATGGGCTCGCTGCGGATGCCCCGCCGCTACCTGACGGTGCTGATCGGGCTGTGGGGCGTGAGTTGCCTGCCGCTCGTGGCCATCGCGTTCGCGGGCGAGCTCTGGATCATCGTCGCGGCCGCGTTCGCCGTCGGTGCGATGTTCTCCAGCCCGATGGTCCTGTGGGGAACGCTGCTCCAGCGCCGGGTTCCGCCGCACCTGCTGGGCCGGATCACCAGCCTCGACTTCTTCGTGTCGATCGCGTTCCTGCCCGTCTCGATGGCGGTGGCGGGCCCGGTCGCGGAGCTGATCGGGACGCCGGCGACCTTCCTGGTCGCCGGAACGGTGCCGGCGCTCGCGGCCGTGGCGGCGATCGTCCTGGGCAGGCTGCCCGCCGACGAGCTCGCACACCCGCTCGCCCCGGAGGGCTCCGCCTAGGCGCGCGCACCTTAGGAACGCGGTGCGGGCACGTGCGGTCCGTGACCGCCTGAAATCAGGGCGGTTTCGCGCGAAACCGCCGGCCCCCCTACTCGGGGGGCGGGGGGGTGTGGTAGGGAACGGCTGCGCACCCAGAGC
>NZ_JBSGJZ010000007.1:259022-301214 GCF_053605825.1 Saccharopolyspora sp. NPDC003752 | reverse complement strand
CCGGCGTGTCGCATCCCGACATGCCGGAGGCTGTGGACAACTTCCGCAATTTCAATGGAAATCAGAGGTCCGATTTCCATTGAAATTGCGGAACCCCGGTCAGGCGTCGGTGGCGAGCTGCTTGACCTGCTCGATGAGCTTGGCCCGGCCGGCCGCGTCGCCCGCCAGCGGCGTCACGTTGAGGGTCGTGACGCCCGATTCCTTCAGCGCCGCCAGCCGCTCCTTGACGTGGCTCGCGGTGCCGACCAGCGAGGTCTTCTCCAGCAGCTCTCGGGGCACCGCCGCGGCGGCCTCCTCCTTCTTGCCGCTGAGGTAGAGGTCCTGGATCAGCTCCGCCTCGGCCTCGAAGCCGTAGCGGCGGGCCAGGTTGTTGTAGAAGTTCTTGCCCTTCGCGCCCATCCCGCCGACGTAGAGCGCCACGTGCGGCCGCGCGAAGTCCAGCAGATCGTCGAGCCCCTCGCCGATGGCCAGCGGCGCCTGCGCGACCACGTCGAGCGGCGGCAGCGACGCGTCGCGCTTCGCCTTGCCCGCCGCCAGCGGCTCGCCCCAGACCTCGGCCGCCCGCTCCGGCAGGTAGAAGATCGGCTGCCAGGCCTCGGCGATCTCGGCGACCAGCTCGACGTTCTTCGGCCCGATCGCGGCGATCATGATCGGGATCCGGTCGCGCACCGGGTGGTTGATGATCTTCAGCGGCTTGCCCAGCCCGGTGCCCTGGTCGGCGGGCAGCGGGATGCGGTAGTGCTTGCCCTCGTGCTGGACCTTCTCGCGGCGCCAGACCTGGCGGCAGATGTCGACGATCTCGCGGGTCCGGCCCAGCGGCGCGTGGTAGGGCACCCCGTGGAAGCCCTCGATGACCTGCGGCCCGGACGCGCCGATGCCCAGGGTGAACCGGCCGTCGGAGACGAAGTCCAGGCCCGCCGCGGTCATCGCGGTCAGCGTCGGCGTGCGGGTGTAGATCTGCAGGATGCCGGAGGCGATCTCCAGGCGTTCGGTGCGGGCGGCGATGAAGCCCATCTGGCTGACCGCGTCGAACGAGTACGCCTCCGGGACGTACACGATGTCCAGTCCGGCCTTCTCGTAGGTGGCCAGGTCGTCGACGGTTTCCTTGAACCCTCCGCTGTAGTTCAGCGGCATCCCGATGCGCATCGGCCGAACCCTTCCGGTCTGTGGCGAGCGGCGATGCCGGGGCGTCGGCCACGCCGCCGAGGTAGCCCAGAGGCTACCGCCGGGTAAGTCGCGCCGGGAGACGGCGCCCGTCCCCGAGAATGTGACACAACTCTCAAGAAAACCTTGGCGTGGCGGGATTTTCGGCCGAAATGACCCCGACAATGGGAGCATGCCGCCGATTACCTCCACCACGCCGCGCCGAGTGCCGCGTGGTGCGCGGGCGGTCGCGGCATGAAATTGGCTCTGCTGGACATCGGGTCCACTGCTGCGCGCCTGGAAATCGTCGACCTCGACCGGTCCCGGATGCCGCGCGCCGACTGGAGCGCGAAGGCCCGGACCAGGCTCGCCGAGCACACCGGGGCGGACGGCCTGGTCACCGAGCTGGGCGTCGAGCACGCGGAGCGGGCGGTGCGGCACTGCGTGAACGCGGCCATCGACGAGAAGCCCGACGCGCTGATCGCGTACGGGACCTCGGCGGTGCGGGACGCGGTCAACGGCGCGGAGCTGCGACAGCGGCTGAGCGAGGCGGCGGGGGTGCGCATCGGCGTGCTCAGCCCGCGCGACGAGGCCGCCGTCACCTATCACGCCGCCCGCCGCTGGCACGGCCGCTGCGGCACCGTCCTGACCATGGTGGACATCGGCGGCGGCACCATCGACGTGGCCACCGGCACCGGCGGCGAACCCGCCGACGTGGTCTCGCTGCCGTTCGGCGCGGCCCGGCTGACCAGGCAGTACCTGCCGGACGATCCGCCGAAGCCGCAGCAGGTCGACGAGCTGGTCGCGGCGGCCCGCGGCGCCATCCCGGGCTCGTTGCGCACCTTCGCCGACCGCGACCTCGGGCATCCGGTGGCGCTGTCCAAGGTGCTGCGGCAGCTGGCCGTGCTCACCGAGAGCTCGCCGGGCCGGCTGGCCCGGCACCCCGACCGGCTGCTCCGCGCCAAGCTGCGCCCCTGGATCCCGCGGCTCGCGGAGCTGGGCCAGAAGCAGCGGGCGGCGCTGCCCGGCGTGTCGCGCAGCCGCGCCCGCCGCATCCTGGCCGGCGCCATCGTCGCCGAGCTGATCCTGCGCACCATCGGCGTGGACGAGCTGGAGATCTGCCCCTGGGGCCTGCGCGAAGGCCTGGTCTTCCGGTTCGCCGAGGCGCACGACGACACCGACGGCGACGCGCTCCGGCTGATGGCGACCCTCTTCAGCTGAACCGGAGATCACAACGCAGCGCGAGCGCACGCCCCCCGGACGCCGGTAGCGTCGATGATGTTCGTTGCGGAAGCCGGCAGGGAGGGGCGGGTCGTGGCAACGCTGCTGTACATCCTGATCACCATGGTCTCGGTGTGGATCACCACCGCGCTGCCCGGCATCACGCTGGAGGGCGAGGACACCACCGCGAAGATCCTCACGCTGCTGGCGGTGTCGGTGATCTTCGGCATCGTCAACGTGGTGCTCAAGCCGGTCGCGAAGACGCTGGGCTGCCTGCTCTACCTGCTGACGCTCGGGCTGTTCGGCCTGGTGGTCAACGCGCTGCTGTTCTGGCTGACCAGCTACCTGGCCGGCGAGCTGCGGCTGCCGTTCCACGTCGACGGCTTCTGGTCGGCGTTCTGGGGCGCGCTGATCGTCACGATCGTCAGCAGCGCCCTGGCAGGCATCGTGCGCCGCACCCGCCCCCAGGTCGAAGAGCGCTGACCCCGTCGATCCCGGCCAAAACGCCGCGAAGCGGGCAGCGCCCCGGTTATCCTGCCGCGCACAGGGGATCTTGATGGACCACGGAGCCGGCGATGCGATGCAGCCTGCGGGAGTTCGGCGGCCTGCTGCGCGATCACGCGGTCGGGCCGGAGGTCGCGGCGTTCCTGATCGAGCGGCCGCAGACCGCCGACGAGCCGCCGGACGGCCCCTGGGCCGAGCTGGCCGCGGGCCTGGCGCGCGCATCGGTGTTCGGATTCGCGCAGGTCAGCGTCCCCGGTGAGGCCGAGCTGCGCGCCGTCGTGGCGGTCGGCAACGGGCACGCGGCGCGGGTGCTGGTGCAGGACGGGTCGGTGACCGCGAAGAAGGTCCGCCCCGATGCGCCGTGGCCGGCGCTGGTGGGCTGCCTGCCGGACCGCGAACCGGCCGAGGGCTGCGAGGTCACCGTGCCGACCCGCGTGCTGGCCGAGGCGCGCGCCGACGCCGAGCAGCGCGGAGACCGCCAGGTGGACTGGCTGGCCTACGAGCTCAAGCGCCGCCGCGTGCCGCCGGAAGACGCGCAGGCCATCGGCGACCTGCTGCGGCGCGCGGACGGGATGACCGCCCACCTGACGGTGGGCTTGCGCGTCGCCTCCGGGGCGGTGCGCAGCGGGCCGTTCGGGATCGAGGTGCACCACGCGCCGTCCGGCCGCGCCGCCGTGATCCCGGAGTCACCGGACGACACGTTCACCGTGGTAGCCCCGGCGGGCGCCTACCTGCTCGGCAAGACCCTCCAGGAGTACGTCGAGGATCTGTGGGAAGGCACCAGCGAGCGCACCCAGCCCCTGCCCCGCTGATCCTGTCCACTGTGGATTCCGGTGGGTCGGGATAGCCTGGCTCGGAGGTAGCCGATGGGAAAGAAGGCCGACGTGGAGTTGCTCCTGCTGTCCAGTTCGATGAAGCACGGCACGGGTTTCCTCGAACACGCCATGCCGGCCGTGACCGAGCTGCTGGCCGGTCGCGGGCGGCTGCTGTTCGTCCCGTTCGCCAAGCGCGACCACGACGGCTACGCGGCGACCGTGCAGGCCGCGGTCGCGCCGCTGGGCATCACCGTCGACGGCCTCCACCGGGCCGAAGACCCGGTGGAGGCGGTGCGCGAGGCCGAGGCCGTGTTCATCGGCGGCGGGAACACCTTCCGCCTGCTGTCCACGCTGCACCGGCTCGGCCTGGTCACCGCGCTGCGCGAGGCCGTGCGCGGCGGCACGCCGTACATGGGCGCGAGCGCGGGCACCAACATGGCCTGCCCCAGCCTGCGGACCAGCAACGACATGCCGATCGTCGAGCCGCCGTCGTTCGAGGCGATCGGGCTGGTGCCGTTCCAGATCAACCCGCACTACCTGGACCCCGACCCGGGCAGCACGCACATGGGCGAGACCCGCGAGCAGCGGATCGCGGAATTCCTGGAGGACAACGACGTGCCCGTGCTGGGCCTCCGGGAGGGCTCCTGGCTGCGGGTCCGCGGCGAGCACGCCGAGCTCGGCGGCAGCACCGGCGCGCGGCTGTTCACCCGCGGCGCGGAGCCCCGCGAGCTCGGACCCGGCGACGACGCCACGTTCCTGCTCCGCACCGAGCCGCGCTACGACGCCTGACCGCGGCAACGGTGATGAAACGTTTCCGTGTTTTCATGATCACCCTGTGCTAGTGTTTTCCCGCGCGACCGCCCGCGTTGGTGCGGGAGCGGGCTGGTCGCAGGGGGTTCGACATAGCGGAGCACTGTGACGCGGACGAGCAGTTCGGGTAGTGACTACAGGACGATCCGGGCCCGCCTGACGCGCATCGGCGTGGTGCCGAGCGTGATCCTGCTGGCCCTCTGGCTCGGGTTCTCGTCGCTGACCGTGTACGACGGCTACAGCGCGAGGGTGATCGCGGTCGGGGTGAAGAACGCCTCGATCCCGGCGGTGAACAGCCTGGCGGCCCTGCAGGAGGAGCGCCAGCTGGCGATGGAGCGGCTCAGCCGCCCGGACATCGACCCGGCCGCGCTGATCGAGCAGCGCGCGAGGACCGACACGGCCGTCGGCGAGATGCGCGCCAACCTCGGGCAGCTCGCCGAGGAGGCGCCGTCGCGGATCGCGATCCGGGCGCGCGACCTCGACGCGCTGCTGGTCCAGCTGCCGCACCAGCGCGCCCGGGCGGATGCCGGGAACTCGTCGCGGGCGGAGACCTTCCGCTTCTACAACCGGCTGCTCGACGCCGGCGTCAACCTGTTCGACACCCAGTCGCGGGTGACGCCGGACCTGGAAGTCAGCCAGGCCGCCCTGGTGGCGACCGACGTGTTCCGCGCCGCCGACCAGATGTCCCAGGCCGCATCGCTGGGCGGTGCCGCGCTGGTCGGCGGTGAGTTCAACACCGAGGACCACCTGTCCTTCTCGGCCCTGGTCGGCGCCTACCACTCCAGGATGGAAACCGCGGTGCCCGCCGCCGCACCGAGCACGATCGAGCTGTACCGGCGACTCATCGCCAGCCCCGACTGGCAGCGCTTGGTCGGCTTCGAGAACGCGCTCGTCGAGCATCCGCCGCAGCGCAGCGGGAAGTTCGCCGTCGACGAGGAGGAGTGGCGGCAGTCCACCAACGCGGTCGCCGAGGACCTGGTCGAGATCGCCATCGAGCAGGCCAAGACCACCTCCGACCTCGGCCTGCAGAACGGGACCGACCGGTTCGTCCAGGTGATCGTGGGCAGCCTCGCGGGGCTGCTGGCCGTGCTGGTCGGCATCGTGCTCGCCGCGCGCAACGCCCGGAGACTGGTCGACCGGACGCTGGTGACCAGGCTGGCGAAGCTGCGCGACGACACGCTGCGGCTGGCCAGCGGACGATTGCCCGACATCATGTCCAGACTCAAGCACGGCGAGCAGATCGACGTCGAGGAAGAGCTCTCCCCGCTGGAGCACGGCAACGATGAGATCGGGCAGGTGGCGGAGGCGTTCAACACCGCGCACCACACCGCGGTCGCCGCGGCGGTGCGGGAGAACCAGGCGAAGTCCGGCATCAACAAGGTCTTCCTGGGCATCGCCCACCGGAACCAGGGGCTGGTGCACCGCCAGTTCAAGGTGCTCGACGAGTTGGCGAGAGGGGAGGAGAACCCGCAGCGGCAGGACGCGCTGCTGCGGCTCGACCACCTGGCCACCCGGGCCCGCCGCAACGCGGAGAACCTGATCATCCTGGCCGGCGAGCAGCCGGGGCGGCAGTGGCGAAAGCCGGTGCGGCTGGCGGACGTGGTGGGTGCGGCGGTCGCCGAAACCGAGCTCTACGACCGGATCCGGATACATCCGATGCCCGACGTGTCGCTGGTGGGTGCGCCGGTGGGCGACGTGATCCACCTGCTGGCGGAGCTGATGGACAACGCCACGTCGTTCTCCTCGCCGCGCTCGGAAGTCCAGGTGTACGGCAGCAATGAGCGGCGCGGCGTGCTGGTGCGGATCGAGGACGAAGGGCTGGGAATGCGCCCGGCGGACCGCGACGACGCCAACGTGCGGCTGTCGACGCCGCCGCGGTTCGAGGACATCACGTTGCGCGGCGATCCCCGGCTCGGACTGTTCGTGGTAGCGCAGCTCGCCGCGCGCCGCGGCATCAAGGTCGTCCTGCAAGAGGCCGCCCAGAACGGCACGGTGGCGACGGTTCTCCTGCCGACCGAAATCCTGGCGACCGAGCCGATGTTCGACACCAGGACGGATTTCACCCGCCCGGCGGAATGGGAGGAAGCCGAACCGAGATTGCCGACCCCGCCGCGAATTCGCCCGGATGCCCGCAATTCGGAGCCGGGTGACGGCGATTCCGGGCGTGCCGGGCACTCGCCGGAGCGAAGCCGTGGCAACATGGCCGCTTTCCAACGCGGCACGCGCGCGGCGCGGCAGGCGGAGGAACCGGAATGACCGGTCCGGCGACGAAGGGGAAATGCGCGGATGACCGACAGGATCGGCCCCGATGGTGAGCTGAACTGGCTGCTGGACGACCTGGTGGCCCGGGTGGTGGGAGCCCGCGACGGAGTCGTGCTCTCGGCGGACGGCCTGTTGATGGCCCGCTCGGCGGGTCTGTCCACAGCGGACGCTGAGCACCTGGCGGCGATGGCGGCGGCCTTCCAAAGCCTGGCGAAGGAAACGGGAAGGCATTTCGGCGGCGGCGGAGTCCGGCAAACGCTGGTGGAGCTGGACCACGCGTTCGTCTTCATAACGGCAGCGGGCGCCGGGGCATGCCTGGCGATACTGGGAGAAGAAGAAGCGGACGTGGGAACGATCGCCTACGAGATGAACCTCCTGGTGATCAGGGTGGGCAATTACCTGAGCTCGGCCCCAAGAGCAGAAGTCCCCACCCAACAACAAAGACCCTGAAAAATCCCAACAACCCCAACAACCCCAAACAAAACGAACGGCGCTGCACCACAACAAAGAGAGGCGCTGCACCATCAAAACCGAGGTGGCGACGGACTCAAACCAAACCAAGCGCACCATGCGCACGGTCCAGCCCCGAAGGGGCGAAGACGAGCCCACCGAACCAGCCCGCTGCCAAGGTGCCCAACACGCTCCACGTCGATGCGAAGCGGCCGAACGGAGGGCTGGTCGGAAACCCAGGCCGGGAACGGCTCCCGACGCAAGGAGCCAACGAAACGGGCCACCGCACCGTGGGGGGCGTGGGGGGTTCGACCCCCCACTACAAATACAAGTGAACCCTGTCTGCCGATGGCAGACAGGGTTCACCTATGAACGCGTGGGCGATACTGGGATCGAACCAGTGACCTCTTCGGTGTGAACGAAGCGCTCTCCCGCTGAGCTAATCGCCCTTGTTCTGTTGTTTCGTCCCCGTTCCCGGCGACGAGAAGAACAATACACGATCGTTTTCAGGCGCCGAACAGGGGGGAGGCCAACCACGTCCAGTGCAGGCCGAACCACCCGCCGACCGTGTTGAACAGGCCCAGCAGCCACAGCGTCGTGAGGACGACGAGGCAGGTGGCGCCCATGACGGCGAGCTTGGTGGCGAGGTGCTGGCGGGCGAGCCAGCGCACCCAGCGCTGGTAGTAGCGCTTGGCGAACATGTTGACCTGGTGGGCCCAGTGGAACTCGGTGGCGAGGATCCCGAGGCCGGCGAAGACGACGAGCCAGCCGGGGCCGGGGTAGGGGATCATCAGGATGCCGGCGAGGAGCACGGCGGTGCCGAAGACGCCGAGCACGACGCGGTAGGTGATGTTGAGGCCGGGCTTGCTGCGGACGCGTTCGCGGAAGGCGTGCAGGCGCTGTCGCAGGGCGTGCAGCCTGGGTGCGCGCTGTTGGTCGGTGGTGGGTTCCGCGTCGGTGTCGCGGGGTCCCGACTTGGTCGTGTCGTTCAGGGCTGTCCACCTGCCGGTTGCGAACGGTCGTCGGTGTTGGACACCTCTCGTGGGGCGCCGGTCGCCCGCGGTGTCCGATGTGCGTCAGAATACGGGCCTGGCCCGGTTGTGGCCGTCGCCGTGCGGCTAGGGTGTCAAGCGCGCAGTTGGCCGGTGCGGGTTCGCCCGCCGCGGTTCGGATGTGACCGGAATCATCACCGATGGTGGGTGGTGCCGGGCCTTTTGGCCCTGTCGCCGGTCTTCGATCCTGGTCACAGTGTGACGCCACTCTCGACCGGGCGTTCGGGCGCACGCGTGGCCGATAACGGAGACGGTTCGGACCATTAGCCCGATACGGGGAACTGTGGTGGCGAGCGTCTCATCAACGGGGCTCGCTGCGAGAATGCCGGGTGGTCCGATCGCCTATTCTTGAGCGGACGTCAAGCGAGCTCGACGAAGCGGTAAACCCGGTGGTCAGACCGGGCGCGGCAGCGGGTTCCGCAAGGCGAGGGCGACGGATCGAAGGCCCGGCGCAAGAGCGATTCGCTCGGTTACGGAACGTAGTGGAGTTCGGTCACTGAGTGGAGTGCTGGTCCTGCGACTCAACGTCCTGGAGTCGAGTTCGTTCGCGGCGGATCTTTCTCCGGTGTGGACTTCGGTTCCGGTCCGTCTCGTAATGGGGTGGCCGGATCCGTGTTCGCCCCGAAACCGGAGTCTCGCGAACACGCTGTGCGTTCGCTTGATTGCCCAGCGAATTGGGGTCTGCCCCGTACGGGTGATCTATGCGGGAGTTGCGAGCGTTTCGGCTCGATGAGGCGTCACAACTGTGTTGCTCGGTCGATAAGCGGACCGGGGAGGAGCGGAAAGGGGAGGACAATGCGTAACGATCACGTGACACTCCGTTCGACGGCCGTGTTCGATCTGTTGGCTCCGCAGGCACCTGCCGTGCCGGTTCAGGTCGAGCTGCGTTACGACACCCGGGATCCGTACGCGGTGGTGGCCGCGTTCCGCACCGGCCGCGCCGGCTGGGTCGAGTGGGTGTTCGCCCGCGACCTGCTCGCCGACGGGCTGATCGCGCACGCGGGCGAGGGCGACGTGACGATCCGGCCGGTGGTCGACGACCCCGAGGTCGTGGCGATCGAGCTGAGCTCGCCGTCCGGCCACGCGGTGTTCGAGGCCTCGGCGCAGGAACTCGCGGACTTCCTCGACCGCACCTACGACGTCGTGGTGCCGGGCAACGAGAACCTGTGGGTCGATGTGGACGAGGCGCTGACCCGGTTGCTGCCTCACGACCTGGGCTGATCCGGGGGGAAGATCGGCCCGGCGCGGCGGCGCGCCGGGCGATGGGACCCCCCTTTGATCGCGGTCGTGGGCGTGGTCTAGAGTTCACTGTGCAACGCGGCGGACGGGCCGGAGGTTCTCCGGCTTAGAAGTCGCAGGCAGGCGGACGTAGCGCAGCTGGTAGCGCATCACCTTGCCAAGGTGAGGGTCGCGGGTTCGAGTCCCGTCGTCCGCTCTGGATTCTCTGGCGGTCCAGCCGACTTCGGTGTGGATGCGGAGTCCGGCGGAGTGGCCGAGTGGCTTAGGCAAGGGCCTGCAAAGCCCTGTACGCGGGTTCGATTCCCGCCTCCGCCTCGCGCGATTAGCTCAGTGGGAGAGCGCTACCTTGACACGGTAGAGGTCACTGGTTCAATCCCAGTATCGCGCACCATCTATATATCCAGGTGAGAGCCCCTTCTGATGATCTTCATTAGTTGGGGCTCCTACTGTTTTGGGAGCACGGTGGGAGCAGTTGATCTTGGCTTACTGTGTTCATGCGATCTGTGTTCATCGTTGCTGACACAGGTGTTGCATCATTTTGATCACGATGCGCGCCTCACTGGGCTGGCGCCGAGCGGCCGGTGCGGGTCTGCCAGCGCACCCAGCAACTAGCCTGCGTCGGCCGCTGGCATTGTCGAGGTCGACCCCGATCGCCAGGAGACGGCCGCCCTGTTGCGACAACGGATCCCCGGGGCGGTGCGTAGCGGCCCGACGGGGCCTGGTTCCGTGTAGCCAGGGGTGCGGAAACCGGACCCATCGTGACCAGGGCCGGTGGCCTGAGGCCGCACCCATTCCGATGGGCACCAGCAACAGGCGAACGTCAGAAGGTGGATCTTGTGGATGGTTTAGTACTGATCGTTGACCGCTCGATCGGTCGGCTGTGTTGTCCAGTTGGCAGCTCTTCCGCCACGCCGGACACCGCCGGCGGAGGCTTAGCTCGTCGCTGAGTTTTCGCGGTGGGGTGCCCTGGTGTCTGGTCCACGCGGTCAACACGACCGAGGCAAGCGCGCTGGCGGCGATGGTGATCGCGTTGATGGGCTCGGGAACCGCCACCCGGGCGCACGCGATGGAGGTGCGATCGTTCACCAGCATCGCTGGCAAGGACTAGCCCTGATGGAAGTAGTCGATTGCTTCTTCGATTAGATCCACTCAACCAGCACGGATCACGGTGGCTTCTATACCCCTGTCGATCAACCGGTAGCGCGACAGTGCTCCAGCCCCGACGCACTCCTGCGGCACCTGCTCGCGCGTTCCCTCACCCTGGCCTACCCGACTCGGACGAACACGCCCACGCCACGACGCCACCCGATGGCTGTCCTGGATCGGCCCGGCACATGGGAAGCAACCGCGACCTGTGCTGGTGGACAATCCCCACCTGGACACCCCGTTGGCACTCCGGTTCATGGCCGGGCTCGTAGCCGGGCTCGGGGGCGAGCCACGGGCGCTCACCGTCCGGCGGCCCACCCGCAGGGGATTACGGAAGCGTCTCGTGGGCGGGCTCATGTTCGGGCTCGAGTTCGGGTCCACGTTCGGGTTCACGGCCGGGCTGTCCGTGTTCACGGTCGACCTCGTCGGCCTTTGGGGCACTCCTGTGGCAACAGCACACGCAGTGAGCCCATGGGATGTCTTTCGCTCCGATCGACGGCGCGCTCTCGTGGGCGGGCTCGCGACCGGGCCCACGTTCGGGCTCGCGGCCGGGATCACGGGTGCGTTCGTGGTCGGGTTCGCAAACGTGCTCGTGGTCGAGCTGACCTCGCCGACGTTGAATCTCACCGTGGTCCAGATGATCTGGCGGCTGTGCGGCCAGCAAGTGCGGTTCCTTCCGCTGCTCCAGGCAGCCCTCCGTAGACAGATCCTCCGCCAAGCAGGAACGGTCTACCAGTTCCGCCATGCTGCCCTACAGGACTTCGTCCAGAGCCGTCGTAGCGCCGACCGTCCGGCCGACGTCACCGACACGCAGATCCCGGACAGCCCCACCAGAGCTGATGCCTCAGCTCCGGTTACTGAGCGGCCATGCACAAACCAGGGCGAACAAGCTGTCTGAGAACACCGGTCGAGGTCGGTGCTGCGGGCGGCGAGGTCGCGTTCGAGTTTGGCGATGCGGCAGGCGGCGGACAGGACAGTGAGGCCGGAGCCGAGGAGTTCGTGGACGCGGGCGGCGAGGGTGAGTTCGATGCGGCTGTAACGGCGGTGCCCGCCGGTGGAGCGGAGCTAGTCCGGCAGCCCCTGGCCGGGTACTCATGCGGGCCGGATATCCACAATGGAATATTCCTCGATGTTGGGTCCAGGCTTGTCTGTGCGCCTCCTCCCCAACAGTGTCCACTATGGAGGGACTGAGGTTCCCTCGCGGGCGTGGACACCGGGTTTTATGCCGCGATGTCGTTCACGGTAGTCGATGCGAGGGTGAGTTCGTAGTCTATGGGGCTGCGATATCCGAGTGCGGAGTGTCGCCTGCGGTGGTTGTAGAAGGCGATCCAGCGGAAAACTTCCTGCCGTGCCTCGGATTCGCTGACCTATCGACTCCGTCCACTATGGAGCATCTCGCGTTTGAGGGAGGAGAAGAACGATTCCGCGAGGGTGTTGTCGTAAGAGGATCCGACCCGACCCATCGACCTGTGTACCCCATGGGTCTTACAGACCTTGGCGAACTCAGCCGAGGTGTACTGCCTGAGTTCAATCGGTCGTCGCAACACCGACGATCCATTTCACAACAACCGTTTTCGCTTCCGCTGGATGTCGAGGCGGGGGAGGCTCGGACCTGGTTCGAGGCGGGCCACTATCCGGGCGAGCCCGTCTTCGTCGCCGCGCCGGCCTGGGTACCATCCCGCGCCGGTGGCATCCATTCCTGGTGTCACGCCGGCGTGACACGCGGAGCTTCCAAAGTTCGTGCGGAATTGTGAAATCTGGCATGGCTGGTTGTCGTCAGCTGCTAGAAACGAAAAGTCGACTGACGTTTGGCTCGGCACCACTTCCGCTGGAGCGCCTGAGATGATCGGATCCTGCTTGTCTTGCCTGATCGGAAGCTGATTCGATATAGCTGAACGTTGACAGGCATAGCGAATATCGTCCATTCTAGGGTCGGGTGATCATGTGATCAATCGGCAATTGAATTGGCTAGCGCACTACGCCGGTGGACGATACGCGCCGAAGAAGTGCCGGAACATCGTCGACAGGTTCACGCTATGGAAGTCATGCTCGCGTAGCGGCCATATCCAACCACGAGGAGGCGCAGGTGGCTCAACGCTGCGACGTGGTCATCGTTGGTGCGGGCATCGCGGGCTGCACTGCTGCTTTAGCGTATGCTCGCGCTGGACTGCGGGTAACCTTGGTCGAGGCGCATCGGAACATAGACACGTTCAAGCGTGCGTGCACGCATTTGATCCAATCGTCGGCAGTGCCCACGTTGCGTCGTTTGGGTATCGAGAAGGAAATTGAAGCCGCAGGCGGCGTCCGTAGTGAGCTGGGTTTCTACACGCGAGCCGGGTGGGTTCATCCTCCCCGAATTGCCGATGGTCCGAAGTCGACCTACGGATACAACATACGTCGCTCGGAGCTTGACCCACTACTGCGGCGAATGGTCCTCGCGGCGGGCGTCCAACTTCTGTCGGGAACGCGTGTGCAGGAACTCAAGCGCGATGAAGGGCGCGTTACCGGACTGATCGCCCGAACCGCTTCGGGAAACCTGATCACGATAGATGCTCGCTTGACGATCGGCGCGGACGGAAGGCATTCCACCGTGGCCGGTCTCGCAGGCGTGCGTGCGATCAAGAGCTCGCACGGCCGTTTTGGCTGCTTCGCGCACTATGTCGGCATTCGCGACGAATCGGGTGCGGACTACGTGTCGCGTTCCGGCGGATCGGCGTGGACGACGTCGCGACTGTGGCTGCTCGACCCGGACGTCGCGTACCTGCTGCCCAATGATGGTCGCACGGTACTGGCAGCGATGGTGCCGAATGAACGCATGGACGAATGCCTCGAGGATATGGACGGCCATCTGCTGTCGGTCTTCGGGCGCCTGCCGAACGGACCGGATCTCAGCCGAGCGCGCCGAGTTTCGAAAATCATTCCGATCAGGAATTACGAGAGCAAATACCGGATGCCCGTCGCCGCGGGTCTCGCACTGATCGGTGATGCTGCACTGGTGACGGACTATCTTTGGGGAGCGGGCTGTGGCTGGGCTTTCCAGGCCGCCGAATGGCTCACCGAGGCGACTATCGGACCGCTTCTGTCCGGCAAGGCTCTAGCGCCCGGGCTTTGGAAGTACGCGTGGGCGCATTTTCGCCGTTTGAGCACGCACCAGGCATTCAACGCCAACTTCGCAACCGGTAGGCGGATGAATGCGATGGAGCGGACGCTCTTCGGTGCGGCGTCGACGGACCAGGTCGTCGCCGCACGTCTCGGTGCTTTCGGCAGTCGCAGGCTCACCCCGGTCGGGGCGTTCACCCCCGGGCTGCTCGCGCGTGCGTGGCGCTCGAATCGAGCATTGGAGACTACGTGATCACGACCATGAGTCCGGGCAGCGATGCGGAACGCGCGGCCGATCAGGCAGTCGGCTTGTACCGGTTCAACTGGCCCACCGCCGGCGGAGCGGCGACCAGCCGATCCCGACGCGCCAAGCTGCGGGAAGAACTCGAGACAGCTATCGCGAGATCGGTCGCCGCACTGCCGGACGGTGTCTTGGAAGCACGCGGCGTCAAGTGGGTGATACTGAAGTCGTTGCCGCACGTTCTTCGACTGCGATTCCGGCGTCGTGCCGCGACCACGGTGTGCGGCTCGGATTTCACCACGAAAGCGGCCCTCGGGGTGGTCCTCGCCAACGGTGATCGAGTGCATTACCTCATAGAGATACGGGATCGCCGCTGCCGGGTTTCAACGATCCCGAAAGAGCAGGTCGCGGGCCGCGCCGAAGTCGGCTTTGAAATGCGGCTGCCGAGGTTGATGAAGTTCGTCGTAGGGGCTGACATCCATCCGGCGCTGATGGTCGCCAATGGCGTGCTCGGGCTGTGGGGGGATATTTTCGTGGTCGCGCGGCTCATCCCGATTTTCGGCATTCCAACCCGGTCCCTGCTGCACGGTTACGGCGATCCGGCCTCGGTGGCCCGGTCACCGCGGCGAGCCAGTGGATCCATGAAGGCGTGTTGAGCACGACAGATTTCGAGAATGCCGGGGTTGCGTGAATGATTAGTCCAGCTGTGGCCATTGTCGGAATGGGTGTTTGGGTTCCGGGCGCAAGCGAATTGGGGCAGTTCTGGGAGAATTCCCTGGCGCGTCGTCGACAGTTTCGCGAGTTCCCGGACTGTCGGATGCCGCTCGCCGACTATTGTCAGGACTCCACCGAAGCGGCCGGGGCGGTGGACAAGACGTACGCCGATCGTGCGGCGCTGCTCGACGACTTCACCTTCGACTGGGCAAAGCGCCGGATCCCCGAGTCGACGTTCAAATCCACGGATACCGCGCATTGGCTCGCCCTGGAAGTAGCGCTGAAAGCGCTGTCCGACGCCGGATACAGCCGGCAGACGGTGCCGACCGAACGATCGGCTGCGCTCATCGGAAACTCACTCACCGGGGACCACACGCGATCCTGGGCGATGCGACTGCGGTGGCCTTACGTGAAGCGGTCTTTGCGCGCCGCGGCGAACGCCAGGGGAATGCCCGAACCCTTGGTGACTGAGCTGGAAGAAACGATGGAGGACTACTTCAAGTCCGCCTTACGGGAGCCCAACGAGGACACGCTCGCCGGCGTGCTGTCGAACACCATCGCCGGGCGCATCTGCAACTACCTGGATTTTCGCGGTGGCGGATACGTCGTGGACGGTGCTTGTTCGTCGGGGTTGCTCGCCGTCGCGACGGCCGCGAAAGCCCTGGCCACGGACGAGATCGACTTCGCCCTGGCCGGTGGCGTCGATGTGAGTCTCGATCCGATGGAACTGGTCGGGTTCGCCCGTCTGGGGGCCCTCACGCACGGCGACATGAACGTCTACGACGAACGCGCGAGCGGTTTCATACCCGGCGAAGGATGCGGCGTTGTCGCGCTGAAACGACTTGAGGACGCTCGTCGGGATGGCGACTACGTGTACGCGACCATCCGAGGCTGGGGGATCTCCAGCGACGGCAAGGGCGGCATTACCCAGCCCCATGCCGGCACCCAAGCCATCATGCTGCGCCGGGCTTACGAGCTCGCCGGTTTCGAGCCGGGTTCGGTCGCGTTCATCGAGGGGCACGGAACGGCGACACCGGTCGGCGACCCGGCGGAGCTCTGCGGGATCCAGCTCGCCGTGGACGCGGAGGCGAAGCCGGCGCGCCGCGCAGTCGGGGTGACATCGCTGAAAACACTGCTCGGACACACGAAAGCCGCGTCCGGCGTGCTGGCGTTGATCAGGACGGCCATGGCGGTCAATCGAAGAGTGCTGCCACCGCTCGCAGGTTGTGATTCGCCGAGCAAGATCTTCCGGGAAAAAGCCACTGCGCTGTTCCCGATCGTGCAAGGTGAGCAGCGCGAGCCGGGATCCGTCCTCCGGGCTGGAGTGCAGGCGATGGGATTCGGGGGCATCAACTGCCACGCCGTCCTCGAGTCGGCGGACGCGCCATCGACGAAGCTGGGAACGTCACTGGACGAACGCGCGTTGATGGCGTCGCACCAGGAAACCGAGCTTTTCACGCTCGCGGCCACGTCGGTTCCGGCATTGATCTCGCGCGCACGCGAGGTCGAAGCGCTCTGCGGTGGGGCGAGCGTGGCGGAACTCGTCGACCTCGCGGCGAAGCTGTCGAACGAGGTCGACGTCGCGGCGCCCGTTCGCGCTGCCCTGGTGGCCGGTCGGCCGGGGGAGCTTCGGGATCGCCTTCGCGAGCTCGTGCGGGACATCGAGAACGCTCCGCCGGCACCTGGCGAAGTCCGGTCACCGACCAGGGAGATCACCATCTCGCACAGCGTGCGCCATCGCCTGGGCTACGTGTTTCCGGGGCAGGGAGCACAGCAGTTGGGAATGGCGCGCACCATCGTCGAGCGGTGCGGATGGGCGCGGAAGCTGGTGACCCAGGCGGATGAGTGGCTGGTGGCATGCGGGTCGCAGCCGGTGAGCGGCTCGATCTGGCGTGACGTGACGCGGGCGCGTGATGGCGACGAGGTGGCCGAATGGAATGCGGCGCTCAGTCGGACCGAGGTGACGCAACCCGCGATCGCGTTGGCCTCGTTGCTCTGGGTGGAATACCTGCGGCGCCTGAACCTCACCCCGTCGCTGGTGGCCGGCCACAGCCTTGGGGAACTGGTGGCGCTTTACGCGGCCGGGGCGTATGACGCGCGCACGTTGATCGAGCTGGCGGCAGCCAAGGGTCGCGCGATGGCGAACCCCTCGGGGGAGCCGGGGGCGATGGCGAGCCTCGGCTGCGACTACGCGCGAGCGAAGAAGCTGATCGCGGAAGTCGGTGCGGGCCTTGAAGTTGCGAATGTCAACGCACTGGACCAGATCGTCGTCGCGGGAACCGAGCAGGCGATCGACGAGGTCGCCCGGCACGCCCGGGAGCAGAACGTGGCATGTTCGCGCCTGTTGGTGTCGAACGCGTTTCATTCGAGCCTGATGGAACGTGCACGCGATCAGTTCCTGGCGGACGCGCCGCTGTCCGATGAGTTCGCCACGCTGGATGTGCCGTGCTACTCGTGCGCGAGCGGCGAGTTGCTGACGGAGCGATTCGATCTCCGAACGCTGGTGGCCGACCAGATCGTCGCGCGCGTGAACTGGGTAGACGTGGTCAACGCGGCGTCTGAGGAGTGCGACTACTTCCTCGAGGTGGGCCCGGGTCGGGTGCTCACCGGGTTGATCAACGCGACCAACGGGCCGGACGGCACGCCTTGCCTGCCGATAGCATCGCGTCCGGACGCGGACCGGGACTTGAACATCGCGGTGGCGGCCGCCTTCGCACGCGGCGCCGAGGTGGATTGGTCGTCGTTCTACGCGGACCGGTTGGTTCGTCCGTTCGTCGCGGCGGCCGGCAAGACGTTCATCCAGAACCCGGCTGAGGCGCCGTTCGCGCCGTCCAGGGTGCACCCGCCGAGCTCGTACGAGAACGGGAGTACCGCTAACCCGGCAGACGTGCTGCAGGAGTACCTCGAACGGCGCGGGCAGTTCCTCATCGACGTTGTTCGGGCGGACATCGGCGCGGAGCCTGGAGCACGTCGCGACGCGGCCGTGCCCGCCGCCCCTGCGGACGCACCTCGTACCCCGCAGCACGGCATGTCGGAATCACCGCCCGTCGTACCCGACGCAACACCAGTGGTGTCCGGCAACGACCGGCTGCGGACAAGCGCGGCTGCCCGGCTCATCGAGGTCCTGGCCGAGAAGACGGGTTACGAAGCGGCCTCGATGGATCAGGGGTTGCGGCTTCTCGATGACTTGAACCTCGACTCCATCAAGGCCGCCGAGGTGATCGGGGGAGTTGCCGAGGAGCTCCAGGCGGACATCGACCCCGCCGAGATCGCGAACGGGACGATAGCCGAGATCGCCGACGCGATCACAGCGGTGTCACCGAGCACGTCCGGACGTGGCGCGGGCACCGGTGCATCAGGAAGTTCCGACGTCGCGGGTCTGCTGTGCGACGTGATCGCCGAGCTGACCGGATTCGCCACCGAGTCGCTCGCGCTGGACCTCAGCCTGATCGACGACCTGAACCTGGACTCCATCAAGGCGGCGGAAGCGGTCGCGAAGGTTTGTGCCGGGCTCGGCGTTGGCGACGACATCGATCCGAGCGAGCTCACCGGCGGCACGTTGGCCGACATCGTCCGGACGATCGAGAAGGTGACCGCGAGTCGGACCAGCGCTCCACCGGAGAGCGTCACCAGCCCGGCGCAGGTGGACGTGCATTCACCCTGGGTGCGAAGCTTCGTCGTCGATCCGGTCGTCGTTGCGGTGGACGACGAGAGCATCGACGACTTCAACGGAAGTTCCGTCCTGGTCGTCGCGGAGGAAAGCGACGCCGAGCTCGGCCAGGCGCTTGTCGATCTGTTCGCGAGCCTCGGTGCCGACGTCGCATCCAGTGGCTTCGACTTCGTCGATCCTGTTCGGGCAGAACATGTTGTCGCCGTGTTGCCGTCCGCTCGGGCGGCGGAGCAGCCGGCCGACGCGATATTCCGAACGGTGCAGCGGCTGTCGAAGGTCGTACCGCCGCTGCGGTCGGCCGAGGCACCGGCAGGAAGTCTCACCTTCGTTCAGTTCGGCGGAGTGCTCTCGCTTGCCAACGAGCGCGGCTCGTTCGCCGCTTCGAGCGCCGATGCGTTCGCAGCCTCGGTGCACCACGAGCGACCGGGAATGAAGGTTCGCGTGCTCGACTTCGCTCCGCAGCTGGCGGCTGACTCCGTCGCGAGACACGTGGCCGCCGAACTCCAGGTCGCAACGCCTTTCTCCGCCGCCGGATACGATGCCGAGCACGTGCGACGCGCCCCGCGAGCACGTTTGGTGGAAGGCGAGGATTTCCAGCTCCGTCCGGTGAAGTTGGATGCGGACGATGTCGTCGTGGTGACCGGCGGCGGCAAGGGAATCATGGCCGAGTGCGCGCTGGCGCTCGCCGCGACGTGCGGCGCGTCGGTCGCGTTGGTGGGAACGACGCCGCGGAACAGCAGCGACGAGGTCGACGCCACCCTTCGGCGATTTGCCGAGCAGGGGCTGAAAGCCCGCTACCTCCAATGCGATGTGACAGACCTCAGCGCGGTGCGGGCGCTGCTGTCTACTGTGTCGGAGGAGGTGGGCCCGGTTTCTGCCATCGTGCACGGGGCGGGCCTCAACCGGCCGCGGAGGGTGGAGCAGACCGACGCCGCCGCAGCCTTCGACGAGGTAGCGCCCAAGATAGCGGGTGCGATCAACTTGATGCGCGCGTCCGAGGAGATGCCCATCAAGCTCTTCGTCGGTGTCTCCTCCATCATCGGCGTTACCGGCATGCCGGGTAACAGCTGGTATGCGCTCGGAAACCAGATGCTGGATTCGGTGGTCCGGGAATTCGCGGACCACCGGAAGGACTGCGCTGCCGCTTCGATCGCCTACAGCGTGTGGGGAGAGACCGGCATGGGCGCGCGGATGGGCAGCGTCGACCAACTCGCCAAGATGGGCGTCGGTTCGATTCCGACTGCGGACGGCGTTCGGCACTTCCTGCGCCTGATCAGCTCGTGCCCGGGAGCGACGCAGGTAGTCGTCACCGGCCGCCTGGGTGGCCTGGACACGTGGTACCGGGAGGGGCGGAACCTCCCCGAGAAGGCTCGCTACCTCGAACGAATCGTTCGCCTCGAGCCGGGTGTGGAGCTCGCCGCGGAGACGTCCCTGAGCATGCAGCGCGACGATTACCTCCGGGACCACGTCTGGAAGGGAACGCCGTTGTTCCCGACGGTGTTCGGACTGGAGGCAATGGCGCAGGCCGTGCGGTGCGTGACGGGCCAGGCGCTCGACCGCGTGCGCATCGAGAACGTCGCGTTGCGCCGACCGATCACCGTCCGGCACGAGGTACCCACGCGGATCCGGGTCGAAGCGCAGGTGTGCGAGCGGCTCGCCGACTCCGACGAGGTGCGGGTGCTCGCTGCCATCCGAACCGAGCGGTCGCATTCGGCTCCCGAGTTCTCGGCGGAGTTCGTAGTGCTGGACGCCACCGGCGAGACGCCGCGGCGAGAGCTTCCCGCCAGTCTTGCGCGGCTGGACATCGACCCGGTGAAACACCTGTACGGCGGGTTGTTGTTCCAAGGTCCCCGGTACCAACGACTGCGGAAGCTCCACAGCTTGGATTCGCAGCACTGCCGATTCGAGGCGGAACTGCGGAAGGTCGATGGCGAGTACGTCCTCGGTGATCCGTTCTTGCTGGACGTCCTGTTGCAGTCTGGCCAGCTGGTGGTCCCGCAGGACATCTGCCTCCCGTTCTCCATCGGTGCCATCGACTTCTATCCGGAGCGGTTCGCGGCAGGCGTCGTGGACGGTCTCGTGTACGACAAGGTGACCGATGGGGCCTACGTCGATGCGAAGGTGGCGGCGGTCGTCGACGGCCGCGTCGCCATCCAGCTGACGGACTATCGGTCCAGAGCAATCGAAAAGCGGCCGGACAATCCGACGGCGGAGGAGTTGGCGAATCCGGCCGATCGCGACAAGAGGCTGATCGATGCCGCCGCCGCGGATCACGGCAGTGCGCTCGGAGTCGCGGTCCCGAACGTGACGATCTCGCACACACCGGGGATACACGAGCAGGGGCGCGACGCGCGCCACGAGCGTGAACGTCCGGTTTTCCAAGAGGTCATCGGCAAGGTCGTGGCGCAGCGGGAGGCGGAATGACAGACGCCGTGGAGATCGCTTGGACGGAATCGGGGCGCCCGTACGTGCTCGGTCCGCTGGGCGATGAGATCGAGGTGTCGCTCGCGCATGATGACGAGACTTGCCTCGGTAGTGCCGCGGAATTCGCGCACGGGTGCGACATCGTGGCGATCGAGCCGAGATCGGAGGCGGAATGGGTGTCGTTGCTAGGACGCGCCCGCGAACCGCTGCTGCGAGAACTCGTCGAACTGGGGGACCCACCGGAGGTCGCCGGTGCCCGTCTCTGGGCAGCGGCCGAGGCGACCCGCAAGGCGGATGGCCGGAAGCACGTGGAGCTGTCGTTCGTCCGGCGTCAGGACAACGCGGTCCTGCTGAAGGGCAATGAGCATCTGGTGCTGACGTTTCCGGTGATGTTGACGCGCAACCAGGACAAGATGATCGCGCTGACCGTGGCGGACGACGAGGCGACCGAGAACGGCCAGCAGCGCGAACATTGGGTGGACGACCTGCCGCAGGTGGACGAGCGGGAGCACGGTTACGCCTCGCCCCATCTCCGGACGATCGTGCGGGCGACAGGGCCGGGCGGGTATCCGTCGACGGGAGCCCGCTACCACGTCTCCTACCGGGAGGCGTCGAGCCCGAGCGGATCCGTCTACTTCCCGCACTACGCCTTCTGGCTCGGGAAACTCCGCGAGAGAGGGACCGCGCAGCCCACCAACGGCCGGATCTCCAAGCTGATGACCAGTGGGAAGTGGGGGATGGTCACGAATTTTTCGGAGATATTCGTCGAGGGGGACCTGCACGCCGACGACATCGTCGAAGGGAACCTGTGGGTCTCGGCGATACGGGGCCGGTTCAACTCGACCAACGACATCGTCGCCGAGTGGTGCAAGGTGGCTGACGACGGCCGGTTGACCCGGGTTGCGTGGGGAAAGATGTCCACGACGTGGGTGGAGATCCTGGGCCACGGGAAGGTGACGCCGCGACCGCAGCCCGAGTACCTCGACGAATTTCTCCGTCCGATGACGGTGCGGAGCGGAGAGGCTGTCCGGCCGGTGCCGGACGAGGTGGTGGTGGATCTGGGGGCGTGCCTGGTCGAGGAAGTGCGGGAGCCGCGGCGGAAAACCGTGATCTCGCGGCGTCAGTTCCCCACGTCGAGCTACGAGGGAAACCTCGTTGGGAACGTGTACTTCGCGAACTACTACGCCTGGTTGGGTGGGGTGTTGGACGGTTACCTGCATTCCGTGGTCCCGGAGCAGTACCGGGTTGGAACGAACACGGGTGAACTTCGCGCCGTGCACACCAAGGTCGACCATCTGCGCGAGGCGATGCCGTTCGACACCGTCGAGACGGTGATGAGCCTGAGCGCCATCCACGAGTACGGCTTGCGGCTGCAGTTCGACTACTTCAACGTGCGCCCGGATGGCGGCCGGGAGAAGTTGGCGGCGGCCCAGCACGCGGCCGAATGGAGGACGAGGGAAGGAGACCGTTGGCAGCGGAAGGACAAGCTTCCTGGACGGATCGTCGACGCCATCCGCCGCGATGGCACCCGGGAAACGCGCTAGATGCCCGACCAAGATGAGAAGGTCTACCTGCCATGTTGATGGTCATTCTTTACGTCGCTCACACGCTCGCACTCGGCGGATGGTTCGGCGCGCAGATCTACAGCGTGCTGATCGTGCAACGACACCCGGCGCAGGACGAGGATCCGGAGTACTTCGAGGATTTCGCCACGCGAATGGCACACGGCACGCGTTACACCCTGTTGGCGGTAATCGGGGTAATGCTTCCGACCTGGGTGCTCATCGTCGTCCTCCGGGCCGGCGACAGCGCGGAGCTGGGCGCCGTCTGGCCGTGGCTGGTAACGGTGAAGTCCGCCGCGATTCTCGCGACGATCGGCCTGTTCGTGTACTTGTCGTGGCACGTGTGGCCCCAGCGCATCTTCGCGCTCCGCGACGAACTTCCGGCGGTCCGCAGACGTTTCTTCGGACTGTCCATCGGAATCCTGAGCGCCGCCGGGTTCGCGCTGGCGGTCGGCATCGTCGAGCAGTCGATGGGGAGCTTCCTCGTGGGGACGTGATCGTTCGAGGGGCGGGGAATCGGGCATGGCACGGCCGTTGCGGGAGTTGGTATGAGCAGGAAATTCGGACTGCGCGGGTACATCGAGGCGTTGCGCGGGATCGGTCAGGTCGTTGAGATCGAACGACCCGTCGATGTGAACATGGAGATGAGCGCGATCGCCAGGCTCTGCTACGAGCGCGGTGCGCCGGCCCCGCTGTTCCGCGAGATAGCCGGAGCTTCCCCGGAATTCCAGGCGGTGAGCGCCCTGGCGGGAACCAGTTCGGACCGCGGGTACGAGCTGGCGCGGTTGGGGCTGGCGCTGTTCCTCTCGGAGCGGTGCTCGGCCGCCGACGTGGTCGAAGAGTTGTGCGGAGCTCGGCAGCGCGAGGGCGTCGCACCGAACGTCGTGGCCGATTCGCCGTGCAAGGAGAACGTCGTCACCGGCGCCGACCTGGACTTGACGCGGCTGCCGGCACCGCGCCTGCACCAGAGCGGGAAGCGTTACGTGAACACGATGGGTATCGTCATCACGCGGTCGCCTGACGGTTCGTGGACGAATTGGTCGATCAGCCGCATCATGCTGTCGGACGCGCGCACGGGCTTCAGCTCGGTGATCCCGCCGCAGCACATCGGCGTGATCCACGAGCAGTGGCGCGAAATCGGGCAGGACATGCCGTTCGCGATCGCTCTCGGCGTCGATCCGGCATTGCTCTTCGCCTCGTCGATGCCGATCCCGGCCGGCATGTCAGAAGTCGAGTACGCGGGTGCGTTGCTGAACAGGCCGGTCGACGTCGTGCGGTGCGAGAGCGTCGACCTGGAAGTGCCCGCGGACGCGGAGATCGTGCTGGAAGGAACCTTCTCGGCCACGGGTGTCGGTCTGGAGGGCCCGTTCAGCCAGTTCACCGGGTACATCTACCCGGACTACGAGTTGCCTGCGCCGGTCGTTCACTTCAACACGATGACCTACCGCGATCGCCCGATATACCCGTTCATGCCCGGCGGGGAGCTGCCGTCGGAGGAACAGACCATCACGGGGCCGGCAATGGTCGCCGAGGCCGTCCACCAGCTCCGCGCGGACGGGTTGCCGATCGCGACGGCCTGGAGTCCGTTCTCCTCGTGCAACGGGTGGCTGGTGGTGGCGGTCCGGTCGAGCTGGACCGAGCTGGGACTGGACGCGAAAGAGTTTTGCCGTCGTGTCGCGAATTCGGTGTGGGGTTGCAAGGCGGGCGACATGATCAACTCTGTCATCGTCACCGAGGACGACATAGATCCCAGCGACGTCGACGAGGTGATCTGGGCGATCGACAGCCGGAACGACCGTGGGCCCGGCGGCCGGTTGCGCATCGATGGCCGGATCAGTTGGCCCATGTCGCCGTACTTGGACGTGGACCACATCAATTACTACGAGAGCTGGAAGTCGTCGCGTTTGATCTACGACTGCCTGCCGTCGCCGCGATCCTGGCCCGCGAGGCGGAGCCGTTTCGACACGACTTGTCCGCAGGACGTTCGGGAGAAGGTCTTGCGGAACTGGATGCGGTACGGGTTCGAACCGATTCCGGGAGCCGGGGAGTAGTCGGACATGCCGCGGCTCCCCGGTGCGGCCGCGGCCGGTTTTTCGCTCCGTTGCCCAGAACTCGTGGGTTCCGGCGTGCTTGACACGAAGCATAACAGTGTTCTATAACGGCCCCTGGAAACGGCTGCCCGCGATTCCTGGGGCTGCCACGGCTTTTCGTTCCGGCGGCATCATGGGAGGGGTCGCATGACGGCGGTGCAGGTCGGATGAGGCGGGCCAGCGAAGCTTTGCTTGAGCGCTTGGCCAGCGGAGTCGTGCGCCGGCGCGGAGCCGTCATCCTGCTCTGGCTGCTGATCGCGGGAGCCATGAACCTCGCGGTCCCCCAACTGGAGCAAGTGATCGGACGAAGCACCAGTCCGATGGTTCCGGACGATGCGGTGAGCGTGCGTGCACTGCACGAGATGGATAAGCGGTTCGGCGGAGCCGGCGCCAACAGCATGGTGATCGTCGTCCTGGCCGACGAGAACGGGTTCTCCGCCGTCGACCAGCAGTACTACGAGCGCCTCGTCGACCGCCTGCGCAACCAGCGGGCGGAAGTCGCCTTCGTGCAGGACGTGGTTTCGCAGCCGGGGTTGAAGGAAGCGCTGGCCAGCCGCGATGGCAAGGCCAGGTACATCCCCCTCGGTCTCTGGGGGCACAACGGATCGCCCGAAACAACCGCGCAGATCCAAACTCTTCGCGCGGTCGCGCAGGAGCAGCGGCCGCCCGGCCTGCAAGTCCACATCACGGGGCCGATGGCCACCGTCGCCGACATGCAGGCCGAGATGGAGCACAGCATGCTCGGCATCACGATCGTCACCGTCGCGCTGATCACGGGCATCCTGCTGCTGATCTACCGCTCGGTGATCACCGCGATGGTAGCGCTGACCACGGTCGGCATCTCGCTGGCGACCGCTCGTGCGGTGGTGGCGTTCTTCGGGCTCGACGTCTTCAGCGTGTCCACGTTCACCGCGTCCTTCCTCACCGTGGTGGTGTTCGGTGCCTGTACTGACTACAGCGTCTTCCTGATCAGCAGGTTCCACGAGTACCTGCGGTCCGGCTACGACGCCGAGGACGCCGTCGCCGCGGCCCTGAAGCGCGTGGCGACCGTGGTCCTCGCTTCCGCGGCGACAGTGATAGTCGCGTGCTCCGGCATGGCGCTGGCCGAGGTGAGCTTCTTCTACGCCACCGGTCCGGCGATCGCCATCGGAATTGCGGTCACGCTTTTGGCCGCGCTCACCCTCTGCCCGGCTGTGCTGGCCGTGGTCGCGAAGCGCGGTTACGCCAGACCTCGGCGAAAGAGCGAAACACATCGATGGAATGTCATCGGGAAGCACGTCACGCTTCGTCCGGCCCGGGTTCTCGTCGCGGGGCTGGTGATCCTCGGCGCGCTGGCCGCTTTCTACCCGGGTATCCGGCCAAGCTACGACACGCACTCGGTGCAACCCGCGTCCACGGACAGCAACCTGGGCAATGCGCTGATGGCGAAGCACTTCCCACCCAACGAGGTCTACCCGGAGTACGTCCTCATCGACTCCGACCGCGACATGCGCAACCCGCGCGATCTCGCGGCGCTGGAGATGGCTTCCTCGGACGTTTCCAAGATCGACGAGATCGCCATGGTCCGGGGGGTGACCCGGCCATTGGGCTCGACGATCACCGAGGCCTCGATCGGGCAGCAGGCCGGCCAGGTCGGCGATGCGCTCAACGACGGGGTGCAGCAGCTCAATGACAGCATCGGAACCCTCGCCCAGGGCACCGCCAGGCTGGCGGAGGGAAGCGGCAGGCTTTCCGACGGCGTGACGCGCGCCATCGACGGCGCCGACCAGCTCCTGAACGGTTTGACTTCGACGCGAACCGGGCTCGGTGCTGGTGTTGACGGCGCGGACCAGGCGCAGGATGCCGCGCAACAGCTCGCCGACGGGGCAAAGGCATTGGCCACCGGCTTGGACTTGGCCCGCGACCAGACGAAGATGGCGGTGGACGGTCTCGGCGTCGCCGCGGACGCGCTCCGGAACGATCCGGTGTGCGGTCTCGATCCGGTTTGCGACCAAGCGCGCCAGGGCATCGACGAAATTCTCGCTGGCCAGCGTGATCAGCTTCTGCCGGGGTTGACCGAAGCCGCTTCGGCCGCGCATGTGATAGCCGACGGCAACGGTGATCTCGCCGCAGGAGTCGGCGACCTCCGAAATGGCCTGGCGGCGGCTAAAGCAGGTACCGAACGCCTGGCAGTGGGGCAGCGCGTGCTGAAGGAGAACCTCGGACAGCTTTCCGCGGGAGCCAACGAGGTCTCCCAGGCGGCCCGCGCCATCAGCGAAGGCGTCGCGGCGTCTCCCGACGGGCAGGTGCGGTTGAGCGACGGTACGACCGTGGCGCCGCAGTCCGTCGCGGAGCTGCAGGCCGGTCTGACCCGCGCCGCCGATTTCCTGCGCACGATCGGTTCCCAGGCCGGCGATCCGTCGATCGGCGGTTTCTACCTGCCGGCGGAGGCGTTGCAGGACCCGCGGATGGCGCTCGCAAGCGGCATGTTCCTGTCCCAGGACGGCCGGACCGCCCGCCTGTTCGTGATGCACAAGACCGAGCCGCAGGGCGAGGCGGCGATGCGGAGTTCCGCCGAGATCGTGCCCACGACGCAGCAAGCGCTCCGCGGTACCTCGCTGGACGGCAGCCGGGTGACCCTGACCGGTATGGGAGCGAACAACAACGACCTCGACGAGTTGATCACGAATGACTTCGCCGCGTTCGCCCTCTTCGCCGTGCTGGCCGTGCTGCTGATCCTGATGGTGCTGCTGCGCAGCATCATCGCGCCGATCTACCTGCTGGCATCGGTGATCCTGTCCTACGCCGCCGCGATGGGGATCGCCGTGCTCGTTTGGCAGCACGCACTGGGCATCGACCTGAGCTGGAGCGTCGCCCCTGTCGCCTTCGTGATCCTGGTTGCGGTCGGCGCCGACTACAACCTGTTCTTGATATCGCGCATTCGGGAAGAGCTCATCCGCGAGCCCCGAGGCGGGATCGCGCGGGCGATGATATCGACCGGACCCGTCATCACCTCCGCGGGCGTGATCTTCGCGGTGAGCATGTTAGCGATGCTGTCCGGCAGCGTCACCATCCTCGCGCAGGTCGGCTTCACGATCGGGATCGGGCTGCTGATAGACACCTTCCTGGTCCGCACCCTGCTCGTACCGGCTGCGATCCAGCTGCTGGGTAGGTGGAACTGGTGGCCGTCGCGAGTCGTCGGTGGATCGGCCGTCCACATCGGTCGCTCACCTGACCGGGTACCGAGCAACGGCAGCGTTTCCGGAACCGCCGCACCGCCGGGGCACGGTGGCGAACCCAGTGACGTGACCGCGGAGCGTTGACCCCCTCGAACGGCTGCGCCGTGCTCGATCGCAGCGGGATCAAGGTCGGGGATCGAGGCTGAACGCGGCCGACGCCTCGATGCGTTCGGGCGTGTCTCCCAGCCCGATCAGCAGGTTCCTGCCGAGCAGGAGGAGGATCTGCTCGGTGCTGTCGGTGAGGTGGTCGAAGTGGCCGGCGAGTTCGAGGGTGACGTATCCGTGCAGCAAGCTCCAGAGCTGAGCGGCGATCGTGGCGGGGTCGTCCTCGCGGATGCGGGACGCCAGCATCGCGCGCTCAGAGGCGTCGACGAGATGGCGATAGGCGTTCGCCGCCTCCGCCTCGAATACCCCGTCGGCGTTCTGGTCGCCGACTTGGTGCGGGCTCGGGTCGGGGCGGTGGCCTCCGGGAGCGGACAGGCCGAACATCAAGTCGTACAAGTGGGGGTTCTCGCGGGCGACGTCGCGGTAGGTGAGTGCGAGCCGGCAGATATCCGCCACCGGGTCGTCGGTGACCGGAACGGCGCCAAGCCGGGCGTCGAGTCGCCGGAAGCCGACGAGGGCGACTTCGCTCAGCAGCTGGGGCATTCCGCCGAAGTGGTAGTAGACGGCCATGGTCGACGTCCCGATCTCACGTGCCAGGCGCCGAGCCTGAATCGCCGACGGGTCCTCTTCGGACAGTAGCCGGATCACGGCTTCGACGAGGTGCGTCCGCGCCTCGAAGGCCTTCCTTGACTTGCTCATGGACTTGCCCACCGCCTGCAAGAGGTCAATACACTAACCACTCGTAACACTGTTATGTTAGGATGCTGCGAGGCGCGTGCAAAGAGCAGCGGGATCTCGTCTCGACCCTCTTCCTACCCGTTCGGAAGGTGGAATGTGCCAGTGGGGATCAACGACTCCGGTCGACCAATCTGCAAGAGCAGCGGCTCGCCGCACAGCACGGGTTCGCTCTCTTCCCTCATCAGCGTGGGAAGCATCGCGTCGATCGCCTCCGTGGGCAGCATCGCCAGCCTCGGCAGCGTCGGGTCGATCGGGTCGATCGGTTCGGTGGGCTCGATCGCCAGCGTCGGCAAGGTCGGCGCGATCTTCAACATCCCCGTGTCAGCGAAACTCTGCGAAGCGTTGCTATCCCGTCTGTGCAGTCGCGATGACCGCCCTGGGCAATGACGCACGGCGCGCCTTCGTCGCCGGTGCTGCGTGTGCGCGGCTACACCCGTTTCCGCTTCCGACTACGTGCGGTCCGCGCCGAGCAACCCGGAGGTGGCGATGAAGTAGCCGAGCTGAGCGCGGCTGTGGCTCCCCAGTTCTGCGGAGATCTTGCTGATGTACCCGGCAACCGACCGCCGGCTCTTCCCCAGCCGGCGAGCGATCGTCTCGTCAGTGTGCCCTGCGACCAACAGGCGCAAGATCGCCTGTTGCGTCTCGTCGACGATCCTCTGATCCTTCATGTTGTCCTTGGCGTTCACAGGCGCTGCTTGTTCCCAGGCCCTTTCGAAGCTCTTGAGCAGGAAGTCCACTATGGCCGGGTGCCTGATCTCCAGCGCGGAGGTCGCCCGATCCTCGGTGCCTGGGATGAAGGCCACCTGGCGGTCGCAGATGATCATCCGTTCGCTGATCTCGTCGAGCGTTCGGACCTGGCCGTTGGCCTTGATGATCTCCTCGACATAGCTGCGCGTCGGTGCGTGGAAACGGGCCGAATGCTGGTACAGGGTGCGTTGCTGGACCCCGCGGCGCAGCATGGCGAGGTCGCGGCGCAAGGCGTCCCGGAGCAATTCGGGATCGCGACCACCGCCCGGCTGGACGGTGATCAGCTCCTGCGCGCAGGAGCTGACCGCGTGCTCCAGGGCCGAACGGATCAGGGACGGGCCCGAGAGCTCCGTGACCCATATTTGCTGCGCACGTTTGGCTTCCGTGTAAGCGGCCTGTACGGGATCGAAGATTTTGGCCAGCCAGTTGACCATGGATCTGTTCTTCGCTATCGCTTCCTCCAAGGGATGGGCAAGCTGAGCGAACGCGAGGTCGACGGCGACCGGTACGAGTTTGTGCGGATCCGAGGGTGACTCTTCGAGGAGGCCTAATCGCCACAAGCACTTCGGCGCGTCGTCGGCTGGGACCGAGCCGGTGATCACAGCGTGTTGGTACAGGCTCAGCCCGTCCTCGCAAAGCTTCTTCGTCTTATCCTTGAGAAGCTCGTCGCAACCGCTGTGCATGCTCTCGTCTACCTCCCGGGGCGGGCTCGGCCGACGCCGGGCGCGCCTCCCGATGCCAGTGGGCCAGACCTACGAGACGGAGCGTAGTCGTTCCAACGGCCCACGTGCTCCAAGATCGTTGTTCCGTTGACCCAAGCGTTATTGATCTTGCCGCCGAGCGGTTGCGGAGCTCACGCGAGCGCGCGTTAATTCAGAACCGCGACGTCTAGCAAATTCCGGTGCCCTGCGTGCTCGGCGTAAGCAGGTGTGATCGACCGCTTGCGGAGGTAGCTGCCGCTGCTCAGAACGGCGGCATCCCCAGGTGCCGGTGCCGGTTCGCCGCAGCGGTGCACTGTTGCAGCTTTGTGCATGTGTCAATGATGCACGGCGGAGGAGTTGAAGTCATAGCCTCGAGGTGAAAAAACTTCGTGATGCGGCCGCATGGAAGTTCGATTCGAGAAATAGGGAGTGGCATGGCTGTTGAAGATGGCCAGAAGTTTCGCTGTTGCTGTGGGCGTTCTGTTGGATCAGGTCGTGATTCGGCGTGGGGAAAGCTGATTTCTGGAGGATTTGCGAACTAAGACCTTTCGCTGTTACCATTTCCCTTTTGTTCTGCAATGTCCGAAACTAGCAGAGAAGGCCTTCTGTCTGAGCGATTAGCGTGATCAAAGGGAGAGCATGGGTACCGAGAAGACGATCGACGGTGACGCGGTCACCGGTATCGGTGATGGGCGGCGACGATTACAGCGGAACGGGGCGCAGGACGACAGCAGCGTGTTTCTCACGAGTGTTGGTCTCCGCTTCCCGAGAAGACTGGACTTCGCAGACTGGGAACGCGCCGGTCGGCGGCTGACGCGGATCGTGGATTCGTCGGCATGGTGCCTGGGGGACTGGGCCGTGTACGGCAAGGAGTACTATCCGGATCGTTACGCGCGTGCGGTCGAAGCCACCGGGTTGGATTACGGCACCTTGCGCAATTACGCGTCGGTTGCACGTCGGGTTCCGTTGTCACGCCGGCGTGACGCGCTGAGCTTTCAGCACCATGCGGAGGTTGCGGCACTGCCCGCCGATGAGCAGGAAGCGTGGCTCGAAAAGGCGGAGAAGAAGGGGTGGTCCAGGAACCAGTTGCGACATCAACTCCGGCTGAGCCGCAGTCGGCAGCCCGACCCGGAGAAGCCCGAAGCGTCCCTGCGGCGGCTGAGCTTTGACGCGGAACTGGTCGATCGGTGGCGCGTGGCCGCCGAGCGCTCGGGCGTTGCGTTCGAGGAGTGGATGATCTCGATTCTCGACTCCGCGGCCACCGAGGCTCTTTATGCTGAACAAGCAAAGAAGGCCGGCTAGGGATGCAACCCTGCTGATGAGTTTGGTTTCCGGTGCTGGACTCTGTCGGGGACAGCCAGTTTGGGATTATTGCCTTGGTGGTTGATCGTTTTGGATGTCACAGGGACCGAAGAGTCTGAAGGTCTCCCGCAGCTCATCGCGAGATGCCTTTCCGATGGTCAGCAAGCCTGGCGCAAGTTGGTGTTCTCGGAATTCCGACGGGCTCGATCAGTCCAACAGGGCCCGCATCTTGGCGCGGCTGCGCAGCCTCATGATGGCGGAAGTTCTGCTGTCGTAGCCGTTGACAAACGAGATGTACAGATTTTGGCGAACGTCGCATGCTGATTGTCTGTCACATGCACGGAGTATGTCGGGATGTATAACTCATGTCAAGTTCTAAACGCCGTCGCGAGATGTATTCGGAAGAAACCAGAGCGGCGCTGCTCGAAGCGGCAACCGCTCTCTTCGCCGAGCGCGGGTACGCCGGAACCTCTCTGGAGACCGTGGCGTCGAAGAGCCAAGTGACCCGTGGCGCTGTGTACCACCACTTCAACAACAAGCAGGCGTTGCTCGAAGCCGTGCTGGGCGAGCAGGAGTCCCAAGCGGTCGAGAAGATCATGGCCTCCGCCATGGCCACCGCGGATCCCTGGGAAGCGGCGATGAACGCGGTTGAAGCGTTCCTCGACAGGTGCTGCGACCCGGACTACGGGCGGTTGGTGTGGTTGGAGGGCCCGATAGCGCTCGGGTGGGATCGCTTCCGCGAGTGCGAGGAAAGGTACTTCCTCGGTTTGGTCGAGCAGTTCGTCCGGGCGTTGGTGGACGCCGGCTACGTGGAATCGACCGGGCTGGAAAGCACTCTGCGGTTCATCTTCTGGATCCTCGGCGGGGCGGGGCTAACACTGGCCGAGACGGCAGAGGAGGACAGGCCCCGGGTCCGGAACGAGTGGGCGGCGCTCATCCGGCGGTCGCTCGGCAGCCTTCTGGTGAAATGACCTGCGGCGTCCTGATTCCGGCCCGCTGACCGGTCTATTTCGGGTTGCGCGGAAGGTTCTGTAGGGCAACGGGATGTCGTCGCGGGTCGGCCCGAACGGCCGGAAGAGCTCGGAGTCCAGCGCGCCGGCGGTGACGACCATGTTGGTGAGGTCGAGAATCGCCGGCTCGGTACCCAAGTGGCGGGTGGTGGCGGACAAGTGACGTGTCCTTGAAACTGCACCGAGCGCGGAAGCGTTGCGGCGACCAATGTTCGGGGGACCGGCATGAATGATCGGAACGTCGGCTTAGGTGGACTGTTGCGGAAGTACCGGTTGAATACCGGTGTGACGCAGCGGCAGCTGGCCGAGCTCAGCACTTTGAGCGAGCGTGCTATTCGCGACTTGGAGAGTGGTCGTGCCCGGTTCCCGAGGAGGGATACCGTGCGGCTCCTCGCCGACGCGCTGCGACTCGGCGAGACCGGCCGTGCTGCGCTGGAAGCCGCAGCCCAGCGCCATCCGATCGGTGCTGGCCCCGCGCAGGTGCCCTCGCTCCCGCCAGCCGCTCGCATTGACGCGCTCATCGGCCGCGAATCGGAACGCAAGTCATTGATCGAGTTGCTCAGCGCCGGTAGTCAACGCTGGATTACCCTGGTTGGTCTGGGCGGAGTCGGCAAGACGACGCTTGCTCGTGAGGTGGCCACCGGCATTCACGAAGAGGGCTTCTCCGTGGCGTGGATACCGCCTATTGACGACGATGCCACCACGGAGCCGGATTCAAACGGATCCCTGTTGGGAAAGGCCCTGCTCAGGTCGGACTTTGACCTGGACGGAGTGCTCAGGTCGATCGGGGCGCCCGACACCGTCCTGATAGTGGACGGGCATGACGCTACGCGTTCGCCCGCTCACCGCATTGTCGCGCTGCTGCGTCAGTGCCCGCACCTCCGCGTATTGGTCACGTCACGAGCGCCGTACAACGTGCCCGGCGAGTGCGTATTTCCGCTCGGCCCGCTGGCCCTGCCGACGCCTTCTGAGGAAGCCGATCTGCCCAGACTGGCGCAGGTCCCGTCGGTACGGCTGTTGCTGATGCACCTGCGGAAGATGCGACCCGGTTTCCAACTCCACAACAACGCTACCGTCGTTGCCGCACTTTGCCGTCAGCTCGACGGGCTACCTGCGGCAGTGCAGATCAGCGCTGAGTGGTCGCTCATCCATTCACCCGAGCAGTTGTTGGCACAGCTGACCAACGACCCGTTCAGAGTGATCAGTGCTCCGGAGGCACAGCGCACCGGATTTGACATACACGAGTCAGTTCGAAGTGCATTGGCGACTTTAGAGCCCGGTGTCCACAAGGCAATCATCAAGCTCGCCGACGAGACCAGCGCCTGGTCCGTCGATGACCTCGTGAAAATGATGCGCATCAGCTCTTACGAGGCGGCGCGGGTAGCCCACAGTCTTCTGGTGCTTGGTTTGATCCGCCATTCGGAAGCCGATGACTCACGCTTCACGTTGCTGAACCTGGTTCGACAGGTCCAGTTGGAAATTGGTGGAAGTTTCGCCGGCCGCAGCCGGCGGCATATTTCTTGACGCGGAAGATGAGCTCAGCCCGGTCTGCCCGTGGTGCGTATCCTGAATCGTTGCGCGGTGGGGTGTCAACGGCAGTTTCCTCCTTCCGGAAGCCGTTTGTAGCTGCCGGTCTAGCTGCCGGATTGGCGTCCGAGGGTCTGGTTAGCTGTGGCAATGAATTCGAGGACTCGTGGAGTCGGGGTGATCTTCTGGCCTGCATCTGGTGTGGCTTGTCCTCGGGCAAAGCAGCCCGCTAGACGGTTGATTCCGTGAAGGTCATGTGAAGCGCGACCGGTCCGTGGACATGGGAGGAGGGTGTTCAAGATCAATGTGTGTGCAAGGAACTGAACACCCTCCTGGCTGCACTCCATGTACTGATCGACGATCACGTGGTTGTACCCCGCACCGGCCGTGGCCGAGAGCCCAAGCTGCCCGACAGCGAGCTGCTCACGCCGGCAGTGGCCCAGGTCCTGCTGGGGCACCACTCCGAACGCCGGTGGATCCGCCACGTTCACAGCAGCCCGGCCTGGCGGGCAATGTTTCCGCACCTGCCGAAGCAGCCGGGCTACCACGAGCGGCTCAAGGCCGCGCAACCGTTGCTGTGCAAGACAATCTTGGTCCTAGCCGAATGCTGCCCCTCCTGGTCCGGCGGCATGTGGATCGCCGACGCCGCTCCCGTGCCCTGCGGGATGTCGCGAGAAACGGTCAAGCGCTCGGACCTGGCCGGACACGAACCGGCTACGGCTGCTGCGCCGCCCATCCCCGGTTCTACTGGGGTCTCAGGCTGTACCTGGTCTTTTCCGGCGACGGAATGCCGATCAGTGTGGTGCTTGGCCAACCCCAAGCAACTACGGAACAGTCGCTCTCTAATTTGGAGGTGTGAGACATGGCAATCGCAAGTCGGCTACCAGGTGAGCGGCATCTCGGACGTGAAGACGCTGACCAGATCGCGACCATCCGGAAGTCGATCATCGAAATCGGTGACGACTGGCGAGTCAGGCATCCCTGGCTCACCCGGCATCAGGACGGAGTCGGCATGGCGATCTTCGTCGTGTCGATCCTCGGCGTGGTCGCCGACGCGTGGCTCTACATCGCCGGCGTTTTTCCTGGGTGGGCGACCATTCTGATCAGCGCGTTCTGGCTCTCACTGCTACACGAGCTGGAGCACGACTTGATCCACTCGATGTACTTCCGCACAAACCGGATCGTGCACAACACGATGATGTTCGGCGTCTGGTTGCTGCGGCCCAGCACCATCAACCCGTGGGTCCGGCGCCGGTTGCATCTGCACCACCACGCGGTCTCGGGCACGGAATCCGACCTCGAGGAACGCGCCATCACCAACGGTGAGGGCTGGGGAAGTTACCGGCTCGTCACCCTTCTGGATTCGTTTATCGGCATATATACCAAGCCGTTCCGGATGCCCCAACTAGTTCAGGCCTACGTGGAACAGGAGGCCCGGACGCCGGAGGAAGCCCGGTATCTGACGAACATCAACCGGATGTCCTACTTCCCGCTTGGGGCAATGCACTACCTGCTTTGGCACATCTTCATCGGTATCCATGTCTATCAGTGGGTTTTCGGCCCGGCGCAGGTCCCAGGGCAGGAGGTTCTGGGCATCTTGGCCGTGACGATTCTTGCGCCGAACGCGATCCGCAGCTTCTGCATCTACTTCGTGAGTTCGAATCTGCACTATTACGGTGATGTTGAGGCGCACAACGTCCTCCAGCAGACCCAAGTGTGGACGAAGTGGTGGCTCAAGCCCTTCCAGGCGCTGTGTTTCAACTTCGGTGAGACTCACGCCATCCATCACTTCTTGGTCCGCGACCCCTTCTGGATCCGGGAAGCTATCAAGCGCGACTGCCAGAAGGTGCTGCGCGAAAACGGGGTCCGGTTCAACGACTTCGGAACGTTCCGTCGTGCCAATCGCTTCACCCGTGCCGCCTCCGACACGATCGACCCCTGAACGACACGAGCGAAGGGTAACCGAGGATGACCGTCTCCACCCGAGATCTATGGATCTGTCTGCGCTGCGGCATGATCTACGACCCTGCCGAGGGGGACCCGGACGGCGGGATTCCTCCTGGTACCGCCTTCGCTGACATCCCTGACGATTGGGTGTGCCCTGTCTGCGGCGCGAGCAAGCCCGACTTCATTCCGTACGAGGACTGAGCTGCGCCACGTCACCCGGCCGGCCTGGTCGCTGCGAAGGATCGACCGGCGGTCGGGACGTACGGCGGCCGCTAGACCCTTCGTATGCACTCGACCAGGGCGAGTGACCAGTCTGGGGCAGAGGTGACTGACCATAATGGACAACACTTCTCGAGCGGCATCCTGACAGGTTCGAGAGTAGAGCGGATAGCTGCCTCCATGCCGCTCCGTTTCTGTTGAGTCTCTATCCCGTCCTACCCGAAGAGTGATGCGAGGCGGATGTATGCGCACAAGAGTGGCGATCGTGGGTGCCGGAATCACGGGGCTATCGGCGGCCTACAAGCTCCGGTCGGCGTGTGATGTCACCGTGTTCGAGGCTGACTCGCGTGCTGGTGGCCACGCCAACAGCGTAGAAGTGCAGGATCGCGGGAGAACAATCGGTGTGGACACCGCATTCATGGTGTTCAACGAGCCGTACTACCCGCGTGTAACAGAATTTTTCGAGGAGCTCGGCGTGTCCTCGGTGCGCCACGTCGGCGGGTTCTCCTTCTACGACAACGACGCCGGGTGGCAATACACTTCGGAGGATCTGCAGGCGCCGCTCGGGGAGTCCGCGATGGACTCGCATCCGGCGCTCGCGTCGATCAAATTGGAGGCGCAGTGGTTTCACGAGACCGCGCCGAAGCACTTCCTCCGTGGTCAAGCGAACCTGCCTCTCGGCGAGTACCTCGAACGCGAGGGGTACTCCGAGGACTTCAAGTGGGGTTTCGTAGTGCTCATCTGCTCGGCGGCCTGGGCGGTCCCGGCCGAACGGATCTGGGAGATGACCGCTGCCACCGTCATCGCCTTCTACATCGCGCACGGGAGCGGAGGTCTCGGAGGGCAGAAGGTCGACTGGCGCTCCGTCGAGGGCGGGAGCATTCGTTATGTGGAGCGAGCGGTGGCGGCTCTCGAACGCAGCGGCGCGGAGGTCCGGCTGTCCTGCCCGGTGGAGCGCGTCCGCGAGATCGACGGTGAGGTCGAGGTCGTAAGCGCCGCGGGCACGCAGAGATTCGACCGCGTCGTCATGGCCCTCCACGCGGACGATGGGCTGCGCTTGGTCGAAGGGCTCGCCGCGGACCGGGCGGCTGTGCTCGGCAAGGTGCCTTACTCGCAGTCCCGCGTTCTGCTGCACACCGACCCATCGGTCATGCCTGCCGACCGGGCTTCCTGGAGAAGCTGGAACTACGGGCGCCGCGCGGTCGGCGACGACGTGGACGCTTGGGTCGTCTTCTACATGAACGCGCTCCAGTCGCTCGATGCCGACCAGGACTACTTCGTGACCCTCGGTTATCCGGGGGAGATCGACGAGGAGCGCTTGCTCGCATCCTTCGACTACCGGCATCCGGTCATCAACTTCGAAGTCCGATCGTTGCAGGAGGAATTGTGGCAGGCCGCGATGCAAGGTCCGATCACGTTCTGCGGCGGTTATCTGCACTCCCGCAAACTGGGTAAAGACATCATCGGTATGCATGAATCGGCGTTCGATTCCGGACTGGCGGCCGCCGAGGGAATCCTCTCGCGCACGGTAACGCCCGCCTGAGCGAGAGCCCCGCAATCCCTCATCAGGCGTTCGCTGACGCCTGCCCGACGCAGGTCGAATTCGAGGAGGAAATCATGGCCGCCTTCACCGTGTCCGAGATCGAGAACTGGCTGGCGGAGAAGATCGGTTATCGCCTGGGCGTCCCGGCTTCCGAGGTCGACACCGAGCAGTACTTCGACGAGTTCAGCATCGAGTCGAACGAGGCGCTCGTGCTCGCCGGTGAACTCGAGAGCTGGCTCGGCATGGAGCTCGAGACGACGGCGCTCTGGTACCACCCGACGATCTCGCAGCTGGCGCGGTACATCGTCGAGGAGGCCGGCAAGCATGTCGCCTGACCGGACGGCCCGCCGGCTTGGAGGGGGATCGGACGGCGGGATGGAGGTGCTCGCCGCACCGGGCGCAGACGAGGGTGTCGTCGTTGTGACCCATCCCGGTGCGCTGCTCGTCAGGAGTTACGAGGCGCTCGCGGAGGAGCTCGGCGGGATCGGCCTGGGAGTCCTGCAGATCGACAAGATTCCGGAGTACCGGAGATCGATGTTGGGCGGCGAACCGCTGGAGATCACCGTCGCGGAGATCGCCGAACGATTTGTGGCCGAGATTCACGAGTTCGCGGGTGACCGACCGGTGGTGCTGCTCGGTTGGTCGTTCGGCGGCGTCCTCGCCTACGGCACGGCGGAGCGGCTGGCCGCCGACCGTGCCGTCGAGCATCTGTTCCTGCTCGACAGCATCGCGCCGGGCGAGGGTGACCCGGGGAAGAAGTTCGGTGACTCGTTGCCGAGCAGGGAAGGCCTCGACTGGTTCGCGATGTACTTCGGTGCCAAACGCGGTGCACCGCTCGGCTTTGCTTACTCCGACTTCGAGAACATGACGACTACCGAGGGACTTTCCGCAATCCTCGAACGCTGCAAGCAACGCGGAATCATGGAACGGGACACATCCGTAGCGGGCTTGCGCAAGGTTTTCGAAGCATTCGTCGACGGAATACTGCGGAACAAGCAGCTGCACGACGGATTCGACCCGGGACCACCGGCTTTCCCGGTCACGCTCGTCCGCCCACAGCGTGGGCTGTTCGACGACGTCTCGTCCCTCGGATGGGAACCGGTCGTCGGTGATGTCGCTGTCCACTACTGCCCGGGTGACCACTACACGATGTTCAGCAACCCCGAGGCGGCCAAATCGATTGCCGCCTTGGTTGATTCCGCACTGCGCCACTGACAAGCGACGAACGCACCTGACCCGAGGAGTGCACTCGTGGGCGACGTAGAGACTGAGCAGCGAGAAGGACGCCGACTGGCCGATGAGCCGGTGGCGGTCGTCGGAATCGCCTGCTTGTTCCCTCAGGCCAGGAACAAGCAGGAGTTCTGGACGAACGTCGTCCGAGGTCGGGATTGTATGGAGGACGTCCCCGAATCCCATTGGCGCATCGAGGACTACTACGACCCCGACCCGACCGCCGAGGACAAGACCTACTGCCGGCGAGGCGGGTTCGTGCCACAGGTCGACTTCGACCCGATGGAGTTCGGCATCCCCCCGAACATCCTCGGCGTGACCGACATCCTGCAACTGCTGAGTCTTGGCGTAGCCCGGGATGTGCTTGCGGATGCTGGTTGCCCGGACGCGTCGTGGTACGACCCGAGCCGGACGGGCGTGACTCTCGGTGTGACCGGCGCCAACTCGTTGACCCAGCCACTCGCGACTCGTCTCCAGGCACCGGTTCTGCGGGAAGTGGTGCAGAGCTGCGGTCTCTCGGACGCAGCCGCGGACGAGGTCGTCGAGCGCTTCCGCAAAGCCTTCGCTCCGTGGGAGGAGAACTCCTTCCCAGGCATGCTCGGCAACGTCGTGGCTGGACGCATAGCCAATCGGTTCGACCTCGGCGGCACCAACTGCACCTTCGACGCCGCATGCGCGAGCTCGCTCGCTGCGGTTCGCTATGGGGTGGCTGAACTGGTCGACCGTCGGGCCGACATGATGCTCGTCGGCGGCTGTGACGCCGAGAACACGATCCTCATGTACATGTGCTTCTCAAAGACGCCAGCACTGTCGCGGTCGGAGCAGATCCGGCCTTTCGACCGCAACGCCGACGGCACGATGATCGGCGAAGGCATCGGAATGCTCGCTCTGAAGCGCCTTGCCGATGCCGAGCGCGACGGGGACCGCATCTACTCCGTGATCACTGGCATCGGGTCGTCGAGCGACGGGCGTTTCAAGAGCATCTACGCGCCGCGGGAGAGCGGACAAATCCGGGCACTGCGTCGGGCGTACGACGACGCTGGATGCACGCCGGCTGACATCGGTCTCGTCGAGGCGCACGGAACGGGGACACCAGCGGGGGACGAAACTGAGCTGGGTGCGCTGAAGTCCTTGTACGCCGAACACGACTGCCCACCCCACAGCGTCGCGATCGGCAGCGTGAAGTCGCAGATCGGGCACACGAAAGCGGCGGCAGGTGCAGCCGGGCTCATCAAGATGTCCTTGGCCCTCCATCACCAGGTCTTGCCGCCCACCATCAACGTCGAGGCCCCAGCGGCTCCTCTCGCCGATTCGAGGTCGATCTTCTACCCGAACACGTCCGCGCGTCCTTGGCTGCCGCCCAGCCCGGAGAGCCGCCGTCGCGGAGCAGTGTCGTCATTCGGTTTCGGGGGTACCAACTTCCATTGCGTCGTGGAGGAGGCTCCGACGGCTGCGGCTGGTCGTGCCGGGCACAGCGCGTCCGGTGTGGCGTTGTGGCACGCCCCGGACCTCGAGACCCTGGTTGCAGCTGTCACGGACCAGCCGCCGGCTGACGGGGGGCCGGTCCCGGCCGATCACGCCCGCCTGGTGCTCGTCCACGGGGCTGATGACCTGGCCGAGCGGAGGGAACTCGCCTGCGAACTGCTTCGCTCGGCGAATGGCCGCGACGTGCTCGACCACCCGAAGGGCATCCACTACCGTCGCCGAGCCCTTGCGGGTGTTGAGACCCTGGCGGTCGCTTTCGCCGGGCAGGGCAGCCAGCACGTGGACATGGGGCGAGCCGCCTCCCTGGTCGTACCGCACATTTCCGCCGCATTCGCTGAGATCGACGCGATCGACGCGTCTGGTGAACCGGTCGGTCTCGTGACGTACCCCCCACCGGCGAACACCGGGGAAGCACGCGCTGAGCAGGAGCAGATGCTTCGGCGGACTGACTACGCTCAGCCCGCGATCGGCGCACTATCGGCCGGGTACTACGACTTCCTGTGTGAGCTCGGACTGACACCAACTGCGTTTGTCGGCCATAGCTTCGGCGAACTCACTGCGTTGTGGGCTGCCGGGGCACTTAATCGCAAGGACTACTTTCGTGCCGCGCGTGCCCGCGGCGCGGCAATGGCTGCCTGCGGGGCGGACGGCAGCGACCCGGGAACGATGCTGTCGGTCGACGCGGGCAGCGCGACGGTCCGGAGCTTGCTCGAAGGGCACAGCGACGTGAACGTCTGCAACGTCAATTCGCCGGCTCAGACGGTCGTCGGCGGCGGCACCAAGGCGGTCGAGGACTTCGCCCTGAGGTGCAAGGCGGCGGGGCTGAAGACCTATGCGCTGCCGGTAGCGGCAGCCTTTCACACGAGCTATGTCGAGCCCGCGCGGGCCGAGTTCGCGCGCACTCTGAACGGGGTGCAAGTCGGTGCGGCATCGCGTGTCTACTGCAACACCCACGGAGCCAGCTACATCGAGGACGCAGACGCAAACGCCCAAACGCTCGTCCGCCAGATCGTCGAACCGGTGGAGTTCGCTGACCAGATCGCGGCGATGTACGCCGATGGCGTTCGGGTCTTCGTCGAGATCGGTCCGAAGAAGATCCTGGCAAGTTTGGTGTCGGCGAATCTGCCGGAGGAGCACGACGAAGTCCTCGTGGTTTCGACCGACGCCGGGCGCCCGGACACGAGCGACCAAGACCTCATGGGCGCAGTTGCGCAGCTGCTCACGGCGGGGGTACCGCTCGAACGAGTTAACCGGTACCTCCCACCCGTCATGGAGAAGCGCGAGCCCAAGTTCGCGATTCCGCTGCGCGGGGTCAACTACGTTCCCGACGAACGACGGCAGGCCTACGCCAACGCCCTTGCCGCTCCCAGCCCCGCAATTGAGGAGACGTCGGCCGCTACTTCGAACCGGGACCATACCGATGCTGCGGGCAACCCATCGACAGCAATGGCATCGGCGGAGACCGTGCGGCTGGTGGAGGGGGCTAAGCAGATCGCCGAGTCGGTGGAGAAGCAGACCATGGTGCACCAGGAGTTGCTGCAGGTCCAGGAAAAGGTCGCCGAGCGGCTCGCCGAGATCACGCAGCAGGCTAGTGCCGGGGGCATGCTTTCCGCAGACGTGGCTGCGGCCCTCGTCGCGGTGGGCGACCAGGTTGCAGCCATCACGAGAGCCCATGAGAGGGCTGGCGAAGCACAACTGAGGTTCTTGACGGACGCTCAAGGGGGCGAGCCGGTCCTCCCAACGATTCGACCGGATATGCCGGCACTGAGCGCGCCGAGCACGCTCGCGGAGTCGACTGCGGACAAGCAGGCCGCATCGAACGGGTCGACCGGGAAATCGGTGGTGACAGTCCCGCCGGACGGTGCTGCCACGAAACTCGATGCTGCGTTTGTTGTGGAGACGGCGGTGGATGAGGGGGCGGTGGCTTCGGCGGAGTCGGTGTTGTTGGAGGTTGTTGCTGACAAGACTGGTTATCCGG